>CAZOJE010000005.1:0-1647 GCA_964580065.1 uncultured Candidatus Saccharibacteria bacterium
TTGAGTTAACTTAAAAACATGGGCTTCTGTATCAATAATGCATTCCGCGCCTATAGGCATAATTTGAAAGTTGCTAATTTCATGACCGAAATAATTTACCTGAATCACGGGAAAATCATACTCCTTGAGTACATTGTCCACAATCTCTTCTACTGGTTTATTGTCCTGCGGGTATTTTTTATCAATACAGTCTTCTAAGTGGCCAATAACCATTCCGGATAAATTATCGAGCTTGCCGGACAGCTTAAGTTGATTCAGATGAAAATCAATATGCGCCGGTGACATTCCGCAGTCTTCCCAAAACAGAATTTCTCCAGCAAGTTCGGGCATATATTTGCTGGACAATAAACCGCAGATTGCAAATAAATTCCCGCCTGTTAGCTTGCCTGTTCCTTTTCCTTTTTTGATTGTTATGAACTCTAGCGGCAATTCTAAGTTAGAGTTCAGCAAAAAGTTCTTGTATGATTCAAGCGCTACCTGATTTTGGTTGTACAGCTCGCAAACATCAGGTCCATAATAAGTTTGGATACCACTCATTTTATAAATTGCGAGCAAAAGATTTGTATTGTCGCTATATCCGATAATAGGTTTACTATTATCGGATATCTTTTCGAAATCAATCAGGTCCAAAATCTGATTTGAGGTGACGCCTCCTGTTGCACAAATTACAGTATTTATATTTTTATCAGCAAAAATTTCGTTGACATCAGACGCTCTTTGTTGCGGGGTACCGGCAGAATAATAATCATGCGCTTCTAAATTCTTTGAGAGGATTATATTGACTCCCCAACTTTTTAAAATTTCCAAACCATACATCAACTCCTTTTGACGTGAGTAAATTGGTCTTGATGGAGCGATAATTCCAACAGTCTTTGATTTTTTTTCTTCCATTAATTAAGAAGGTTAGCATAAACAAAATTGCTTATCAAAAGAAGAGGGGCTTCCGAAACGTGTTTCGGAAGCCCCCTGCGGGGTTTGTTAGCCCCTTGGATACATCTCTTTCAACTTCTTTACCTTGGCCAACACCTCTTCGCTGTCGGCCTTGTATTCTTCAAGCGTCATCCAGCCGCTCTTGAAATTGAACAGCTCTGTGGCATGAGCCACGACGCAATTAGCCACAGCGTTGAACTTTCCGGCCGTGACCTTTGTGGCGTCAACGCCGGACAGGTCAAGGATTTTACGCGTAGTCTCCTCGACCTTGTCAAGAGGAAACGGTCCTCTTTTGATGGCCTTGGCGCGAACGTCCTCACCAGCCATCACCTTCTTGACCATCCCCTCAACCTCCTCGGCGTGAGACAAGAGTTCGCGAAGTCGGAACCCGTTCCAGACCATTGGGGAGTCAAACCCCAACTTGGCTAGGTCTGTAAGACAGACGCTCACAGATTGAACTCTTTTCTGCCTTTCCGCCCTCTGTTCAAAGAACTCGAATAAATTAAACTCTCTACCATTCAACGTCAGCACCTCCTTGGTGTGCAGCCGTCTATCACAAATCTATTCTTTCAAACCAAAAAAATCAATCGTTGCCGATTGAATTTTTAAGCAAGTAACAATAACGCATACAAACTTATTTTCTTATTTTATAAAATAGCTTGCCAAGCGAAACCCTAGCGTGTTGTGATGAGGAAGTTTGGCCTGCCAAGCGAAGCT
>CAZOJE010000005.1:1747-23655 GCA_964580065.1 uncultured Candidatus Saccharibacteria bacterium
CCAAGCGAAACCCTAGCGTGTTGTGATGAGGAAGTTTGGCCTGCCAAGCGAAGCTACAATTTATTGTAAAGGAAGTTTGGCCTGCCAAGCGAAGCTCTAGCGTGTTGTGATGAGGAAGTTTGGCCTGCCAAGCGAAGCTCTGATGTATTAATCAGAGCGAAGTTTGGTGGGCATACCAGGACTCGAACCTGGGATTATTTTATTAAAATTTGCTGGTGGGCATACCAGGACTCGAACCTGGGACCTCGTCATTATCAGTGACGCGCTCTAACCAACTGAGCTATATGCCCGTAATATCTATAAACACAAGACGCAAATTTTAAAGTTGCAAGGTATAGCCGCAAGCTCCACTCTTGCGGCGCGTCATTATCAGTGACGCGCTCTAACCAACTGAGCTATATGCCCGTAATATCTATAAACACAAGACGCAAATTTTAAAGTTGCAAGGTATAGCCGCAAGCTCCACTCTTGCGGCGCGTCATTATCGCCTGACGCGCTCTAACCAACGGCAGCTTTGCCCGAATAAGTATCTTTTTCAAGCACTCTTTTTCTTTTTAAACCCAAACATCTGACTTTAAAAAGCTAAGCAAAAGTTTAGCAAAAAATGCTTATTTATTCAACCTTGAACCCAAATTCATTTTACCTGACAAATAAAAGATTAAGCAATGTCTTGTTCGTTGATAACAATCTTTGCGCCCCTTTGGATCTCGCCGGAAAGCAATTTATTTGCTAAAAGATTCTCAACTTTATCCTGTATCGCTCTTCTCATCGGCCTGGCGCCATAAACCGGATCAAAGCCGATTTGGGCTAATTTAGTTACCGCCTCGCCAGTAAATTCAACCGTAATCTCCTTTTCCAACATTCTCTTGGCCAAGCTTTTGAGCATTAGTTGCGCCACTTGTTGAATTTGTTCCTGCGATAACGGATGAAAAGCGACCACCTCATCAAATCTATTTAGAAATTCCGGCCTGAAAACAGCATTTTTTTGCAAATAATCTAAGAGTTCTTTTTTCAAATTTTCATTATCGACATTTAGCAAGACTTTTTCGCGAATAAGTTCGCTTCCAGCATTTGAAGTAGCAATAATAATTGTGTTGGTGAAATCAATGACACGTCCAGTTCCGTCCGTTAGCCGCCCGTCATCAAAAACTTGTAAGAATAAAGTTAAAATATCTTTATGAGCTTTTTCAATTTCGTCCAAAAGAACAAGCGAAAATGGATTGTCCATGATTGCCGTAGTTAACTGCCCTTTTTCGCCTTCAGAGCCGGCAGCGGGTGGCGAACCAATCATTCGATAAATCGAGCTTTGCTCCTGATATTCGCTCATATCTACCCTAACCATATTTTTTTCATCACCAAAGTAAGATTCGGCCAGGGCCTTCGAGGTTTCGGTTTTACCAACTCCAGTTGGTCCTAAGAAAAGAAAGACGCCAATGGGCCGATCCTTTGATTGCACGCCCGCTCTCGCTCTTCGCATTGCGCTGGAAATAGCTCGGATAGCATCGTCTTGACCAATTACACGTTCGTGCAAGAACTTTTCTAGATCGAGAAGTTTTTTGGCTTCTTCACCCTCTGCTTGTGACACCGGTACTTCTAATTTTCTTGAAACCATACTGTCTATGTCGGCAGCAAAAACAATCTTCTTGCCCGCCTTGGCTACTTCAACTGATGCTTCATCAACAATTTCGATCGCTTTTTGTGGAAATGGGACGTTGTGAATATAGCGATCAGCGACTCTAGTTGCTTCGCGCAGTGATTGAAAAGGCCAAAAAACACCGTTACGGTATTCCGTATAAGGCACCATTTCTTCCAAAACCTGCACCGTTTCCGCCTGATTCGGTTCTTTAACCATCACCCTGTTCATTGCGGCTGAAATCGCTGGGCTAGCTTCAACATTTTTGTGAAAATTATCTAAAGTTGTCGCCCCAATAACCTTAATTGCGCCGTTTAGATAAGGCAAAATAACCTCGGAAGTGTCAACTTGGCCAACCCCTTCTTGTTTAGAAACAAGAGCGTGAAAATTATCAAAAAAGAGAATTATATTTCCTGCTCGAGCCGCTTCGTTAAAAATCTGCTTAATTCTTAACGCCACTTCGCCTGATTGGCTTGAGCCAGACAAAAGCGCCCCAGTGTCCACTTGAAAAATTTGCATGTATCGCAAAGAAGGCAAAGTTTTCCCTTTTATAACTCTTTCGACAAATCCTTTCACGATCGTTTTTTTACCTATGCCGGGTTCGCCGATGAGTAAAACATTATTTTGGGTTGACTTGGACAAGACTCTTTCGATTTCGTCAATTTCATTTGTACGACCGTACACGTTCACTTTGCCAGCAAATTCTACTTCATCATTTAGGTTTTTTGCGAATTGGTTCAAAACCGGTGTATAACCATAGCTCCAATCACGGCCAATGCCGCCCGCAGAATCTTTGTCCCAGAATGGAAGGTTTTGCTTTTCGGTATGAGATTTTAGCATTTCGTGCCATTCCACAACCTCTTTGATATCGGCTTCCTCCATTTTTATTTCAAACATAATTTGTTTAAAAACATCGCTTTTTTGAATCAGTCCAACTAAAATATCTCCCGAGGAAATTTCTGACCTTTTATTTGCCAAAGCGTTTTCTTTGGCTGACTGCATTACCTCCAATAAATTAGCTGAAACAGCAAGCGTGGCCGATTCACTCGTCTTTGCAATTCGCGAAACAGCGTCAGCGATTAGGCCGGAAACGTCTTTTTCCAAACCAAAACCGCAGCGCAAAAGCATATATTTTCCGTCATGGTTTTTTTCATAAGAAGCTAAAAAAATAATTGGTTCCAGGGTGGCAAATTTTTCTGTTTGAGCGAAATTCCATGCGTCAATGGCCGTTTCGCACATTTCGCGCGATAAACTTTCGGCGATATTATCAGATTCGATATTGGGTTCGGGCGAATAATACCAAACCAAAAAACGATCCAAAAAAGGCATTGGCAAAGCTAGAGCTAAAATAATTTCGAAAAAATCAAATGCTAGCGAAGGCGAGTAAAAAGCTTGTGAATCAAAAATTAATAGCAAGACACAGAAAATAATCACAGCAACAGATATATAAAAAATCACCCGAAAAATTTGGCCGCGATAAAATTTTCCTTTTTTTATCTTGGCGCAGTTTTTTGACGAAAGAAGGTTGAAATCTGCCATATCAGATCCTCAAAAGAGACGAAATAATTAAATAAATCGAAATAAAAGGAAGCAAAATAAAAACCAACATGCCGGCGGCAAAACCAACGAATAACCCCGCCAAAATTAGCAAGCCGGCTAAAATCGTGCCGCCCCGAACAGTCGCGCCAACCAACCGCGAAACCAAATTCATAAGCAAGACCCTCAAACGATCTTGCAATGATAAATTCGACATATCGATTTCGTCTCTTTTCCACGGTTGAAAAAGCGTTCTCACCAAAAGATCAAGCGAAAAAAAGTTCAGCGCTTTTCGATTTAATTTTAAATAAATCTCAAGTAGTTCCTTGGGTTTATAAGCATACCACCAATAGGCCAAAGCCGAGAGAATTGGCAAATTCTTAACCGCCCAAAGACTTTTGGCCTTGTTTGAAAGCGCAAGCTCTTGGTTTTCTATGTCTGCCCTCCTTATCTGTCAATACTATTTTAGCAGATCACATGACTTATTTAAAACAAAAAACCGCTTTTAGCGGCTTCTTGTTTTAAGGCCTGACAAAACCAGACGAGGTTCTCCGATAAAAATCGAAGATCAACCGTTCTCCCGATTTACATCGGGATAACTCCCTAGAAAGGAGGTGATCCATCCGCAGATTCCCCTACGGATACCTTGTTCATGTTTTTCCCATTGTTACCAACAGGCATGGACTATATCTTCTTCCTGACATCCATTTGTCGCATTTTTCGAGGATGAAATGAATATATCAACCTCATGAATTCTCTATGCGACTCACGGCTAACGAAGAAACGCCAATAGTTTCTATCGCATCATGGAGAGCTCCTTGAAGGTATGCTTCTAATTCGCTCTTTTTGGCTTTTATCAGGAGTCGACGTGTAGTCTCTACGGGGTCATCTCGATCGCCACATCGAGAGACTTCCCTCGGTATTGTCCTCATATTTTTATTATAAGGGTGTTCACCGATACAGTCGAGTTTTTCTATCAAATTACTCTGATAGGTCGCAACTGATTTACGACTTAGGCCTGATCACCGATCCCGCCGTGTCCCGACAATCGTCGGAATTCGGGCGTTACCGGCTTTCCTGCCTTGACGGGCGGATTGTGATAGTTAACGCTACTTCACGTTGCCACCGAGCAAGCGGATTTTCCACACTCGGCGGGCCCCAAGATTCATTTTTTCTTTCAGCCGTTTTATTTTACTCAATCCAGCTGCATTTTCGTTTTCCTTTTGGTAAACGAGAGCAGCAATCTCCTTAAAGATCCTAAAATCTTTCGATTTTGGACCTTGCAAAGGATTGGATGAGAAAAACGGGATTAGTACACTGGATATATCTTGACACGAGTTTATTTCAAATCGATAGCATTCGCTATGATTTGCTCGTTTTTCGACTTGGCGATAAACCGCTCCGCAACCAAAACTTTTCTGGACCTTCTTTAGAAGATCTAAATGATCGCCTCTTAACTTAAGATAGAAATGCAATTCTACCTGTGGCGAACCATTTTTTGATCGCGGCGGACGAATGTTGACATAAAAGCAACCTTCGCCGTCGGTTAAGCCGACTAGATAATCCGGCGACAAAATCTTAGGTCTGTCCCTTCGACGCTGCGTCATGGTATTACCATTGTATCACAGCGCTACTATGAACAGGCTGACTTCTTGCCCTTGTAAGAGTTGAATAACTCTTGTGCGTTGTCATAGGCAAGATCTCCATGGATCATTTGAAAGACCATTTTCTACATCGAGCAACCTTTTAATTGTATTTTCCCTAGGCCACAACCGCCTAACATAGGTCAATACAGGTTTTCGCCTGCCCGCTGCAGATTGCCATTTAGCCCTCTAGTCCATCTCTCACGAGGTTGGACCTGCTTTAAGCTACAGCTCTGGTGGCGTACCAGAGGAGTCGATTTCCTTCTCCGAATAAACGAAGATGGTCACGACTTGGCCTATCAAACTGCCATGCGTCTTTACATTTGTGTGCAAGGCTCGAGAACGTATTCACCGTAGCGTGTCTGATCTACGGTTACTAGCGATTCCGGCTTCATGCAGTCGAGTTGCAGACTGCAATCCGAACTTGGACTATTTTTGGGGATTAGCTCCACCTCGCGGTATTGCAACCCTTTGTAATAGCCATTGTAACACGGGTGTCGCCCAAGGTATAAAGGCCACGCTGATCTGACGTCATCCCCACCTTCCTCCCTCTTGCGAGGGCAGTCTCGTATGAGAAATTTAACATACGATAAGGGTTGCGCTCGTTTCCCGACTTAACGGAACAGCTCATGCCACGAGCTGACGACGACCGTGCAGCACCTGTCTTACGGCTCCCTTGCGGGCACCCCTCTATTTCTAGAGGGTTCCGTAGATGTCAAACCTTGGTGAGGTGCTCCGCTTGCTGACGAATTAAACCCCATGTTCCACCGCTTGTGCGAGCCCCCGCCAATTCCTTTGAGTTTTAAGCTTGCGCTCGTACTCCCCAGGCGGCGAACTTAACGCGTTAGCTTCGGTACAAGGACGGTCGATAATCCCAATACCTAGTTCGCATCGTTTACGGCGTGGACTACCGGGGTATCTAATCCCGTTCGCTCCCCACGCTTTCGCGCCTCAGCGTCAATAACTGCCTAGCATGCTGCCTTCGCCATTGGTGTTCTCTACGATATCAATGGATTTTACCCCTACACCGTAGATTCCGCATGCCCCTGCAAGTATTCAAGTTATGAAGTTTCCGACCCGACACCGGGGTTGGGCCCCGTGCTTTAAGGTCAGACTTTCAAAACCGCCTACGCGCTCTTTACGCCCAATAATTCCGGATAACGCTCGCATCCTACGTATTACCGAGGCTTCTGGCACGTAGTTAGCCGATGCTTATTCGTTTCGTACAATCATAATTTTCCGAAACAAAAGAAGTTTACAATCCGAGAACCTTCATCCTTCACGCGGCGTCACGACATCAGGCTTTCGCCCATTGTGTACGATTCCTAACTGCTGCCACCCGTAGGTGTATGGCCCGTGTCTCAGTGCCATTGTGGCTGATCATCCTCTAAGACCAGCTACCCGTCATTGCCTTGGTAGGCATTTACCCCACCAACTAGCTGATAGGACGCAGGCCCCTCATCGAGCGGATTACTCCTTTACTAACAACTGATCTATAAACGTAATTTTAAAATTATGTTCATGGATCAGTTGCCAGACTATAGGATATTAGCCGATCTTTCGACCGGGTATGTCCTTCTCGATGGCAGGTTCCCACGCGTTACTCACCCGTTCGCCACACTTTTACAAGTGTACGACTTGCATGTTTTAGGTACGCCGCCAGCGTTCATCCTGAGCCAGGATCAAACTCTCAATATAATAGTTTGTGACTCAATCTTTTGAATTGACTGGCAGAAATTTTATATAGCGCCTTCTGCCAACTATGCAAAGCATAGCTGGAAGCGCTTCTCATCTGGTTTTGTCAAACCTTCAGAAACCAATTTGTCAAATTTCAGAAGTGGGCTCCGTTTTGCTTAATCTTTTGCAATATTCTAATCATAGAAATTTGCAAATAGATTTCGTTTCGAGGGTGTTCCGCTTCCCATTTTATTCACCGACTTCGTCGGTAGATATTATCGAAAGCGGAACAAAAAATCCAAGCAGAGCTTGGATCCTGCTTTTTGAAGTATGTCTCCTTATGTCAAAAACTATGAGCCAACTTCGCCTCCAAAGGATAAGTTACCATAAACCTAGGGTTTATGTCAACACCAGTAAGACAAATCTTTTGGGGCAGGAATCTTCCCTGCCCCTGAACCGTCTCGAATAAACTAGCGGTCTTTCGGCCGAATAAAGCCATCGAGGACCACTCTGGAGCGATCAGCTTGGTCAAGCATACCGATAGTATCGGCCGCTTCTGCCATAATCTTCGCCAGGTCGGTCCTGTTGCAACCAATCGCCGCTACCAAAAGCGGCTGGTCGCTGGTGAACATCTCACCAAAGCCATGGCCACCCTCGTTATGAGGTGTGAGAGCAATCTTCAGAGCCGTTGCCAACTCCAGCTTGGCATATGTGACGTCAAAGCCAAGGTAAGCGCGCGAGATGACAAACCCTCGCGGAAATCTCTTACCTCGGCTCCAGTCGAACGTGCCAGTGCCATCGTAGTAGATGGCCCGTTCAGGGTGGAAGCTGTGGGTATTTTCGGCTTCGAATACCTCACAATCAATCATCTCCCCGAACTGCTCGGCGAAGGTCTTGGCCGCAACCAGAGGATCTTCGCCTTGGCCGCGCCCCTTGACGAAATCGGCCGCCGCGCCACAGTCGCGGTGGTAAGTCACGGCCTCCAGCTTGCTGCCGCGTTGCTTTTCCACCGATTTCGCAAACTCGGCCGCTCCTTTTAGCCCCAGTAAGATACCAGAGCCAGCTAGATGCACCCCGCCCGGCGTTCTCCCGTCCATACAGCGCAGAACAAGATCACTAAGACGGAAATACTTGCCAAGATCAGGTATCCGTCCGGCATGCTCTTGCATCCCCTCCCCAAGGATGCTTTTGACCAAAGGAGAACCTTCTCGCCAGACATCAATTCGATCCATAAAAACCTCCGTAATTCAAGAATCGGCCACAAACAATATACCGATAAATTTTATTTATTCAAGCTTCGAGAAGCTTTTATTTAGTCTTTAAACTTGTCTTTGATTTTTTTGACAATGCTGTCCAAATCCCAATCCGACTTTACCAAATAGTCAAAAACCGTGAGATTGCCATCGAGTTCGCTGGTGATTTCCGCCATTTTGATCGGGTCACTCATATTTGTCAGCAACATCATTTTCGCATTCTTGCCCCAGCTATCTTTTTGCAAATTTTTAATCATTTCAACGCCATCCATAATCGGCATCATGACATCAATGAGCATTAAATCTGGGTGATCTTTGAGAGCTTTATCCAGACCACGTTTGCCATCTTGAGCCGTATCAACGTCAAAATCTTCTTCTTTTAATTTGTCGGCAAGAATATTACGTAAAGACTCCTCGTCTTCAACAATGAGAATTCTTTTTTTATCCATTTGTACTCCTTCCAATTTAATTAAGTGGCCTCGAACCTTCTTTTTTAGCCATACCGCTCGAAGGCATTTCAACAAGAAAACTTGTGCCCTGTCCCTCTTTTGAATGAAATGAAATCGACCCGCCCGAGTGATCCACGATTGATTTGACAATGTACAGCCCCAGACCAGTTCCTTCGGCCACTTTGCTTTTTATATTATCCGCTCGAAACAGTTTTTGAAAGATTTGATCCTGCTGGTGAGCCGGTATGCCATAGCCATTGTCCTTAACGCTGATCAAGATAATTTTTTTCTGCTCATTTTTATAGCCGATGTTTACTTCAACTTTCCCTTCATCGGGCGTGTATTTAACGGCATTGGAAATGAGATTTTGAAAAATAATTCTCATTAAATTTTGATCAACTTTAAGCTTGGGAATAGATTGATCAAAACTGAAATTAACATTTATTTTCTTCTTTTCGATGGAAGGTTTGAGTTCGTCAAGGACACCTTGGCAAAGTTTTTCTATATCGATCATTTGCGGATTAATAACAAAAGTTCCCAATTCAATTCTTGAGGTATTTAAAAGAGCATTGACTAATTCAACCATTCTTTGACTCGCTTTGCTGATTTCTTTAACGTATTGGATGAGCTTTTCTTTGTCCATGCCGGAATTAACTTTATTTAGTAGCATCTCCGTGTACCAGTTAATCGAAGTTAGGGGAGTACGAAGTTGATGCGAAGCCAATGAGACAAATTCAGTTTTAACTTTGTCGATTTCTTTGGCCTTGGTAATATCCCTTTCAATCCTGACATAAAAAATTGTCTCACCCGCCGCGTTCACTACTGGCGCGATATGTAAATCAGCCACATACGACTCACCGTTCTTCCTGACATGATCGGTTTCGCCGATAAACGGTTTTTTCTGCTCACGAATTGTCCGCCACAGCTCTTGGTCGAAGTCGTTGCTTAATTTACAGCCCCAAAGCGTCGGTGTTTTGCCAACCGCTTCTTCAGGTGCAAAACCAGTTACTGCTTCCGTCGCTTTATTGGCATAAAGAACTTTGCCTTTTAGATCCGTAATGACGATACTGTCGGAAGCATTTTCCACCGCCAACTTAAACTTTTCCAAATCACGGGCCGTTTCAGACAAAGCGGCTGTTCTTTCTTTTACTTTTATTTCAAGCTCATCGCGCGATTGCAAAACTTCTGTTTCAGCTTCTCTTTTTTGTAAAGCAACCGAGGCCTGATACAAAAATGCTTTCATTGTTTCTTCGCGTAGTTGTTGACCGGTTTTAATCGCCACTACCGCATTGCCAAAAAGTTTGTCCTCTAAGGCAAAACCCAAAATATAAACCTCTTTTATTTGCAAAGTTTTTTCCGCCATACGTGCAAAAGCTTTTGGCACTTTTCCCATAGTCAGCCCATAAATGCCGTCTTTAACCAAATATAAGCTTTGGGAGATTAAAATTTCTCTCTCACGTTTTCCTAAAGTAAATTCTCCGCCAACTGATTTGCCCAGCAATCGAGATACCGTAGTTGATTTGCTACCAAATTCCGTAAAAACCGTTTTGACAATATCTTTTTCGGGATTATATTTATTGACCAAGATGTAACAGTTGGGCATGAGACGAGCCAAACCTCGGCCAATTAGTTCATACATGTCTTCCTTGGCTTCGCTTTTAACAAAGCCAACCGCTAGCTCCGAAAGCGTCTTAAGATCTTCGGCTAAAACTTTTTCGTTGCTCTTAGTTAAAACATCAGCTGTAACATCGCTAATCATAACAATTTCGCCAGCGACCTTGCCAGAAGGATCGTGTATCAGCGAGGCCGTAATTCGGCCAAAGAATTCTTCACCCGATTTTTTTTGGCATTTCACTTCATAACTATCAAGTTTATCGCCGGAAATTCTCTTATGATGAAGCTCTTTAATTTTTCGCCGGCTTTCTTCATCGATAAACGGAAAATCGAAAACTGTTTGGCCAATAATTTCTTTTTGATTAAAGCCCAGCCATTCTGTCAATCTCTTGTTCACCAAAAGAGCTCTGCCATTTCGATCCAAAACCAAAATTGCTTCAGGCGAAACTTCAAATAAAATCTCATAGGACTTTTCCGGATTTTCAGCCAAATCCGAAACCGCTGTTCCCCCCTTTTTTATACCGAACAGATCAATTATTTTGTCTAATATTGTTTTTTTTGTGTTTTCACTAGACATTCGTATTTCTAGAATACCTTATATAGCCCGAACAGGGAATGATTTCGATGCCCGCTTTTTCCAGTTTATCCATAATTATATTTAAGCCCAAGGAGTCAGAGGCGATATGGCCGGCAATAACAATATTAACATAATGTTTGACTGCCTCTTGCCTATCTTCTTCGCCAACGTGCATGGCAATTTCTGTGCCAATACCAAAGTGGCTCATTCGCTCATATATTTTTTCCGAGCCCTTGCCGCTGGTTCCGCCCGTCATACCAGAAACGATAATTTTTCCTGCGCGCGACTTCTCGCTTCCGGCAAAAATTGTTGGACCGGCGCCTAATTCAGCCGCTTTCTTATATTCGGGAATTTTTTTAAGCGCTTCGACAATTTCACCCACGGTGCGATATTTTTTTCTTTTTAGATATTCGTCGACAAATTCCCAAACGCAATTGTCTGCCGGTGTATGAATATTTATCATCGGAATATTCAACAATTTTGCCGCATCGACTGCTTTATAATGATTTGCTGGCGCCAAACGGCGGGAAATAAATTCAAGTTGTTCCTTAACAATCCCTTCGCCGATATTTTCCGGCAAACCTTCTCGAGCCAAAACCGCCGTTTGAATGTCCATAACCTCGTACAAATCAGCCAAGGCCTTACCTTCGGGGTGATGGGCAATAATTAGATCAATTTCTTTGCCGTCGCGCGCGAGTTCGCGCGCTAATAAAACTTCTTCTGTGCCGATATCGATACCCACTAAAACTCTTTTAACCTCGCCTTTGGGATTACCGAACAAAAAACGAGAATCAGAATAGGGGTTAGCGAATTTTTCTTTGTCAAATTCGTCCTGTTTGTTTTTGGGGAGATTATCGAAATCTTTTTTAATACCTTTAAGAATTTCCCTTATTTCGCCCTTGCCGCGCGGATCATTTTCAATGCCCGTGGCAATGGCGAGGTCAAATATTTCTTGAATGTTCATTTTTCTCCTAAATGATTACTTTATCAATTAGCCCGTAGGATTTGGCTTCCTCGGCTGTCATAAACCGATCCCTCTCGGTATCAATTTCTACCTGCTTCTTGGTTTTGCCAGTTGCTTTAGCCAAAATCTCATTTAGCCGGTCTTTGGTCTTAAGAATTTCTTCGGCGTGAATTTTAATATCGGTGGCTTGTCCCTCGACACCGCCAAGCGGCTGATGAATCATTATCCTCGAATTAGGCAAAGCAAAACGTTTGCTTTTGGCACCGCCAGAGAGCAAAATAGCCGCGCCCGAGGCCGCCTGCCCAACGCACACCGTTGAAACGTCAGACTTAAGATAGCGCATTGTATCATAAATTGCCAAGGTTGCCGTAACTGCTCCGCCGGGGGAGTTGATATAAAATTTAATATCCTCCTTCGAGGACTGTGAGTCCAAAAAAAGCAACTGGGCGATAATGATGTTGGCCGTGTCATCGTCAATCGCCCCACCCAAAAAAATAATTCTATCTTTCAGCAAACGAGAATAAATATCATAAGCTCGCTCGCCAAATTGAGATTTTTCAATAACAGTTGGAATTAAGTAGCTCATTTTACCTCGCAATTTTATTAATCGCTCCTTTTCGGGTTTAATTGAACCACAAAAAATCCCAAAGGTCTATAAGTAGGTGGTATAATAAATTTTAGTTATGGAAAAAGAATTGTATTTTTTCTCCTTGAGCCAAGCGTATTTGGCCGCTGGATTTGGTGTTGGGATACTATTTATGGCAATCCTCCCGCTTTCTTATTATTTTCGCAATATTGAAAAATTTCTTCTTAAAATAAACCCGCTCGCAATCCATTTTGGAAAATACAAAATAAAAGGTGAGGTTCGCTGCCACAATCAGCCAGCCAATGAGTCTGTACGCGTCAAATTAACTAATTTAGACACAAACCGGAGGACTTGGTTTGCCACTAACAGAAGAGGCGAGTTCGATTTATTTTTAAAAGCCAACCGATACACTCTTCAAATTGATGAATTTGGCCTAAAACAAAAAAATGATGTTGAATTTGAAATTGATGAAAAAAATATCCCGACTCGCCTTATTCTTCAAGCCAAAGTCAAGGAAGAAATTGTTGTCGATCCCCTCTCAAGCGAATTAATTTTCCGCTTTAGAATTATTTGGCTAATTCTTGGCCTTGCCGGTGTCGCGATTCTAATCTTCGGCGCAAAATATTTAAATTATCAGCCAAAAATGATTCTGTTTACTTGTGTTCTGATTTTTTTCTATCTTGCGGCTCAATCACGTACAATTTTTTTCAAAATTATTGATTTTCGAGGCAAGCCGATTAAGTCAAATTCCATTAAAATCCTTAACAGCCGCGGTCAAATTCTGAAAAAAACCAAAACAAACCAATCCGGTTATTTATCCGTCTTTGCCTCCAAAGGTTTTTATAAAATCGAAACTAATTCAACTATTGCTCGAACTTTTCGGGTTGACGAAGATTCGATTATCAATATAGTTCTTAAAGTTTAACCCAGCCAAATAAGAACGAGAGGGTCTTGAGGATGAGCTGGAAGATTGAGGTATTCACTTCGCCGGTTATTAAAGTCATATCTGATGAATAGCTCGGATTGCCCGCTTTATCGGTTGCCATAATGCGAATATGATAGGGTCTTGAAGGATCCAAGCCGGTAACAATTACAAGATGCTCCTTGGTAGAACCGTCCGCCGGGGTTGTTTTGTCAGTGTATTGCTCCCCTTTTATGCCCTCGCCATATTCCACTACAATACTGGCTGGCTCATCGGTTTTACAGCTAACCGTGAATTGGGCCTCGTCCTGACGACCCAAGCCGACATTTGAGCTATCGACAACTATATTTTCTATTTTTGGCGGTCTGGTATCATAGGCCGTTTTCAGGGTATTATTTTCGCTTCTCACTGTGTTACCAAATTGATCAGTCCCCATAACCACAAAATTATAAATCGTGTCGTCATTCAAATCTTTGAGGATTATTTTATGATCCACCACTAAGCCGGATTGGCTTTCCTCTTGTACTTCAGACCCGTCTTTAGGGTAGTATTCAATTGAAGAAGTTGTGGGCACATTGGTGCGCCAGCTGATCGCAATCGCTGGAGAAGGGCCTGATCCTTCGGTTTGATAACCCAAGCTGGAAATAACAGGCATTTTTTGTGTTTCAAAAATGTAATCATCGGACGAAACGAGATTGCCATCAGCGTCTTCGCCCGTAATCTTCAGGTGATAAGTCGAAGAATGATTTAAATCTTTAATTTTTAGAGTGTGCTTAGTAACAAGCGATTTTGATTCATCTGCCAAAGACAGAGAGTAGCTGATAGAAGGACCGTAGAGCAACTCTGTCGTTGCTGGCACTGAAGTTTCCCAGCTAACATCGGCCGTTGTCAGAGTAATATTGGAAAATTGAACGTTAGCAACGCCGGGCAAATCAAGCGTTCTAAAAGAATAAACATCGGATTCGGCTGAACTATCGGCATATTCCTTCTGATCATCAAGCGATCTGACTTTATAGTAATAAGTGGATGAGGCCGATAAACCCGTGATTAAAACTGAATGGTCAGCCGTCTGATCCATTGATCCTTTTGAAATGCTTAAACTTGTCGTGGATGGACCGTAGAAAACTGTCGAATCCGAAATCCTCTCCGTTTGCCAAGAAACAGTTGCTTCAGTCGCTTTGGCTGTGGCGGTTGGTTGGCCAGTTATCGTTGGAGCAGTTGTAAAGCGTCCCGAAGGAGCCCGCGAGGCAACGGCCGAATAAAGCGAATAATTGCCGGCGTTATCAAAAGCCCTAATTCGATAATAATAAAGGTGATCGCTAACCAGACTGTTCTTGTCCACGTATGAAACAGTTGTAACGTCGGCAAGCTTAGCAAAATTTATCCCATCACCTGATCGCTCAATGGTGTAGTGGTCAAAATTACTGTTCTGGTCAGAACCGTTAGCTGACCATTTAAGCGTTAGCGACCAAATTTCGGCCACTCGGTTAGAAGTATCGGAAATTGTTAAAGCGGCTGGTTGAGCCGGCACGGTTGTCTGACAATCAAATGATATTTGGGCAACATTAGCTTCATCAAAAGCATAATTTCCCGCCTCATCTTGAGCAATTAGATAAAAATTGTTTGTGCCAAGTTGTGTGGCATAAGGGCCGCTAGGAAGTGTTGCAGAGGTTGAACCAGTCCAAGTAATATTGGCGAGGGTCGGCCAATTATTTACTGAATAACCATAATTAGTAATTGCACGATCGTGCGATGGGGCAACCCATGAAAATGAAAAAGCGTTCGCACCACTGGTACTACTTTGAACGGCTAAAGAGGTGGGTTTAGACGGCGCATCGGCTGAATAATAATAAGTAGTTTGTGTCTCTGGAGAAATATTGTCTGCTGCATCAACTGACCGCACATAAAAAACATTAGCCCCGTTTTGATATTTTTTGATTGACGAAATAGAAGTATCGGTAATAATACTTGACCAAGTGTCACCGGATCCGTCTCCCCGTTTATATTGATAACCCGCTAAACCTGATGCCGGTGTGGCCGCACCGTCGGTAGCTGCCGGCCAAGAAAAAGAAAAGGAATCGGTACCGGTATAGCCAGAGGGGCTGGCAGCAATAAATGAAGGCGCATTGGGAGCGGCATTATCGAATTGGTAAACAAAGGCCTCCCAAACCGATTGAACATTATTAGCATTGTCTGCAGTTTTAATTCTCAAACAATAGTTACCAGAGGTAGCAAGAGCCGTCGGTAAAGATACATTTGTATCTGCCGAATAATGAACTCCCGTACCTCCGACTTCTGCTAATAAGCCGCGGGCAGTGGCTGGATCAGCGCCGCCGGCGCCGCACGAAGTGCCAAAATATGAATAATAACCGGCTACGCCGGAATCTATTGTCGCACCAGTGTCAGAAGCACCGCCGGCGGCATCGATTGCCGGCCATTCAAAGTAGGGGCTAGCATGATTGTATATCGTGGCCGTGTTCAAGACTGTGCCGCCCACAGCGCTTTTAGCCGTAATCACGCTTGGATTGTTAGGCGCAATGTTGTCACTTTCAAATGAGCCAGATAATGCTACGGTCGGCGCAGTCGGCGCAATTTTTCGAACAGCCACCCAATCATGATCCCAAGTCGATCCAGTGTAAAGGTTTATATAAATAGTGTTGAAAGTACTAAAACTAGAATCGGTTGTTTGGATTTTCTGAACACCGTTCCTAAACGCCGTCAGTGTGTTGCCGATCCAGAAAACCGAATTTCGATAATATACGCTATTTACCCCCACATCACTGATGCTAACCATATCTGTCGCTGTGCCATTAACACATTTTCTAAGCTTTGAATTTGCCCCCGCCCAACCATACCAGCCCATGTGATAGCCGTTGTATGCGCATTCTCCATTTGTTTGAGAATCACTCGTTACTCCATAGCCAGTGCCGTTATATTCATTGTAATCTGAAGTATAATCCGATGTTTCGATAGCATATCCTAACGAAGCCGTTACTGTTTTTGATCCTATATTGCTATTATTAACCGCAGTCATAGTGCTAGTTGAAGTTAATTCCATCATTTTACGGCTATCAATCGTTTGGACTTTTACTCCGCCGGAGCCACCAGTCCTTTTAATCGTCCAGCCACCCTGACCATCAATCGATGAGCCGCTAACATAACTTTCGAAATCATCAAAAAACTCAAAAGTGTTTGCCCCACTCGAAACTGCACTACCACTAGAATTACCATAATAAGCATAAATATCGGTTGTGCCGCTGGCCACTGTCGGCATTTTGAGCCAAATTTTGGCATTTTGGCCGCTGGCAGAATAATTTTCTATCCAGTAGGGAATATCGGTCGTGCCGTCCGAAGTCGTAAAACGTAGATCAGCCCCACTTTCTTGAGTGTTGGAATAAATCTGTCTTAATCTCGGAGAGATATTATTTTCATAAAGATAGGAAACGGCCGAGGCGTCCATACCATAACGATAAATCCGAACCTCATCCATCAATCCAGCATAATAATTATCAGTCCCTACAACCGGACTTCGGCCTATTCCAACATAGTAATTTCTGGAATATTGCGGAATAGACGATAACGTGCCTGATTTGACGAGATTTCCGTTTACGTAAAGATAGGCATTGGTGCCAGATGTTCCGCCAGTATATACCGCCGACACATAATACCATGCGTCGGTTTGTAAAGCCGTGGTATTATCAGTCATGATTGAGGTAAGAGAACCATTGTGATTGCCAACATATAAATATGATCCGTTTAAACCAAAAAACCACGAAGCATTACTGGCTCCACCGTCACCCCATTGGCTAACAATCTCCCTGCCTCCTGACAAAGCCGAGGGCTTAATCCAAGCCGAAATTGTGTAGCCGTTAGCTAAGTGAAAATTAGGTAATCCGGTTGCGGTATATAAATATGCGCTAGAGCCATTGAAATTTCGGGCGTTACCATACCTCCCCTCCACCACGGTTGTGCCGCTATTGGTAGCAGTCAAAGAATTGCCGGATAAATCCAAAGCGTTACCCGATGCTTCGTCCATTTTCCACCTGGCTACTTCCTGTTCGTCCAAGTCCACCTGGTAATCAGTCAGAGTGCTGGATGAAGAAATTTGAAATTTTTGTCGATACTGCCAATTATAATCAGAGTTATACCAGGCCGCATTGGCTTTTTGCGGAGCAAAACTTTTTGAAAAAACCGAAAAATAACCGCCACAAGTTACCACAAATAGCATCACCAGAATAGAAATTATTCGACTTTTTGGCAATCTTTCGCTTTTGAAGCGAGCATTTCGATTTTGCAAAATTTGTGCGCTAAAATTCATCATATCTTCATCCAGCCAAAAACATTTTTCAAAACTCTCACAAACACTTCCAGAACAGTTTCTTGCGTACGACCGGTTACAATAATATTATCTTCAGATCGGCTAATATTTCCTGTTTTATCTTTTGCCACCACTCGCGCGTGATAAACTTTCGACGGTTCCAAACCAGAAAAAATCACGACTGTGTTTTTTAAATATTCCTGACCGGCAATCGTGTTTTTAGTGTATTCACCCGCCGCTCCTTCGCCGTACTCAATCGTTATCGAAGATGGCTCATCGGTTTCACAAGAAGCCACCACTTGCAATTTGCTTCCTTCCGCCAATCCTACCGTTTGAAGCTCATAAATAATTTTACCAATTTTCGGCGCTCGTGTATCCGATGGGGTTTCGTATGTTTTTTCTGACGCAGACACTAAATTACCAAAGCTGTCTCGACCCGAAACGCTGATTGAATATTTAGAATTATCAACTAAATCAGAAATGTTTACTTCATGCTCTTTTACAAGTTTAATCGTCGTTGATTCCTTTTCGGCCACCGATTCAGCCCAATATCTCACAATTGTGGAAGTTGGGACGTTAGTAGAATATTTTACTTTAATTGTTTGAGTGGGAGCATCTTGAATTTGTTCGATCGCAAAACTTTCAATTTTCGGTAGTGGCAAAGTTTCAAAAGAATAATCATCTGACTTTATTTCGTTTCCGTCGATATCGATTGAGATAATTTTAAAATGATAAATAGTCGAATGATTTAAATTAGACAATTTTGCTTGATGCTTTGTTGTGCCAGTCGAGGAAAGATCGCTTATTTCTTGACCATAAGAATTTGACTCGCCAAATAATATTTTTGAAGTGGAAACGGTCGTCGTTTCCCAGCTGACATCGGCCGAATTCAACGTTACATTCGTTGCATCAACATTCGAAATCGCCGGCGCCGATAAAGTAATAAACGAGTAAGTTGTAGAATAAGCGCTTTCTAGAGTATAGTCGCGATTTTGATCGACTGATTGAACCTGATAATAATAAGCGCTCGCCCCCTCTAGTCCGTAAAGAATGACCTCGTGAGAAATAACACTTTCTGTTTTGCCTGACGATTCTTTCAAACTCGATGAATCCTTGCCGTAGCGAACGTATGAGCTTGACGGTCTGTCTGTCTGCCAAGTAATTACCACCTGATTCGTTTTTATTTCCGCTTTCGGGTTAACAACAATTTCCGGCGGTTGGGTATATTTGCCATATGGCTTAGCCGAAACAATTGTTGAAGCCGCCGAAGTCGAACCGGCATCATCAACCGCTTTTATACGATAATAATAAGTTATCTGATCCGAAAGATTGTCCGAGTCGATATATGACGTGCCTGTCGTTTGAGCTAATTCGGTAAAATTGGCGCCGTCTTGAGATCTCTCGATCAAATAATGATCAAATGTTTGACTATCTTGGCCCGATCCCGCCTGCCAATCAAGCGTTAAAATGAACCGATTGTAAACTTTATCGGAAGTATCGTAAATTGTCACTGCCGTTGGAGCTGGTGGAGCCGCTGTTAAACAATTAAAAATTGTAGTGGCGTAGTATGCTTCTAAAAACGAACTATTGCCCGCTTCATTTTTTGAGACAACATAAAAAGTATTTTCGCCTTGTTGGGTGGCATAGCTATCCGGACCGATTGTTATATGAGCGTCTTTCGAAGCAACGTAAGTCGAATTTAAGAGAGTTGGCGGAGTATTGATCGAATAATAATAGCCAATAATGGGCGATTCTTCGGTCCCTTGGGCTGGCTTGTCCCAAGAAAAAGTAAATGAATTTTGGTCTGAAGACGAAGGAGTAGCTGTTACATTAGTCGGCTTTGGTGGTGCAGAACCAGACCAGTAATAAGTTACTTGGGTGTTGTCAGAATTGTTACCCACCAAATCAACCGCCCTAACATAAAATGTGTTCGCCCCTTCGCGATAGGCCTCTAAATCAGTGATACTCAAACCATTTTCATCAGCGGTATGTGACCAGTTTGCGTCTGTCGCCCGTTTGTATTCATACCATTTTACCCCTGATCCACTATCTGATCCCGCCGGCCAAGAAAAATCAAAAGAATTTGTGGTTGAATATCCTGCCGGATTAGCGGCAATTAAATTTGGCTTGATCGGGGCCGTAGTGTCAACCCCAATTGATATTATCGTCACTGGTTCTGAAGCATTAAACACGGCATCGACTGTCTTCACCCTAAAATAATTTATTCCTTCAGCCGTCGTAGAAGAAAAACTTTGAGCTGCGTTGGCCGCTCCAGAATGTGCTTGATAGGTGGTTGGATTGCCTGAAGAAGAAGTACCAAAATAAGTGTAATAACCGCTCACTACAGATTCACTGTCGCTTGCTCCCGAAAAACTAATGCTGACATTGCCACCGCTACTTAGCCAAACGCCATCTGTAACCGCGTTGCCGTTGACCGTTGCGCTAGCCAGACTTGGATTTGTCGGCACAGAATTATCCGCTAAATACTCAAAAGAATAGTCCGCCAAGGTCGGCGAATTTTTACCATCAGTGCTAATTGCAATCGCTTTAAGTTGCAAATAACGGTTTGCGCCGGTTGTCAGCCCTGCCGGCATACTGGCATTAGCTACTGTATATTCGCCAGTGGAAGTAGCTTCGCCAAGAGATTGCCAAGCAGTCCAATCAGCGTCTGTTGAACCGCCAATCGAAGAGGAGCGAGCGTAAAAGGCGATTGAGGTATTAGCCGGTATTGTTACGTTGGCGGAAAAGCCATTGGGTGTTCCCCAACCAACGTTCCAAACCGTATCAATAATGCCGGAACCGGCCGCTGTTGAAGTTGGGGAGGAATAATAAACCGCATTTTCCTGCTGGCCGATTGAATAAAATGTTTGGGGCGAATTTTGGTTAGCATATTCAGTGGCAATCCAATCGGCCGATCGAGCTACATTTGATACTCTTGTTTCGTCAATCGCCCCTTGCCAATTTCTAGTACCGATAGCATTCTGGCCAATGGTCAAATTATTCGAATTAGTACTGATGGTTTTAGTAGATGGAGTACTTTTATCTTGCGTCCCATTGATGTACATCTTTAAATTGCTACCATCTAAAGTAGCTGTAACATAATAAAATGTACCAACAACGGGGACTTGGCTAGACCCGATAGATTGATTTGTGCCAACACCACTATTCATTGCAAAGACAAAGGCATTCAACGTTCCGGAAGTACAGTAAGTGGTTTCGGTGCAGATTCCTAAGCGATAAGCGGTGTCATTTTTAGCCACAATCGCCTGCCAGTTTCTAAAACTTGTTGTACTTGCTTTGACCCAAGCAGAAACAGTGATATTCGTAGTAATGTTTAAAGATGCACCATTGCCCGCATCAATCGAATCTGATGTTGTAGAAAAATTAGCTGAACCGTCAACCTTACCAGCCGTCGCTGTCGCTCCGGATATCGTGCCGTTATTAGCATTGCTTGTCGAGTCATTGGCCGTTAGACTTGTACCGTTAGGTAAATGCCACACGCCGGCGTAGCCATTGCTCCAAACGCCAGTGGTATTTTGTTGACTGGAAGCACTCGAATTGCCATAGTAAAGATACAAAACCGTATCGGTTGACGAGGAAAGCGAGGGTACCTTGACCCAAGCTGTCAGATTTTTTGTCGCACTCGTGGGCGTAAACGACTCGATCTCGTGAGACAATTTGGTTGTGCCATCTGAAGAGGTGAATAAAATGTCATCGCCGTCAGCTTGAGCTTCGGCAAAAACGGGATTAGTCGAGCCAGCCAGATTAATCAAAACCGGAAAGTCAGTTAGATCTTCGGTAACTTTGGTATGGTCGATAGTAATTTTTTGACGATAATTCCAGCTCGAATTATACCAGCTAGTCGCCGTCGAAATTGGATAATAGCCCTGCTGACCGCCAAGAGAGTAAAAAGTTTCGGGCGAATTTTGGTTGTTATACTCGGTGGAGATCCAATTCGCCGAACGGGCTACATTAGACACACGCACCTCATCCATTAAACCGTCAAAAGGATTAGCGCTGCCGTTCTGATGAACACCGATATTGTTCGTTGCACCACTATCTAAAGTCCCGGTTGCGCTACCGGAGCTAACCTCCGTCCCATTCAAATATAGTTTTAAGCTCCCACTAGAATAAATTCCTACGAGATGATACCAACTGCCGATAGTTAGTTCGGAGGTGGAAATCGGATAATAGCTCCCTCCAATTTTAACAGTAAAAGAGGGACCAGTAGTGGAATCGTCATGCGCTCGTAAAACTATCGCATCACTTTGCAGACTAGCCACCTCTTGTTTCGCACCGGAATCAGTCTTAACCCAAGCTTCGATAGTGGCAGCCGTAGTTAAATTCGGACTTGCTGCCGAAAGGTAATCATTTGAGCCATCAAAATTAAGACCACTGTTGATTTTGGCACTTTGCTGATCACCACTCATCTGGCTACCGTTAGAGGTAGCCGCATTTGCGCTAGAAGTTGAATCGGCAAATTGCGGTGCAGTTGCTGTCGGATTTTCTTTTAGATGCCAGACACTTTTATAATTCCCGATCCAAACATCGGTTTTGCTCTGCTGATTTGTTGCTCCTGAATTACCGTAATAAAGGTACAAAACCGTATTGGCCGTTGAAGATAACTTCGGCACATTGACCCAAGCCCAAAGCTGCTTGCCGGTTGTATCAAAAGTTTCTATCTCGTGCGAGAGTTTATTGCCGTAAGCATCGGTAAATAATAAATCATCGCCATC
>CAZOJE010000005.1:23755-60734 GCA_964580065.1 uncultured Candidatus Saccharibacteria bacterium
TCTCGTGCGAGAGTTTATTGCCGTAAGCATCGGTAAATAATAAATCATCGCCATCAGCTTGAGCGGCGCTAAAAATCGGATCAGCAGAATCGGCGATTTTGACCAAAGTCGGAAAATCGTATTGGTCAGAGGAGACTTTAGTGTAATCAATACTGATTTTTCGACGATAACCCCAATCGGTCGAATACCAGGCAGTTGAATTATTATCGCTCGCAATCGACAAAGAAGTCTTTGCTACCTCCGAGCCAAGAGAAGCAAAAGTATCTGGGGCATTTTGGTTAGCGTATTCAGTGGCAATCCAATCGGCCGAACGGGCTAAATTACTGAAGCGTAGTTCATCCATTGTCCCGTCAAAATAAGCGGAATTATTCACCTCGTACCCAGATCTCACTCGGTTAGTAGGAGAAACATGCCTTGACGAAGCGTCTAATAGAGTTTTACTATCAGCCGAACTATTTACATAGCCGGTAATTGTAGCCCCGGCTTTTGACACAGCAAAGCTTGCCCATTGATTGATATCTATGCCACTGCCAAAGCTTACCCCCTCATACGTGCCATCAGATTTTGCATGTGACCATTTTAGTAGGCCCGTATTATCCAGATATGTTCTGTAACCGTAATAGCCACCCTCGAATGTGGTAAACAATGAATTGTATTGGCTACTATTGCTATCCCTTTTAGCCCAAGCCTCTACCGTATATGTGTCAAGGTTAAATGCACTCGTTGCAACATTTTGCAAATAATCATTAGTTCCGTCAAATGATAGCCCTTGCCCATTTTTCCCCGCAACAAGCTGATCAGAAGACATTACGCCGTTAGTAGTCCAATTATAATCATTTGTGACGCTATTCAATATTTGAGGGGCGCTACCGGAAGGATTCTGATTCATATGCCACACGCCGGCGTAGCCATTGCTCCAGACGTCAGTAACATTCTGCTGGCTCGAGGCGCTATCGTTGCCGTAATACATATAAAAAATCGTGTCGTTGCCTTTATTAATGTGCGGCAATTTGACCCACGCCACCAAAGCGCCGGTCGTACCGCTAAAAGATTCTATTTCATGCGAGAGCTTGGTTTTTTCATCGGCGCCGGTAAACAGAATATCATCGCCGTCATCTTGAGCGCGAGCCGCCAAATCATCATCAGAAACCAAATTGACCAGCACAGGGAAATCGGTTAGGGCCACGCCATCGGTACTGGCCACTTTTGTTTTGTCGATAGTAATCTTTTTGCGATAATTCCAAGTGCCGCCGGTCGCATACCAGGCGTGCTTGTCATTCGAGCTAAGTTTGAGTTCGTCGCCAGCCGTGTTTAAATTCTTAGTTGTTCCTTGCGCAAAATCGGCCGTTGAGGTTTTAGCGATAGTTGTCTCCTGCGACGCCATTGTGATAACTGGCAAAAACTGTGCCAAAAGATAAATCAGCACAAATAAATACATCCCCAAAGTAGCTTTGTGAACTTTTGAGGAATATTTATTTTGATGCCATCTTGAATAACTGCCTCCTTTTTGCACCAAAGAAAAATGCAAAGGGGCAGAGACATTTGCAAGCAATTCTCGGCTTTGTCGGTAAACCGGTCTCATCTCCTCCTTGTGAATATGTTTTTATTGTAACAAAGTTTATAACGAATATAAACTTGATTTATTTAGCGCAAACTTCCAAAATTCTTTCATAAATTTTGTCAGTTCCAGCGCCTTCAGAGATGTCGATTTTTTCTGTTTTAGCTATTTCCGATAGACCAACGCCTAAGATAATATTCTTTTTGGCTTGATCCTCTAAATCTTTAGTCATTTTTTCTTCGCTAAGATTGAGACTTTTGAGGTAACTATTGTAATCCGCGCCACGCTCTTTAAGCGAGCCAACCAGAGATTGCTTTAATCGCACCGCTTCATCGGCAATCATCGAGGCCGGAATATCTACTTTGGTCAGCTTGATTATTTGCTCGGATATTTTGCCTTTTATTTCCTGTGTTTCTTTTTCGGTTTTCTCGTCAACTAAACTTTTTTTAATTGCAGCTTTAAGCGCGACAACAGTTTTGTGACCAAATTTGTCAGCAAATTCATTGTCAATTTTTGGTTTAATAATTTCTTTGGTTTCAATCAACTCTACGGAAAATTTGGCTTTTTTGCCGGCAATATCCCGATCGGGGATATCTTTCGGCAAGGCAAGTTCGAATTCTTTTGTTTCGCCTTTTTTCATGCCAATAAGTTTTTCGGCAAAGCCATCAATCATTTTTGTTTCGCCAATAACCATTGGAAAATTGTTGCTCGTTAGAGCGTCTTTTTTAACGTGAGCGACTTCGCCAGAAAAACTAATTTCTACCCAATCGCCTTTTTCTGCTACCCCGCCTTTATCGTTGAGCGTAGCCGCTTGTCGCGAAAGAAAATCGATTACTTTATCAACTTCTTCGTCGGTTACTTCAATTTTCTTAGGGTCAGGTCTGTCGGCCTTAATCTTTTTCCAATCGCCGATTTTAGCACCGGTAATAATATCAAATTCGATTTCAAAAGTCAGCTCGTTGTTTGCCCCTTCCAAAAAAGATGGATTTTTGGAAACGGAAACTGCCGGTTGATTGACTGGAAAAACATTATGTTCTTTGAGGGCTTGCATATAACCTTCGTTTAATGCTCGCTCAATAGCTAAATTAGCTAAACGATTGAGGCCAATTGCTTCTATAGCCATTGCTCTTGGCGCTTTGCCGGGCCTAAAACCGGGCAAATTCACAGTCGGGGCCATTTTTTCATACTCTTTTTCAAACAAATCGTTCATTGTTAGAGCCGGAACAACAACCGAAAATTTTACCTTTGTTTTAGAAACCATCTTTTTCTCTATTTGCATAATTTTCTCCTCATATTAACTGATTGACAATATCAGAAAATAGCCGATGAATCAATTTATAAATCGACTCCAGCAAAAAACAATTAAAAAAATCTAGATCTTTGTTTCGCAACAGCCGCTAGAAAAAATCTTAATTTTTTCTTCGGTTTGTTTGACAACTTCATTTTTGGCGATTGTTAAAATGGCCCGAGGATCTTTTTCTCGTTTGTGAAGAGCCATTTTCAAACCTTCGACAAATGCTTGGCGCAACTCCGTATCAATATTTATTTTTACCACCCCTTCGGCAATGGCAACTTTATATTCTCGCTCGGCTCGATTAGAACAGCCGTGCAAAACCAAAGGGCATTTAACTGTGTCAGAAATTTTCGCCAGCAGAGTGAAATCAAGCTGTTCGGCCGCCGTTAACTCTCCGTGGATATTGCCAATAGCTACCGCTAACATATCCGGTTTAACCGCTTCATAATATTCGAGTGCTTCTGCGGGTGATGTTTTGAACTCCTGCGCGCTAACGCTATCCTCCCGCCCGCCAACGCGACCAATTTCCGCTTCAAATACAACCCCCCTCTGGCTAGCTAATTTTCGCAAAGATTTTGATATTTCGATGTTTTCTTCCATCGGCAAATGAGAACCGTCATACATTACTGAATCAAATTTATCGGCAATACATTTTTTAACTATATTTATGTCTCGACCATGGTCTAGATGCAAATAAATCGGCGTTTTACTGTCGAGCTGAATTCTCTTTATAATTCCCGTAATTTGATCAAATCCGGCATATTCAAGCGCCTTTTCGCTCAATTGCATAATCACACTTTTCCCAGTTTTTTCCGCCGCTTGAGCTACGGCTAAAGCTGTTTCTAAATTATAAACATTAAAAGCGCCCAGCGCGTAATGGTCCTCATAGGCCCTGCGAATTGCAGATTTAAATTCCATTTTTTCCCCTTTATAAAGAAAATTATTTTAATATTTTTTCTAAAACCGGTAATTTTTTTCCTGTGACAAAATCGCTTGTCGCTCCCCCGCCAGTAGAAATAAAATCAAAATCTGATGCGATGCCCATCTCGTCTATCGCCTCGGCTGTATTTCCGCCCGAAGCAATTTTTTCACACTTGATTTTTTGCATATAGCGGGCAATTTCATAAGTGCCGTGAACAAATTTATGATCTTCCGTCATGCCTAAATTACCGTTCCAAAAAATAGTTTTGGCCGACGCTAAAACGCTTTTATAAAGCATAATGGTTTGTGGACCGATATCAAAAACACCCTTTTTAATGTTTTCTACATCCATAAAAACGATTGAGCCGAATTTGTTAATACCGTCAGCCGGCAGAAAAACATTTTTTCCCGAAGGAATACCTTTTTCGATCCATTCATTTGCCGTTTTACCGCCCACAATTACCGCGTCGGCTCTTTTAGAAAACGCTTGAATAATCGGCAATTTATCTTCAACTTTAGCTCCACCAATAATCGCTACAAAAGGTCTCTCCGGCGAATTTAAAACTTTAAAAAGAGTGTTGATTTCTTTTTCCATGATCAAGCCGACATAGGTTGGCAAAATATCTTGGATAGCATCCATGGAAGCGTGCTGGCGATGAATATTGGCAAAAGCGTCCAAAACAAAAACGTCGCCCATGCGGGCAAGCTCGCGAGCAAAAATAACGGAATTTTTTTCTTCACGTTCGTCGTAGCGAAGGTTTTCAAAAAGACGAATTTTGTCAGATATTTGATAGAACTTGTCTAACGCCGGACTTTTTATATCGGTTTGAAATTCTTTTGGCTCTTGACGACAGTGAAGCACAGCCGCCAAATATTCGGCGATAATTTTTGTGGAAAAATTTTTATCTTTTGGTTTTTCGGGCCGGCCGAGATGACAAATAATATTTATCTCGGCCGGATCTTTTTCTAAAATTTTTTCGATTGTTGGAATAGCGGCATTAATTCTTTTCTCGTCTTCAATTTTGCCATCTTCGATCGGCACGTTAAAATCAAATCTCGCCAAGACCCTTTTTCCACTCAAGTTCGCCCGGCTTAATTGCTTTGAAGACGGAACCCGAATGATTCGTTTAAAATTATCTTCCATTTTTCACCTCGGCTGATTTTTGTACGATTTCGACAAACTCTTTGGCCTTCAAGCTTTCGCCGCCAACTAATAATCCGTGAATTGATGGTTGCATCATAAACTCGCGTACGTTTTTCGTTGACACTGAACCGCCGTAAAGAATTCTCACTTCGTCAGCCAAATCGCCAAAATTTTGTTCAAGATAATTTTTGATAATATAGCAAATTGCCGCGGCATAAGCGCCTGTTGCCGCATTGCCTCCGCCAATGGCCCAAACCGGCTCATATGCAATAACAATTTCTTTGAGTTGGTCTTTTTTAACGTGCTTCAGACCGGCTTTAATTTGGCTCAAAATACCACCGGCTTCTTTCATTCTTTTAACTTCGTATTGATAATATTCTTCTAAATTAAATCTTTCTTTTTCGCCGACGCATAAAATAGGAGTTACTTTTCGATCGAGAGCATACTTCACTTTTTGGCTGACCATTTCGTCCGTTTCACCAAAAAAGCGGCGGCGTTCGCTATGGCCAATGATCACAAAACGAACCAAATTTTTTGTCATTGATAAAGAGACTTCGCCGGTATAAGCCCCCTCATCTTGGCTCATTGTATTTTGCAAACCGAGAAAAAAATTGCTTGGTTTAGCTTTGAGATAATCGTTAATGGGATAAATAAAAAGCGCTGGGGGGCACAATACCGTATCAACGCCCTTAATTGACTCGACTTGCTTTGCCACTTGCCCCGAGAGCACAAAAGCTTCCGCCAGATCAAGATTCATTTTCCAGTTCCCCACAATCAACGGAACCATTTTCCTCCCTATTTTTAAAATAAACCAATCACCTCTTTAACAGTTACGGCCAACATCAATAAAATTAAAACAGCAAAACCAACCAAATGCATAATATTTTCTACTTCGGCTTTGATAACCTTGCGACGAAAAATTCCTTCCGCACCAATCAAAACAGCTCGGCCGCCGTCAAGAGCCGGAATCGGTAGAATATTCACTAGCCCAAGATTAATACTTAGCAAAGCCGCCAGTTGAATTAAATAACCGAAGCCCATTTTGACCGCTTGGCCTGTTACTTTAAAAATACCAACTGGGCCGGCCACTTCCCCACCGGTTTTTCCCGTAGTAAATAACTTCACCAAAAAATCAATCAACATTTTAAAAATGTTAACGGTCGTCAAAGCCATTTCCGAAAAGCCCGCCGCGATCGCTTTGAACAAAGGCAATTTGACGACTGGCACGTTCATAATGCCTATGCCCAAAGGAGCATCTGCATTTTGCGAGACTTCAATAGATTTCGAAATTTCTTCGCCTTTGCGATTTAGTTTGATGTCGATTGTTTGTCCAAGATGTGATTTAGTAAATTGCTGAAAATCCTCTAGCGATCCGTAACCTAAAATTATATCGCCACTTTCCAACCCAGCCGACTTTGCCGGTGTGCCATCGAAAACTTCGGCTACAATCACTTGAGAATTTTTTTCGCCCGTCAATTTTTCCGGATTTAAGCTGACCGGCGTCATACCAAATGAATAGCCAATTGAAAATAAAACACCGGCTAAAACAAAATTCATTATCACGCCGGCGACAACCACGCCCAAACGAATGTAGGGGCGCTTGCTAGAAAAAGAACGGGGGGAGCTACTAATTTCTTCTTCGCCAAGCATTTTAACGTATCCACCTAGCGGAATGGCATTGATGCAATATTTGGTCTCGCCTTTTTTGCGACAAAATACTTTCGGCGGAAAACCAAAAGCAAATTCTTCAACTTTAATTCCAGATAATTTGGCAATAATAAAATGACCAAATTCATGGACAAAAATCAAAAGCCCTAAAATAATAACGAATGCCAGAATAGTCCAGAAAATCATTTAAATCGCCCTCAATTCTGCTTCCTTATTTTTGATTATTTCCTCAACGTGTTTATTGTATTCGTCAATTATTTCATTTAATTCTTTTTCGGCAGAATATTTATCGTCTTCTGTCAACTCACCATTTTTTTCCAGTTTTTTAGTTTTTTCCCAAACTTCTTGACGCGCTGTGCGCAAAGCAATTCGAGCTTCTTCGCCTTTGCGGCCAATGTTTCGAACCAATTCTTCGCGACGTTCTTCAGTCATGGGCGGCAAAACAATCCTCACCACTGTGCCGTCATTGATCGGCGCTAAATTTAAATCGGAATTTCTGATCGCTAATTCAATATCGCCAAGAGAATTTCTATCCCATGGCTGAACAACAATTTGCGTAGCGTCCGGCGTAGAAAGAGTCGCCATTTGTTTTAACGGTGCCGTTGAACCATAATAATTAACTTGAATATTCTCAACTAGTGCCGTAGAGGCGCGGCCTGTCCTAATTGAAGCAAAATCCTCTTCAAGATGCGAAATAATTTGTTCAAAATCAGAACGCATTTTTTTTAATAAATCGCGGTACATTTTCCTCCAATCTTTATACTGTTTTTATCATATCGGGATACTAAAAATTTTCAACCTTTGCTTTTTCTGTCTCACTGGCAAAACAATTTATAAATTCTCTAGAACCGCTTTGGCTTGAGCGTTACCCTCATCTTGAGCTAAAGCTGCTTGGGCAAATTTTTGAGCGCAAATCTTGTCGGCTTTTTTTAAACAAACTGAAGCGGCAAAAGCGTTCATTTTAGGACTAGCGGGATTATTTTGCGCCCCCGTCAGAGCAACCTCGGCCGCTTTTTCCAAATTGCCTCGCGTCAAATAATAAGTAGAGTAATTTATGAAATAATTAGGATTATTAGATACCCTGATAAGAGATTCAAATACTCTTATTGCTTCGGTTTCGTCGCCTTGAGAAGAAGCTAAGCTAGCCAGCAAATTTTCTATTATATTGGAAGATAAATTATACTTTTTAACCGTTTGGGCAAAATCATCGTACTGACGGTTAGAATAATAAAAAATCGCCAAAGATTCTGCCGCTTGAGAATTATTTGGCGAGCGTTTCAAAATATGTTCGAGAATTTTTATGCCGGATTGTTTGTCGCCTTTTTCAAATAATTCATTGGCTTTGGTGTAAGTAAAATATTCTTTTTCGGTTTTATAATTTTTATAAAAGATACCCGCTCCTGCAGCAATTATAACCGCGGCAATAATAAAAATAATAGCTCTTAAATTAAAGATATGCCTTATCCTAATTAAAATTTTATTTTTTTTCATAATTCGCTCGGAATGGTAAATTTTAAAATTAAATAAGCGGCGATTAGTCCCAAAATCAAAAACATCATCATCAAAAAAATGACCAATTGCCGGTAGAACTTTTTGTTAATCAGTTGACTAATTTCGTTGATTTCTTTTGCTTGTTTGGCTGTAAGTTTATCCATAAGTATATTTTATCAAAGCTAATTCATTTATTTTCCATCAAAAAATTTCTGTCTGGCTTTGGTGAGAATTTGTGAAAATGGTTCGGAAAGTGCGTTCATAATAGTTGTAAGAATATTTTTTTCTTTAAAAGGCGTCGTGATAGTATAATCTTCGCTCGTGGCCATATTGCCAGCTTGGTCAGCCGATTTTACTCTAAAGTGATAGATGGAACTCGGTTTGAGATCGCTGATAATAATAGTGTGAGTTAAGTTGTAAGAGGGGTCTTCTTTGCCGGGCTGGTCATAAGTGTCGCCCATGCCCATACCAAATTCTACTTTGCTTGTGGCCGGCTCGTTTGTTTCCCAATAAACAACTAGCTGAAATTTGATATTTTCCCCCGCGCCAGTCGAAGATATCTCTGATTTCATATTGGTTACTTTTGGCGGCTCGTTATCGGAACTGGTGGTGAACGTTTGCACCGATCCCGTAGCCAAATTGGCAAACTTATCTTTAGATAAAGCACGGAATTGATAGGTAGTTTTTGATTCCAAACCAATTAGAGTAATCGAATGAACCGTAGTATAATCTTGTTTTCCTTGAGTGCCAGTCAAAGTCCCTTTGCCAAATTCAACATTTGAATCAGTATTAACGTTAGTCTTCCAACTAATAGTAGTGGTTGAATAAGTCAGGTCGCTCACCGCGACTTCAGACACAACTGGTTTTTGTGGTGTTTCAAAAACATACTGATCGGAAGTAGTTAAATTACCATCTGCATCAGTCGCTTTAACTCGTAAATAATATTTTGTCCCTTCAGCTAAATTTTCCAATTTGAAAGTGTGGTCGGTATTAAAATTGGCGTCAATAATTTGTTCGCCGTAGCTTTCGCTCGGACCATATTCCACTACCGTCGTTGATTGCTTGTTAGTGACCCAATTGACTGTAGCTGAACTAATCGTAATGTCAGCCATTTGCATGCCGGAAATGGTCAGAGGAATTTTTTCCGGAGTAGTGAAAGAAAGTACTTTGGTGTAGCCGGCAATTTGAATTTCGTTGGCCGAAATTGCTTTATAATAATATGTTGTCTGCGGTTCAAGGTTGTAAAGCCAAATCTCATGATGATTTGCCATTTCAGGATTACCCGACGTTTTTACGATGGCTTCGCCTTCCGCCGAACGGTCAGCCCCCTCTTTCAATTTAGCCGTTGAATAATCAACGTTAGAATTAGCTAGCTGATCAGTATCCCACATCACTTTTACTCTCACGCCCTGATCTTGCTTCCAGCCATAAAGCTCAATTCGCGGCTCGGCCGTAACATCAGGCGCGCTTCCAGGACGTGAAGATAATTCTTGAGTTGGCAAAGAAATATTTCCGTTAGCGTCTTCTGAAGTAATTTTATAAGCATAAAGGTCTGAACTGTTAAGGTTAATGTCCATATAGCCGTTTTTGGTTGTCGTGTCGATTTGGCTGTATGCCCCGCCATTAATCGAGCGCCAAATATTATAATGATTCACCCCAACCGCATCATCCCAAATCAGCACCAACCGATATTTTCCAGTAGCGATATTGGAAGCGTCTTTTAGGGCAAAACTGGCCGGAATGGGCCGGATTTCCGTGTTGATAGCCGTTTCGTTGTAGTACATATCGCGAAATTTGATGTAAACATGGCTGGCGTCAGTAATGTCAAAGTTAGCCTTGCTGGTAGCATAATTTTCCCAACTGGCCCCACCGTAATTGGCATTCTTTGAAACCATCATTTGCATCGGCGTAGAATCATCGACTGCGCTGATAGTGAGATCGGCGATTGTATTATCAGTGGCATCAACCACCAAAGAAACACTGGCCGGATTTTTAGTGTCTAGGCGCATGGTCGGTGATTCGGAGTTAGACTGGCCTTGATCAACCACGCTAACATTAACCCTGACTTTGAATGAGGTCGCCAGATACTGGCCCTCAAAATCAGTGTTCATCTCGACATATGTAGTGTGCGAAGTAGGATTATTAAAATTGCCAGACAGTACCCCTTTGTCGCCGGAAATAGCAGTGTCGGATATCGTGTTCCAAGAGAGATTGGCTGGATTGAAATAAGAAAATGTTGTAGTGGAATCAAAGCGTAATTGATAGTCAATTTTAACTTGGCCCGGGTAGGTCGCATCGGTACGATCTAATTGTGTTGCCGTTACGTCGATCGGGGCAATAGCTTTGGGAACGCCGGATTGCGCAATGGAGAAATCCGACAAAATTTCAGTAGTGTCCGAACGTTTGTAGCCAAGCTTCAGCTTGAAATAGTAGGTTTGTTCGTTGGTTAAGCCAGTGACATCTTGAGTCTGCCACATACTCGCCCCGTTAACGCTCGGGCGCGGACTGACCAATTCGCTGTAATCGGTTCCATTGGTCGATTGGTAAATATGTATTTTAGCATCGGTGCCGCTGGGTACGTCAAAAGGATTTTGCCACGATAAAGTCAGCTTTTGATCACCCGGCCCAACAGTAAAATTGTTGTTTGTATTGTCGGTGTGCGAATCCAAGGCATGAGTCGAACCAGGCGCGTGAGTCGTCACCGCCAGAGTGTCCGGTGTCGTCGGCGCAGGATAAAGACCGACTTTAACTAAATTAGTTCCCGGCCATGTGCCGGTAATGTGTTCATCTTTTAGTTGATTATCAACGGCATAGCTCGAATTAGGATTAACACACTCGGAAACATAAATCTTGCGGCGGCCACCACTAAAGAACTGAAATAGTTCCCGATTGGTAAAAGTGTGGACTCCGGCTGATTCGGCCGGAAAAGCAAAACAGTGAGTTGTGTCGGCGGCGTTTTGGCTATCGCGATAATACGGAAATTCCTGATTGGCATTGAATTGTCCCGAACCGTTGTCGCTGCTCCGCTCCGGCGACCAAAAATAAATATAGCCGTAACCGGTCGTTGCGTTGGCGGCATAATCAGTTTTGACGTAGCCCAAAACATCGTACGCCGTTACTGTCACAGACAAATTATTAGCTTCACGCTTGAGTTGATTGTCAACCGCTTGATCGTAATTTACCCCGTCTTTGGCCGGTACTTGAGACGGTGTGATTGTGAAGTGATCTAGCCCTAAAGGTTTGATATAAATTTGAAAATCGCTGTGAATGGTTTCGTTGCGCACCCGAAAAATCAAATTTCGGCCGCTGGTTTCACTCATAAACGCTGTCGAATTAAAAGTATGCACACCGGCATCACCAGCCGTGTAAGTATAAGCTGTTCCTTCAGTGGAATAAGTAAATGAATAATTACCCGCAACATCAGGGTTCAGTGAGGAATAAAGCTCAAACCAGACTTTACGATCAACGTAATCGGTTTTGATATTGCCAAATTGATCTTTAACCGTAACTTTAGGTTTGTAAGGCGCACCCGTGCCACCCAAATCCCAAGTCGAACCGGACACAACATAGCGGCTCCAGTCGGGCGTAGAATTAGGATAATTTTCCAAGACGAAGCTGAAGGCCTCGCCCGGAGTAACGGTGATACTCGCCGAAGTCATGGCCCGATCGGTCAGGCCATCATAAGTGTCGTTGTGAAAAGTCACCGTGTGCGAGCCGACTTGCTTTAAACGGAAGGTTGAACCGGCAAAAGAGTGAGTACCGGCATCACCAGATGTAAATTGATATTTACTTGCAGCTTTGGCCGGTAAATCAGGAGCGTAAGAATAACTATCCGTAGTGGTCGTGAACCAAATTTGAGCGCTTGCGCCGTAATAATCAAACTTCACATTGTTGTAAATATCATAAGCGGTTACCACAATCGGGTCGGGGAAAAACTGATCAGTGGTACGGCTAGCCGGATAGCCGGTAACGGTAAAGTGGTCGAGAATATATGGATTGACTTGCATTGTGGTCGTAGCATCAGTCCAGGAGGCGCTGGGGGATTCAGCGACGGTGACGGTGTAAGCGGCGATATTGGAATGTGAGTTTTTGTAATAAACAGACGCGGCAGCCGTGCCATAAGCAATGCTAGTTTCGGTAACAGGGCTGCTGGAACAATTGGCGCTGGTATAAAAAGAGCCGTTTTGATTGCCGTCAGACAAAGTGAAAATATTGGTGGCTTGGCGGCCGGACTGTAAAACTACTGTTTCGTTTAAAGAGTTGCGGGTTTCAAAAGTCAAAGCCGCAGAGCAGCTGGTATAAGCCGTAATGGTCTGAGCCGTACCGGCAGTAAAGACCATCTTCTCAATCGGCGAGACGACGAAGGAATAAGCGGCCGTGGCCGGCCCGTAATGAGGCGTGCCATCATAAGAATCAACGCCGCCCGGGTCAATCGCCGAAATGCGCAAATAGTAAGTGTGGCCCTGGACTAACGGAGTGGATGAATCAATGGTAAAGGTAGCGGCCGTGCCGGAAGCATAGGCCGTATTCGACTGGCTATCTTGACCTGTATAAGTCGCCGTCAATCCATTATCGCTATAGGTTTGCGTGCCGCTGTCTTGAGTGAAAGTGTGCAAATTCTGGCTGAATTGATTGTCATCAGCCAATTCAACCTTATAACGCACGTAATCACTGTCACCATCTGTAGTTGAAAAATGAGCTGAAATAACTTGAGATTGGTTAGTCGCCCCGTTAGTAGGCGAGGTGATGGTCGGGATAGCCGGCGAGGCCTGATTGTTGACTGTGCCGACAGAGCCGCTGGAAGCTCCCGTGCCGCCAGTCGCTTGTAAGGTACCGGAAACTGAACGCGTGCCGGCTGTAATCATAAAGATGCGTCCGCCACCGCCGCCGCCACTCTGGGCAGCTACGCCATTACCGCCATTAGCGCGAATATAGGCACCGGAAGGGACCGTCAGATTACCGGTAGTATTGAGGAAAATTGTACCACCGGAACCGCCACCGCCATTGACCGAGCCGGAGGTAGTGCCGGCGTTACCGTTAGCTGAAATTATACCCGTAGTCGCCAAAGTAGTATTACCGGTTACATTCATTTCGACATGACCGCCGCCGGAGCCGCCTTGAGCGCTACCGCCACCCGAACCGATATAAGCGACATTTTGGCTGGAGCCATAAATCGAGCCGCCGCTACCACCGTCGGAAGAAGCGCCACCCGCCCCGCCAAAACCTCCGCCGCCGCCATTATTAGTGCCTGTGCCTCCTGCGCCCGTGCCGGTATTATAAGCAAAGCCCAGACCATCGGAAGAAACCGTGCCGTTAACCGTCAGATTGCCACCGACATTGACTGTCGGCCAGGCGCCATTGGCCGGTGTACCATCGTTATCGGAAGCGTATTGGAGTTCAGAGCTAGCCGCCACAGTTACGTCGCCGGTAGTGGTAACGGTTTGCGTGCCAACCAACCGGAGCTTGCCTTTGTTTTGAACGGTGACGGAATCGAAGGTAGTTGGCTGAGAAAGACAGATACCGGTGCAGTTCGCATCATCTCCATAGAGAGTGGCATAACTTGTTTGACCTAAATTAACGTTATCTTGATTTTTGATTATCAAAATCCCATTAGATGAAGTAGGTTTTAAGTAGATAGTTCCAGCTCCTCCAGCGCCGTTTGCATCTCTTGGATTTAACCCGCCATAAGCTGTAATACCGCCGTTATAAGTTGTTGACGAGTAATAAAGCGCGATTCTTCCTCCACCACCAGATTTTCCATAACCACACGAATTTCCTCCATTTGCTGAAATAGTTCCTGCACCAGATAAAGTGTTTGAAATAATATATACCGATCCTCCGCTGCCTGTATCATTACAAGGGTTAGCATAATACGAATCGGCAGTTATAGAACCTTCCACAGCCACTTCACCTGTAACACTTAACTTTATCGCTCCGCCGCCAGTATGGTCAGAATAGGTGCCAGACCCAAGATCAGTTGGTTGAGAAAATGAACCATACGTAGCTTTTAAACTCCCTCCACCTCTACCTCCGTAACTAGCCGCACCTCCTCCGCCACCGGCCCCTTGTCCAGATGGAAATCCTTTCAAGTTAGCATCAATTTTCCCTCCAGCATCTATTGACAGATTTCCAGAGACTGAAAGATCGAGGGCATATGTCTTTACCGAACTAAGATATCCCGGATGAAAAAGATGGGTAACAACCCCGCCCGACTGAACAAGTAAATTCCCAGGTATTGAGAAAGTCGTCATATTTGCCTGGGTAAAAGTTCCTCCACTTGCCACAGTGATATTATTTACGTTCAAGGTCCCACTTTTGTGTCTGTATTCATAGGTTGAAATTACAAACGGGTCAGCTGCTGGGGTGAATGTTCCCCCATTATTAATTATAATTCCAGTTCCGTCTGAACTAATTGATGTAGTTGCGGCAGAAAATAACGCACCAGATGGTATGCCAAGCATGCCTTTTCTATTTAGTGTGATAGAATCTAATGTCCAGTTTTGGTTTTGTGGCGGTTCGGTTGCCATCAGAAATGGAAAATTATTATTGCCATCGATCAATAAATTGCCATTCAGATCCGATGGAGTCTTAAGAAAAATTGTTCCGGCGGCGCCAGCTTGTCCACTGCCTGAATGATCGCTTTCTCCACCTGCCGCAAGCAAGGTACCAGAATAAGTCTTGCTAGTGTAATAAAGCGCTACTCTTCCGCCCCCGCCAGACCCACCGAAGCCGCAAGATCTTGCGCCATTGGCTGTGATTGATCCCACGCCAGTTATGGCTGGTGCGTTCAAATAGATAGAACCACCAGAAGCTGTATTGTTGCATACATCTCCCGAATCAGAATCTGAATCAACTTCACCGTCAATGTTCAGTGTCCCGCTGCTAAATACCTTGATAGCACCACCACCGCTTCTGCCATCGGAATTTCCCGAACCAAGATTTTCAGGTTGGACTAAAGAACCGTACGTATCTTGCGGAACACTTCCATTATAATTTCCTCCACGTCCCCCATAGCTTGCTCCGGAGGCGTTTAATGGTTTACCTGGGCCATTATTAGCGTCGTAGCCTCTATTCTGTGCGTCGATTATCCCGTTAATCTCGATGGTAAAATCGTTAGCAACCACAAGGTTTACTCTCCATACTTCAGTAGTAGAGTTATCTCCATGGGTAATAGTGCCTTTATGGGAAGAGTCGGCTCCGGTGACGGTGACATCACCGCCAAAGATCAATGCAGTGGACCAGCTATTTTTTTGCTCGAGAGTACCATTTGAATCAACGGTTAAGTCTCCGGCAGAATCAATGTCATTGGTCAGAGTCAATTTGTTGGTATAAGTATTATCGCCGCCGATAGTGAGCGTGCCAAAGGAGATGTTGGCACTAGTGGTAACGGCCAAATTAGCGGAGCTGGAATTGATAGTCACCGTGTCGTTGGCATCCGGCACACCATCCGGGTTCCAGTTGGCCGCATCATTCCAAACCGTAGTCGAAGCTCCCCCATCCCAGGTTTTAGCGGTAGTGACGAAATTCCAATTAGTGTTATTGAGATTGTCAGTCGAATTTATGGCGTAAATTGTGCCAGCTGAATTATTAGAGTGATCGACAGCTGTGTAATTGGCATAAATTTGGCCTGAATCAGCAAGATTCCAGGTGTTGGTGGCAGTTAAAGTGACCAGGCTGCCACTCGAACCGGCAAAGCGCAAGGTAGTGCCCGCCGCCGTAGTAATAGTTTTAGCAGCCGTCATCGTATAAGTATTGCCGGCCGCAAATTCCAAAACCCCTTGCGACAAAGTAATATCCCCCGTCAAAGTGCCAGTGCCGGTTACGATGGCTTTGCCGCTGGCTTTATTGACCGTTAAAGTGCCGGAAGGTAGAGTGCCGCTGGATAAGGTCAGCGTCTGCAAACCGGTCCCGTTGAGGGTAATCGCGGAATCGCCGCCGTCAAAAGTGGTTGCCAGGGTAATATCTTTGGCCACCGAAATCGGATTGTTAATTTGACCGTTGGTCAAAGTAATTGTGCCAGCTATACTTAGGTTTGCCCCGTTAATCACACTCACCGTATCGCTATCGCCGGTTTTGTTCACATTGATAGCGCTATAACTTTCGCTGCCCGGTTTGAAAATTGCGCTAGTTCCTGACAGGGTAACGGTTTTAGTGGCTGTGTCAAAGGTACCCGAGATGTAACGCAAATCACCGCTAAAATTCGCATTATTAGCTAAAGTCAAAGTGCCGCTGGTTTTATTAATCACTAATGACGGGAAAATACCGCCGGCGCTGGAAAGCGACTGGGCCGATGTTCCACTGGCAGTAATGGTGGCAGTGCCACCGTCAAAATTTGCCCCGAGTGAAATATTACCTTGTTGGCTGATCGAACCGGACACTGTGCCATCGGTTAAAGTCAAAGTGCCGGAAACGGTAGTTGAATCCAAAACGCTCTCCCCGGCTGAATCATTTTTGTTGATGGTGAGATTGCCGAAAGTGTTGCCGCCGCTTATTAAATTAGAGCTCGCTCCGCTGAAAGAAAATGTCGCGCTCGAGGCAGATATTGTGCCGCCGGAAAAATCGGCATGAGAAGAATTACTGACTGCTGAAGCATTAGCAACCAGAGTACCGGCATACCAAGCCAGGCCGGTTGTAGTTAATGAATAGTTGTTGGCTGTTGTAGAAAAAGTACCGCTATAGTCAGTTGAAACTAACCCTCCCACCGTACGGCTTAGGTCTAAATCACAATTGGCATTGCTGGAATCGGCACCAAAATAAGCAATGTCGCTGGCTGAAGGCGCACCACTCGGGCTCCAGTTGCCGTCCGTGGCAAAGCTGTTGTCTGAACCGCCATTTGTCCATTTTTTTACGCCCCAAGCAGTAATATCCCAGCCGGTGTTGCCGGAGATATCCAAACCGTGAGCAACACTGATAGAGCCGGCTGTATTGTGGGCGTCTTTGATGTCGGCATAATCGGCGCTAGCCGTGCAAGACCCCGGCTCAAAATGCCAATCATTGCCGGCCGCGCTGGAGCGCAACGTGACCATGGCGCCGGCTCCCGTACCGTTAAAATTGATCGCGTCTGAAGCACCGCCAGTGCAGGCAATTTTATAATTACTGTCATCGGCGTCAACAGTTAATTTGCCCGAGGCAATATTAAGCGTGCCGGCCGCCACAGTCAGGTTTTTAACAGCGGCGCTGCCCTGCCAGGTGAAGATACTACCGGATTTGTTAATTGAAGTCGTGGCCGTGGCCGTGCCGCCAGAAGCAATGATATTTTGGCCGCCGCCGGTAAGAGTAACTGTCGCCGTGCCGCCATTAGCATCTTTGCCCAGATAATATGTGCCACCGGCTTGAGTCAGAGCCAAAGTGTTCGAATTGAGTGTACCTTTTTGTAAAGTAAAATTATGGCGGATGTTGGTGGTGGCCGCCGATAAAGTCACTGTATTGGCCGCTCCCGTTTTGTCAATCGTCAGATCATACAGATTTTGGCTCAAATTTAAGGTCGTGTCGCTGGCACCGCTCAAGATAATACTCGAAGAATTGTAATTAAGCACCGCCGTGCCGGAAATTTCCAGATTGCCACTGGTAGTCAGCTGGCTTTTGCCGGCCAAGGTCAAAGTACCCGTTTGCCAGGTAATATTGCCGTTGACAGTGAGATTGTAATAATTGGTGTCAAAAGTTTTAGCAAAGCTGTTGGCAGCGAGCGATTCTACCTTGGCAACGGTTTTAGAGGAGGTCATAACCAGATTGTTAGTCGGGGAGCCGGAAAATGAGAGGTAATCGGTGGCTGTGGGTACGCCGGAGTTGCAGCCGCTCCAGTTACTGGCCGTATCCCAATCGCTGGAGGTCGCGCCGCTCCAAGTACAAGTTAAAGAATCTGCCAAAGCTTTCTGATACATTGGCGCGTGTAACATAAGATAAGAACCAACGCCCGACAAAACAAAAATAAACAAAAAGACAATATTATAAATAGATGATCTAGGGTTCAGATGGTAATAATAGTACAATTTCGATTTGGAACGCAGATAATTGTGTAGAGGCGATAAACGTTTGACAGTCGTGCGGGTAGAATTTTGCACCGCTACAATTTGTTGGTCAAGTTCGGAGATCTTTTTGTTATAAACGGTCGAAATAGTTTGCTGACGCTGAATTACTTCCTGTTTTTGCTGCTCTATCTCGCTCAAGCTGGCGTTACGCTCTTGCTCAACTTGTTTTTTAACGCGCGCCGCTTCTTTTAAACTGCGTTTATATTGCCTAACCTCCCTTGACGCTTTTGATTTTAGTTCGGCATAATAGCGTAATTTTTTTCGATCAGTCACCGTTTGCGCAACAAAGGAAACAACTTTCCCAATAAATAGGAAAAATTGCTTCAACTTGTTCGGCTTTTCCAAACCTCCCTGTTGCGGCATACTTCTTTCTTGCTGTATCTAGCTTTATGCTTCTAATAAAATTTTACCATTTTTTTAGCCAATACAATATTTTTTTCAATGAGACGCCGAAAAGTAACGTGTTCTATCCGCCACAAAAAATAAAGTAAAAAATTATCTTGAAAGGGTTATCCCTATGAGATAAGAGTGCCTATTTTCTCTTCAAGGACTGCTTTTCTCAAGTTGTCCTTTTTGGTGTAGTCAAAAATCAAAATCGGCATACCTTTTTCACGGGCAAGCGAAACGGCGGTAGCGTCAATTACCTTGAGATGTTTTTGCAGAACTTCATTATATGGCAAGGTGTCGAATTTCTCGGCTTGAGAATTTTGTTTTGGATCACAATCATAAACGCCGTCTACATTGGACGCTTTCATCACAATATCGCAATCAAGTTCAATCGCTCGCAAAACCGCCGCAGTATCCGTCGTAAAGCATGGGTTGCCCAAACCACCAGCACAAATTACCACTCGTCCCTTTTCCATATGCCTGATCGCGCGGCGGCGAATATATGGTTCGGCAACTTTATTAGCATCAATGGCAGATAAAACTCGTGTTGGAACATCTAATTTTTCCAAAGCATCTTGCAGAACAAGTGAATTCATTAATGTCGCCAGCATTCCAACATAATCAGCCGCCGTTTCATCCATACCTTCGGCCGAACCGCTACGGCCGCGAAAAAGATTGCCAGAGCCGTTAACAATAGCAATTTCGACGCCTAGTTTGCGAATCTGCAAAATATCTTTAGCAATTTGGCAAACCGCATGATAATCAACGCCAGATGATTTTTGGCCGCCAAAAACTTCACCGGACAACTTGAGCAATATCCGGCTAAACCCCTTCTTTTTTTCCATTATTCCCCCAGAGAGTATTTAATGAATCTTTTGATTTTAATATTTTCGCCAGTTTTTGCGATTACTTCGTTTAAAAGATCGGCAATTTTTTTCGACGGATCACGAAAATAATCTTCCTGCAAAAGTTTTTCAGCATTTTCGGCTTCCGAAGTAGCCGCTTGCAAAGCGATTTCATGAACGAATTTTTTAAACTCATCATTACGCGAAACAAAATCGGTTTCGCAAGCCACTTCTACCATCACGCCAACTTTGCCCATGTGGATATAGGCGTCAATCAAACCTTGCGAGGTAGCGCGATCAGATTTTTTTTCGGCAATAGCCACACCTCTGGCTTTCAAAATTTCTTCCGCTTTTTTAACGTCACCCTTGGCTTCTTCGAGTGCTTTCTTTACGTCCATAATCCCAGCGCCGGTTTTCTCTCTTAAAGATTTTAGATCGTCTAACATTTTCCCTCGCTAACTAATCTTATGATTTTTTCGACTTCGTAGTTTTGGTCGTCGATTTCTTGGTCTTTGTTTCTTTTTTAACTGCTTCAGCTGTCTTTTTAACCGTGGTTTTGGCTACGGTTTTCTTAGTCGCTTTTTTGACCGTAACACTTTCGGGAGTAGCTTTGACTTCTTTTTCAACTTTAGCCGGTTCTTCTTTTGAAGATGTTTTTACCGGTTTCGCTTTTCCTTCTAATTTTTCTTCGATTCTTTCATCGGTTGCTACGGCTCGTGGCTTGAAGTTTGTTTTAATTTGATCGGTAATTAGCGATAATATCAGCTCAATTGTCTTTTTTGAATCGTCGTTAGCGATAATTGGATAATCAACTGTTTTAGGATTAGAATTCGTATCGCAAATCGCAATTACTTTTGTTCCTTCGCGTCTGGCTTCAGCAATAGAAATTTCTTCGGCCTTAGCATCAACGACCACTAACATATCCGGTCGGCGATCCATTTTGCTTAAACCGCCAAAAATTCCTTTTTGTTTGGCGAGATCTTTTTCAATTTTTAGGATTTCTTTTTTCTTGAGATGTTCGTATTTATTTTCGGCTAAATTTTTTTCTGTCTCGTTCATTTTTTTGATGCCTTTAATAATGACATCAAAATTTGTTAAAAGCCCGCCCGGCCATCTTTCAACAATATATGACTGGTCCAACTGTTCGGCTGTTTGCTTAACTAAATCTTTGGCTTGAAGTTTAGTGCCAACAAAAAGAAAAGCACCGCCATCTTCAGCTACCGTCTTAACTTCGTTAAGAGCAAGTTTAATTTGCTCGATTGTTTTTTCTAAATTAATAACTGCAACTTTGTTGCGATAACCAAAAACATACTGATGCGTTCTGGCATCGGTATGGTTTCGCCTGTGACCAAAATGGGCACCGGCGGCAAACAAATCCTTGATTGTGGGCAAATTTTTTACCATTGATTTTCCTCCAACATAAAACATGGTTTAGCAACCAGTTAGATCATATTAGCAAAATACATCGGTTATTTCAAGGGCAATCATGCAAAATTTGCTTCTAAAGCGCAAAAATATCTACAACCCGCACATTCCTCCGTCTTTAAATTTTTTGCCTACATGGTGTTACTGTATATAGTCCGTGTCCGGTTATAATTTGGTGCATGCAGTTTGTTCTGTCTGCGAATAATATGCTAGTGCTTTGTAAAGCACCTCAAGCACCGCACCTAACTCGACGAAGCATAGCACAGAGAAAGTTAGCTTTGGTTTTGCCGTTTCGTCGTAAATTACAACGACTCATCAGAACAATTTAATGTTGGACAGAGCACCGAGTTGCTTAGGAAGCCAGCTCGGTGCTCTGTGAAGTGCTAGAATCTAGCCAGCCGCGGAGGCCGCGAAGGCCTCCACGGGGACGAGCAGAAGTGAGTGAGTGTCGAAGAAGCGGGCATCGCCCGCTCCGAAACCATTCCGGCACACCACCCACTCGGCTCCCTCGTACTCGAGGGTCTTGCCCGGGTCCTGGCTGGTGCGCCAGAACTTCTGCGCCCAGCCGTTCGCCGTCGTGTTATAGCCGCCCTTGGCGTACGAAACGCCGTCGGTGCGGCCCTCACAACTTCCGCTGAACTGCAGCAACGCATACGGCAAGCCTGCGTCCTTGCAGGCCCGCACCGCATCGTCGCGGCGCATAGCTCGGACCATCGCTACGAACTCGGTCCGAGATACCGCCGGATGCTCCTCGCCTTCGGCGAGGAAGTACTGCGGGAAGCCCGCCGCAAGTCCCTCGGCGATGTCGCCAGAGGCCGCGATCAGGCTATAGCGGAGCTGCTCATTGGGGCAGGCCGCAATGGCCTGCCAGTTCTTGCGAGCCAATGTTGTCATTTTTTCACCTGTCCGTTACTGTAGCCCACGGGACCGGGGATCATATAAAGGTACTACTGTTTTGCGACGCGGCCGGGTCGAACCCGCTTTCCGCTATCGTCAAAACTGCAAATTGTACAATCAATTCACCAAAATGTCAATATCTGCGTAACGGTGCTGAATTCTAGAACTTACCCGCAAGCATATTAGACTGACATATCCTCTTGATTTTGAGAGAATTTTCGGTTAAAATCAAAAAACATGAAAAAAGAAATCCACCCAAAATATTATTCCAATACAAAAGTTACCTGCTCTTGCAGAGAGTCTTTTGAGATTGGTTCAACTATTCCCGAGCTGAAAGTCGAGATTTGTTCACGATGTCATCCGGCTTACACTGGCAATAAGAAGTTCATTGATACAGCTGGAAGATTAGATAAATTCAAACATCGCTTAGAAAAAACTGCTAAAATTAAAGCTGAATTAGAAAAAGCCAAAGCTAAAAAAGAAGCGACCAAAGAATCGCCAAACAAGCTCGAAGAAAAAGAGCAAGATGACAGACCTAGTTCCTGATTTAATCGAAAATCTCAAACTTTATAACGAATCGGAAAACGACTTAAAACAACTGGCCAAAGAAGAAATTAACCGGTTGGTTGACAAGTTGGATTTTAGCGAACCAGAGGATAGCAAAAACGCTATTTTAGAAATTAGAGCTGGCACCGGCGGCGAAGAAGCCGAACTATTTGCTGGTGAACTTGCACGAATGTATTTAAAATACTTCGACAAAAAAGGTATACGAGCAACGATTACCGACCAAAGTGACACCCCCATCGGTGGCGTTAAGCAAATCGTCATGTCACTGACGGGGCGTGATGCTTATGGCGAAATGAAATTTGAAGGTGGCGTACACCGCGTTCAGCGCGTCCCAAAAACCGAAAAATCCGGCCGCCTGCACACCTCCGCCGCCACAGTTGTGGTTTTGCCTGAAATCGAAGAAAAATTAATCGAAATTAGACCTGACGAAATTAGAGTTGACGTTTTTCGTTCTTCCGGACATGGTGGCCAGTCGGTCAACACAACCGATTCGGCCGTTCGCATCACCCACCTGCCCACCGGTATGATCGTTACTTGCCAAGACGAAAAAAGCCAAATCAAAAACCGCGAAAAAGCCATGAAGGAACTTCGCTCGCGGCTTTGGCAAAAACAGCAAGAACAAGAGCTAAAAGAATCCAGCGAAAAACGCCTTTCGATGATTGGCTCCGGCGATCGTAGCGAAAAAATCCGAACTTATAATTTCCCCCAAGATCGCATCACCGATCACCGTATCAGCAAATCATGGAGCAATATTGAGAAAATTCTCGACGGTTTTATGGATCCGATCATAGCCGATCTGCATCATGCCGACAAAAAAATCAAACTCGAAAATATTTTAGCCGAAGAAGGACTCAAACTTCCCGAAAATGAAGCAATCTAATCCAACCGACAAGCAAACAGAAGAAAAACTGCTTTTGCATCTTCTTGGAATTTCAAAAGAAGAACTTTTTTTAAACAAAAATAAAACAAGGCCAAATTTAATCCAAAAAGTTAAATTTAATTTTGGCCAAAAGATGCTCGCCAAGGGCTATCCTTTGCAATATCTCACCCATCAAGCCGATTTTTTCGGCTATAAATTTTTCGTCAACAAAAATGTTTTGATTCCTCGGCCAGAAACCGAGCTGTTAGTCGAATGGGCCGGCAAAAAAATTGGGCAATTAATTAAAACACTGAATGGCGAAATAAATATTATTGACGTCGGCACCGGTTCGGGGTGCATCATTATTTCGCTATGTCGATTTTGCAAGGAAAATCTGGCCCCGTCCGATTTGGCTAAGCTCAATTTTTTTGCCGTTGACATCTCCCCCCGAGCCCTCCGTCTAGCGCGTCGAAATGCTCACCAAAATAACTGTCCCGAAATCAAATTCTTCCCTAGCAATCTTTTTTCTAAGACAAATTCGCCTCTTAAATTCGATTTGATTATGGCCAATTTGCCTTATCTCACGGAAGATTATATTAAAGACAACGAGAATTTACGCTTCGAGCCAAAACTAGCCCTGCGTGGCGGAGAAAAAGGTTTCGATATTTTAGCGCGTTTTCTCGATAATTTGCCCGATCGTCTAAGTCAAAAAGGGGCGGCTATAATTGAGATCGATCCAAGCCAAACAAAATTAGTTCAGAATCAAGCGTGCCACGTTAGCACAAAAATAATTCAAGACCTTAACGGGTTTGACCGCTTTGTGACCTTTAATTAACTGGCAGTTGTTTCACCAAGAGTCGCTTTTACTTCGATTTTGTCGTTGCCGCGCAAGATCGTCAAAGTTACTTCTTCTTTGGGCTGATATTTACTTAAAACTCGACGCAAAGATTTGCCCTGTGCAATTTCATCAGAATTAACTTTAAGAATAACATCGCCTTCTTTGACACCAGCTTTTTCAGCAGGCGAGTCTTTAGCCACAGCCGCAATATTATTGCCTCCCACAACCAACGCCCCCTTGCTTTCTTTCATACCTTTCAAAGCGGCAATTTTCTGGTCAACGGTCATCGTGCTGACACCGAGATAAGCTCTGACAATTTTACCGTTCTTATTATAAGAGTCCACGGCCGATTTAATCATATTGATTGGTATGGCAAAACCGATTCCTTCGCTTTGATCTTTGGAGGCAGTAGCGGTGTTAATGCCGATAACTTGTCCTTTGGTGTTAACCAACGGTCCGCCGGAGTTGCCTTCGTTGATAGCCGCGTCTGCTTGCAGTAGCCCTTCCAATTCTTCGGAATTTCCGTTTGATGAATCCGTCGCTGTCAAGCTTCTTTCCTTACCACTTAAAACGCCAACTGTTACCGAATTTTGAAATTCGCCCAAAGCATTGCCGATAGCGATTACTCTCTGCCCGATTTCGAGACTGTCGGAATCACCGTATTCCACCACCGGCAAATTCTTGGCATCTATTTTTAGAATTGCAAAATCATTCGCACTATCTTTAGCTACTACCTTAGCCGAATATTTTTGCCCGTCTTGGGTAATGACAGAATATTCCGCCCCCTCAACATCAGCCACGTGCTTATTGGTGGCAATCAGTCCATCGGAAGAGATTACAAAACCTGTTCCGCCGCCTTGTTGCTCTTGTGTATATTGTTGAGGATTGGAAAATCCGAATCCAAAGGAAAAAGGATTGGTCACAGTGACATTTTTTGTGTACATAACACTAACCACCGAAGAAGAAACTTTTTTTACCGCGCTGATGACACTTGAATCCTCTTTTAGCGTAACATTTTCAACTTTTGAAGAAGAAAAGTTAACGCCGCTGTCTGTTTTTTCAAGACCGATGAATTTTTGCAAGTTAGGCGAATCGGCGACAATCGCAATCCCGCCAATTCCGCCAGCAATGCCGGTGAGAAAACTAAGGATTGCCAGAAAAACAATGAGGGTGCGACTTTTTTTATTATTAGTATCCATAAAAAACTCCTGTTGTTGACAAAATCATTTGTTTAGAAACTTAATTCCCTCCGGAATGCTAATTTATTATAACAATTTTTCTACTTGCTGTCGCTATCGTCTTCCGAATCGACTAAAAATTTAGCCGATATTCTGCCGAGCCAGTACGAAACTAATACGGCCAATAAAGTTACGGCGATAGCGTAAATCAGCTTAGACTTTAGTCCTTGGCCCGATGAAATATATCGGTTAATCGCCTCTTTGACAGTTTCATTCCAAGCAAAGGCGGCAACTAAGCCAAAGGCGCTTGTTAGCAAAGCTGAAAAGGTCTTAATCGTTTCGCCTTTTAGTTTATTCGCCTGAAGTATAGCCGCGCGTTTCTTGGGAGAAATTTCTCCTTCTTTTTTCGCCATATACCTCCTAAATAAGCTTTTTTTCTAAGAATTCCCTGATAGCAGCGGGGTTGGCCTGGCCGCGAGTTTCGCGCATTACAGCCCCCAGTAAAAATCCCAATACTTCCTTCTTGCCAGCTTTATATTTTTCGGCAGCGTCTTTATTCTCGGCGAGAATTTTATCAATAATTTCCTCTAAACCATCTGAACCATTACTAATATTTTTCACCGCGTCGTCCAAAGAAAGATTACCCTCGATCATTTGAGCAATAATTTGACGGACAATATTTGAACTTAATTTTTCTTTTTCAATTAACTCAATAAGTTTAACTAAATTATCAGTTTCGAGATTTCGCGCTCCTTTTTCGTTTATGAGGATTTTCACTGTCGACTTGATTTTTTCAGGAGAGATTTTTTCGACTTCTTCAACTTTTTGGTTTAGTTGAGAATCTTTAACGATAATAAGAGCATCTTTAGCGTCGACACCATTAGCGCAAAGGTCCTTTTTTCTTTTTGTCGGCAGTTTGGTTAATTCAGCTTTAATCTCGTTTAAATCAAAGCCCGAATCATGGCCAATTAAAACCGGCGGAATATCAGGTTCGGGAAAATAGCGGTAATCTTTGGCCGCCTCTTTTTCGCGTAAACTATAAGTTTTGCCCGCGCTAGAATTAAAACCACGCGTTTGTTTTGTCTTTTTGCCATCAAAAGAATCGAAATTTTCAATCAAGCGTTCCTTTTCATATTCCAATGCCTTTTGCACAAATTTAAATGAATTAAGATTTTTAATTTCCACAATCGGAGAAGATTTATCCCCTTTAATAACATTGATATTAGCGTCGCAGCGCAAGTGGCCTTTTTCCATATCAGCGCTCGAAATATCAACAGAACGAGCAATCAACTGAAGCTCTTTTAAAAATTCGCTGGCCTCGCTCGGCTCATCAATGTCCGGCTCGGTCACAATTTCCACCAGCGGCGTGCCGGCACGGTTTAAATCGACGATTGAATAATCGGCTCCTTTGGGGTGAACTAATTTTCCAGCGTCTTCCTCAAGGTGGATTCGATTAAGACGAACTTGTTTGCCACCAATTTCTAATTTTCCCCCCACGCAAAACGGCTTGTCGTACTGGCTAATCTGATAGCCCTTGGGCAAGTCGGGATAAAAATAATGTTTGCGATCAAATTTTGCAAACGGGGCGATTTCACAATCAAGGGCCAAACCAATTTTAATCGCTTTGCGAATGGCTTCTTTATTGGCCACCGGCAAAGTTCCAGGCATGCCCATGCAAATTGGGCAGGATAACTCATTAACCGCTTTGCCTTGGGCGTTATTGTCACAGCCACAAAACATTTTGCTAACTGTGTTGAGCTGAATGTGAATTTCCAGCCCGATAACAGTTTTAAATCCGTTATTCATTCTTGAATGCTCCTAGAGAAATAAGAAATTTTTTCATTTTCCAAAGGTTTTCCTGTGCCACCGTTGGATTAGTACGATTGCCCACTTCGTGAACTAATTCATTGCGAATTTTATGTGCTTCCCACATTCCCGAATAAACCGGCCGCGGCACCAATTTTTGCACTTTTCGCAAACGCTCCGCCATGGTTGAGCCGGCCACACCGGCACGCTTTAAAATAACGTCAACTACTTTGTCGGCTTCAATAATAGACATTTTCGGCTCCATTTGTTCGATTTCTGCCCACAGTTTTGTCAATTCGCCTTGAGCAAAAACGGTGAAATTGTTTTTTGGCAAAAACTTTTCAACTAATTTTGAAATCGACTGCTCGAGGGCTTGTACCAAACTGAAAGAGTCTCTCTTTTTATCCATTATTAAATTCCCAAATATTCATTAATTTCCCAATCCGATACCTGACATCTATAATTATCCCATTCTATTCGATTTGATTCCACTAGGCGCGAAAAAACATGTTCTCCCAAGGAATCCTTTGCCATATCGGATTTTTTGAATTCTTCCAAAGCGTTACCTAGCGAGTCTGGCAAAGTTTTTATTCTTTTAGAAGTCCTTTCGCGATCATTCATTTTGTAAATATTTTCTTCGATTGGATCGGATAATTTTAAGTCGTTTTCTAGCCCATGTAAACCGGCTGCCAGCATTAGAGAAAAAGCCAGATAAGGGTTGCACGACGGATCGGGCGAACGAAGTTCTATTCTCGTTGATTGCTCATTGTCCTTGGAAATCTGCGGCACCCTAATTAGGGCCGACCTGTTTACCCTCGCCCAAGATAAATAAACTGGCGCTTCATAACCCGGCACCAATCTTTTATAAGAATTTACCGTTGGCGATAAAACCATGCAAATCCCCCTGGCCTGATCTAACTGGCCAGCAATGAATTTGCGGGCAATGTTCGACAAACCATATTCATCTTTTTTATCATAAAAAATATTTTTGCCGGCTTTTGAAAGACTTTGATGAACGTGCATGCCCGAACCATTGATACCAAAAACTGGCTTCGGCATAAACGTCGCGTACAAACCAAAGCGCTCCGCCACCGCTTTAATGATAAATTTCAGCGTGACCACATTGTCGGCCGCCGTTAAAGCGTCGGAATATTTAAAATCTATCTCGTGCTGGCTGGTTGAAACTTCGTGATGAACTGTTTCTATTTCGATGCCCATTTGCATAGCAATATTAGAAATTTCTTTGCGGACGAAAACTGCCCAATCGTCAGAATAATCGAAATAGCCGGCATCATCTGTTGGACTTAAATCGATTTCCCCATTTTCGTCTTTGCGAAAAATAAAAAATTCTATTTCCGGACCGACGTTATAAACGTAGCCCATTTTTGCCGCTCGGGCCATGTTCTTTTTTAAAACATATCTCGGGTCGCCTTCAAACGGCGTCCCGTCCGGTTTCATCACGTCGCAAATTACTCGGGCTGAACGATATTCTTCTTCGCCAAAAGGAATGATTACAAAAGTTGATAAATCTGGACGCAAAAACATATCCGATTCGGCAATACGGGCAAATCCCTCGATCGAAGAACCATCGAACCACTTGCCTCGGTCGATTGCTTCGGAGAGTTGATTGGTTGGAATCTGAACGCTTTTCGTTGCACCATCAAGATCACTAAATTGCAAATTTATAAATTTAACGCTTTCCGCTTTACATATTTTTAATATTTCCTCTTTGGTCAAATTCTTCATGATATCGCCCTTTCGTTAAAAATGTTTAATTCTTTTTCTAAAATATTTGAAACGTCAAAGATTTTCTGTTCACCTAACATCGGCGCAATTATTTGTACGCCAACCGGCAATTTTTTGCCGTCACGAACAACGAAACCAGCCGGCAAAGAAATTGCCGGAACACCGGCCGGATTTATCGGCACAGTGTAAATATCCGACAGATACATCTGAACCGGATCATCGGCTTTTTCACCAATTTTGAAAGCAGGAGTTGGGGAAACCGGCGTTAAAATAACATCGACTTTGCCAAAGGCATCGTCAAAATCTCTTTTTACTAAAGTTCGTAATTTTAACGCTTTTTTATAATAAGCGTCGTAGTAGCCAGCCGAAAGAACATAAGTGCCGAGCATCAGACGGCGTTTGGCTTCGGGGCCAAATCCTTCGCCTCGCGATTTGAAATAAACTTCCTCCAGCGAGTGTTTTTGATTTTCTCGCAAAATCGAATGGCCATATTTTACCCCGTCATAACGCGATAAATTAGAGCTCACTTCGGCCAACTGTAAAATATAATAAGTCGAAAGGGCATAATCGGTGTGGGGCAGGGAAATCTCCACAATTTCACCGCCTAATTTTTTGATTGTTTCAATCGCGTTTTCGACAACTTCAGCCACATCTTCGTCCATACCGCTGGCAAAATATTCTTTTGGTATACCAACTTTTACGCCTTTGATTGAGTTAGCAAGATTTTTTACGTACTCATTAACCGGAGCGTCAAGTGTTGTGCCGTCTAAAGGATCGCGACCGGCAATTGCTTGTAAAATCATCGCCGCATCTTCGGTCGATTTGGCAATCGGCCCAATTACATCTAAGCTGGAAGCCATGGCGATTACACCATAACGAGAAACGCGGCCATAAGTCGGTTTTAAACCCACAACGCCGCAAAGCGAAGAGGGTTGCCTGATCGAACCGCCGGTGTCTGTGCCGATTGAGCCCAAACATTCATCGGCGGCCACAGAGGCCGCCGAACCGCCCGATGAACCGCCCGGCACTCTCGACAAATCCCAAGGATTATGCGTAGTAAAAAAATCAGAATTTTCCGTGCTTGAACCATGGGCAAAAGCATCAAGATTAGTCTTACCGACTATCACCACGCCAGCGTCTTTGAGTTTCTTTATTACCGTTGCGTCAAATTGTGGCACAAAACCTTTTAAAATATTGGACGAGGCCGTTGTCGTAATACCGCGCGTGCAAAGAAGATCTTTAACCGACATAACAATGCCATCAAGCGGACCCAAAGTTTTGCCCGCTTTACGACGGACGTCTGAAGCATCAGCCGCCTTCAGGGCTTCATCGGCGCAAACCGTCACAAAAGACTTAACTTCGGAGTCAATTTTTTTAATCCAATCCAAAACCGTTTCTGTGAGTTGTCGCGAGCTTACTTCTTTGTTTTCCAGCAATTTCGATGCTTGTGAGATAGTAAGCTTATTTAAATCCATTAGTTCTCCTCGATTACTTTCGGCACTTTTATCTCGTTGCCGCTATGAATGGGGGCACTTTCAACCAATTCACTCGTTTTGGTATCAGTTAATGAAGGATATTTTTTGATCTCATCGGCTCGAAAAACATTTTCTAAACCTGTTATTTGCGAAGTTTCAGCTTCGTCTTTCAAATCAAGCCCGTCTATTTTTGAGAACAATTCTAAAACGTCCGAAAGCTGGGCAGAAAATTTTTCAACTTCCGTATCAGATAAATCCAAATGCGCTAGACGCGCGATATGCAAAACGTCGTCTTTATTAAGCATTAATTCCTCAAAAAAATCATAGCACTTCAAACAAATATATCAATATTTGCTTAATAAATACAAAAACTGCCTCAAATGCTTAAATTTTTTGAGTATTTCGACGTTTTTTGGCTAATTTAGATGCAAAATAAGCACAAATAAGCAAAAATAGTGTTCCGCCAGCCCAGCCGGCATATTTTAATATGGTGCTACTTTTTTTCACCGTTGAAGCACCCAACACTTTAGCATCAGCTAGTTTTGCCGATTCGCTTTTTCCCGAATAGTCAAAATCGTTAATCGTATCAGTCGGCTTACGTTGTTTTACTAAGACCTCTAAATCAACATTCCCGTCCGTCGCTCCTAGGCAAACGGTTGGGGAAATCAGAAAAATTACTAAAATAAGTCCAAATATTTTCTTACTGCGGCAAATTTTCGTTATTTTCGGAGTCATTTTTAACTAGCTTGAAATGCTTCTTGAAGGATCTTGTCGCCCAGAAAACGATCAAAATAACTAGAATTATCGGGATTACAATAATTAACGGAATTGCAATAACTGAAGCTTGTTTGGTGGCGGAGAAATTGCCGTCTCCGTCAGAAGCAGACGCTGTTAGTTTATAATAACCAAATGGGTACTTATTTTCCCATGCGCCTTTATAATTACGTTCGTTATCTGGAATTAAAGTATGCTTACCTAAATCTACTGTTGTTGTTTTACCAAAAAGAGATTTTATATCGACTTTTAACTGCGAATCATAATGGACTGTACCGGTATTAGTTACTTTTCCTGTAAGCGACACCGGGCCATACCACACAAATTTTTTCGGATTAAATTCGTTGATGCTGACGCTTTTATCGACATCGCCCGGAATAGAAACTAAAACTAGCGACCCCACTCTTGTCACAACGCCTAATTGCGTTTTGCCTTGAGCGTCTTTTTTGAGCTGTTTGGCAAAAATAGCCGCATAATGGCCACCGGGTTCAGCGCCAGAGGGCACATCAACGTTAAAGTTTATATCAACTGCTTGCTGTGGCGCAATCTTGCCTTCCTTGCCACCTGGAAAATTGATCCAATCTGCAATAGTCGTGACACCCGCACTGCTATCGGCTTGCTGGAACGAAGGCGCTCCCTCGTCAGAAATTTTATTAAAAAGTTCGACCTCCATGACATAGTTCAGCTCTTCACTTTCCAAATTTCGCAAAGTGATCGTGCCTGTCTGGGTCGTACCGGGTGTAATATCATAATTAAAGGTTAGCGGCGATATTTGTATACCCCCTTCCGCATGAGCAAAACCAGCGCCAATAGATACAGCTAAGAATACGGCTAAAAATATCTTATAAATTCTATCCAACTTCATTTTGCCCCTCCCTTAACTTAAAACCGCGGTAGCCGTAAAAGTCACAGCGCCAGTATACGAACCGGTTTTCTGTGTATTCGGTACATCTATTTTAAAAGCCCAAGTAGAAGTATCAGTGGTTGCTTTATATGAGCTGACCGTATGGCCAACCGCCGCACTTGCCGGGATTTTAGCATATTTATTATTTGCGTCGCTATAAGTTGTGCCAGTACCCCAGCCCGCTTCTTTGCTTGTATCGGCAGCGTACAAAGTCACGCCAAGTCCGGTGCTAGTACCCCATGCGACTGGCGAGGCCAGCGTTGATGCTGTGGAAAAATCCGAAATTTTTGTTGATGTGTCAGTATGGACTAAAGGAGAATCTGTATCCGATCCATCACTTAAACTGATTTGATAACCGTTGGACGCGTTAGTTGTAACAGAAGCAACCGTACCAGTCGCCGGAGCGGCAATTGGTGTACCGGGTGTCAAAGCACCAAAGGCAACGGTTGCGCCCGACGTTATCGAAAAGGATAAATATTCTTGGACACTTGTTGATAAAGTTACATCTGCCGCTTGGACATTTTGAGTTTCAAGAGAATCTAGCATAAGTGACAAGCACCCCATAGCTAGCGTAAAAATTCCAATATACAAAAATTTCTTCATCACAATACCCCCTATGTTTACAATTATAATTGTAAACATTTAATAAAAATAAAACAAGCTTGATATCATAACCTTCAGAAAAAATGCCACTAACAAAGCTCTAATTAACTATTGCCGTGGCTGTTATTGTCACCACACCTGAATATGAACCTGTTTTTTGAGCGTTAGTTGTATCTAGCATAAAGGCAATGCTCGTTCTGTCAGCCGACGCTTTATAATCAGGTGAAGCGTGAATTTTTGTCGCGTTTTCGGGAACTCCGGCATATTTATTATTTGAATCATTATACGTCGTACCTAACCCCCATTGGCCTGTTTCCTTATTTGTCTGGGCATAATAAACCGTGAAACCAAGCCCCGTGCTTGTACCGGAGACCCAAGCCGATGGAGAACTAATCAACGAAGAAAAATCGGGAATTCTGGTTGATGAATCTGTATGCAAAAGAGCAGAGTTAGTACCGCTGACATAATCGTTAATATACAAATTGTAGCCGGTTTCGGAGCTGGTAGTGACATCTATATCAACACCGCCAGAGCCCCTAACCGGAGTTCCCGGAGTTAAATTACCTAAACTTAAAGAAGCGGTCGACAAAGACAAATTGATCCCCCCCTGAACACTTGTAGACATATTTACATCGGCGGCTAAAGCCGAGGGCACAGATTGAAAAAAGCATGCAAGCAAACAAATTAGAAGTATAAAGGATTTTGTGCTCATATATGTTTTTATTTTATCAATTTAAAACAGATATTACAGTATATTGAACGATTCCTGAATAATTACCGGTTTTTTGGGTATTCGGCGCAACTATTTTATATCCTACTTTGGTCAGATCATTCACTGTTGGCGAACCGGTTTTTTTATGGATTTCAGCAGCGGTTTCGGGCACACCGGCATAATAATTGGCCGAATCGCTTTCGGTTGTTCCGTTACCCCATTTTAAATCTTTTTGAGTGCCATAATAAACACAAATGCCCAAGCCCGTGCCGCTCCAACTTGTTGGCGCGCTAATCAATCCAGAAAAATCGGCTATTCTCGTGGTTGAATCTACTTGATGTAGTAAAGCCGAATAATTACCCGCTATTGAATCGCTGGCAGAAATTGAATAACCATTTGGCGCATTCGTTGAAACTGTGATTTGTGACGTGCCAGTTAAAACTGACCCGGGTAAAAGCTGGCCAAAAGATAATGTGTTTGAATCAACACTTGCCGTCAAAGTTAAAGCAGTCACCTGATAAAGATCAGTGTAAGTAGTTGAAGCATCGGCGCTACTGTCATCAATGACATATAATTGAGCGCTGTAGAGTGTGTCTTTAGTTGTAAAATTAACATTGAACTTTATCTTAAAATCAAGAATCCATTGGTTGCCGCTGACGCTAGAATTACTTGAAGTTGAGGTCAGACTGGCAGCGTTTTGTGTATCCGCTTCCTCACTGAAAGTATCGGTGCTTTCTGTCCAACGGAATTTAAGGGAATCATAAGGAGCTGAACTATCGGCGCTATTTGCTAATCTTAGTTCCACATAATTGATATTTGTCGGCCCATCGGCATCCGTCACCAATGCTCTAAAATTCCACTCTACCGTGTTATCGGCTACCGCAACATTACTCGTTCCACTATACGGATTAGTAAAAGTCAATGAATCATTTTCTGGCGCTGTATTAAATTGCCAATTTTCATTATTTCCACCGTTGGCGCAGGAGACCGGCGTAATAGTATTTCCCCCGTTGGCATCGGAATCTGTGACGTTGACATAGGAAGCGGTTGGCGAGGTTTGGGAGACATTGAAATACCATTGGCGGGAAGGAAGATCGGCGTTGGAAGGATCATTAGAAGCCATCACGATCTTAGTACCACTGGCTTGGCCATTGATATTAATATTGGCAAAAGCGTAAGTTGATAAAGCATCAAAAGTCAGCTTGGAAGAGGCCGTGGTATCAGTGAAAGTGCCGGTAACGGTGACTGAATCGGCAAAAGACACTCCAGTAGCAGATGCGTTGGTCACGGTGAGATTATAGAGAGATTGAGAGTTGCCCGTCAACGCTTGGCCGCTGGAAGCATTGTTGAGAACAAGCGTGGAATTGCCAGCGGTAATTTTACCATTAGCAAAATTGACATCGCCACCCACCGTCCAAGTACCGTTCCCCATTGAGATAGTCGGGTAACCTGATGAAGTCCTTGATGTGGAGATGTTGCCGGTTACATTAACATTTGGATTATTGGTAGCACAATTTAGCTGCAAAATATCATTGGCTGTCGTTAAAGAAAGTAATAAATCATGACTGATGTTTAATGTCCCCGAGACAATCAGCCCCTGCGGATCTGTAGTATTAACAGTGACATTATAAAAACTTTGCTCGTTAGTGGTTAGTGTCGGATCATACATGCCTGATTGGCGGTTGAAGACAAAAGTGGAGGCGCCGGCGGTAAAAATGCCGCTGGCAAAAGTGATAGTAGAGGCGCCGACATTCCAAGTACCGGAACCGGCTTTTAATTCTTCCGTGCCAGCACCAGTGCCATAAAATCCAAGATAATACTGACTACCAGCATAGCTACTGGTAGTTACAGTCGGGTTATAAACAGAGCCGTCAACAGTCAGATTGCCAGTGCCATTAGCATACATGCGTAGATCCGTGACCGTGATGGTTTGTGAAGCAGCCGTGCCAAGCGTGGCAGTATAGTTTGAGGAAGTGGCATTTCTAATGTATGTATATCCATAAGTCCGGGCGGGAATAACAATATCCCGCGTTTCCGTATCAAAATAAATATCGGGGCCGATCGTACCGCTAGTCGGGATTACACTGGCAGTGGCATCCTTAAAAGTGATGGAGCTGGCAGCACTACGATAAAGCGTTCCGGTTGAATTTAGATTCAGCACCGCGTCTTTGAGCATAATTACGGCAACGCCAAGGTTGAATTGCAAACTATAGCCATCAGCAACATTTAAACCGTGTGAAACGTAAAAATTTGATGAACCGCCGTTAATGTAAGGAATATTTTTAGTCCTTTCGATTGTTAAATCGTAAAATGTATTATTATTGCCGTAAATGGTTGAATTAGTCGCACCAGCCATAACTACATTGCTAGTTCCGGCATCAATAGTGCCGGCGCGAAAATCAATTGCTCCGGTTGTGGTCCAAGTACCGCTACCCATATTTAGATACTCCGTACCGGTGCCACTTCCGGTAAAATCTAAAAGGCCGGTAATATTAACAGTCGGGTTATCGGTCGCCGCCGTTACGGTCATATTTTTAGTATTAGAAGCGGCGACGTAAAAATAGCCGGCAAAACTCAATGTGCCGCTACCAAGCGTAGCAGTTCTAGCTGAAGCACTAGAGTTGGATTTAAACAGCACATTATAAAGACTGTAACCGTCAGTAATTAAGGATATGTCAGCCGGCGTAGCATCTAAAGTTAAGGAAGAGGTACCGGCCGTGTAGGTGCCACCGGTCACCGAGTAGTTGCCGTAACAAGTGATGGCAGAAGCGTTAGCTTGGAAGGTACCCCCGGTTTGGGAGTAGGCACCATTGGTGGTTGAGCTGGTGCCGATGGTTTGGGCGTAGTTGGAGCCGGATTTAGTATCCAGGGTGCCGTTAGTCAGAGTAAGGGCAGCATTGACAGTTAAGGCAGCATCTTGAGTGAAAGAGCCGGAGCCGGAGATCTTTAAGTTCCAGTAGGTATTGCCATATTTAAAGGTGGTGTAAGTGTCGCTACCGTCGTACTCTACGGTACCGGAATCGGTGTCTTTAGTAGTAATAGTAACGCTAGACTCACCATTGGTCATGCGCAAAGTTCCGTTGTTAGTAAGAGTGGCCAAGGTCAGGTCCTGGCCGTTGAGATCATAAACGGCGCTACTATTAGTCGTTAAAGTGCCGGCGATAGTCGCGGCATCCGATTGCTGAACTTCGGCGGAGGTGTTGGAAACGGTGAGATTATTGAATGGATCGCCGGCAGACGTAACGGCTTGTACTCCTTGACCATCAAAAGTCAATGTACCGGAAGAATGAGTAAAAGTGGCCGTGGCGTTATTGGTAAAATTTGAAGCAACCGAAAAAGTGGCCGAGTTTGAAGCAATAAATGTGGCCGAAGCGGAATTAACAAAATTTCCATCTACATTAAAAACTGGATCGTTGGTATCGGCTGTAGTAGATACGCTATTTGTGCCGTCACCGTTAGTGTAATTTCCACTGACGTTAATAGTGCCAGTGGCAAGAGTGTAGGTGTAAGGCGTCGGTGTTCCAGAAAGAGTTGGCGGCGTACCCATGTCGATAGCGTCAAAACCAGCAGACCAAGTACCGGGGAGAGTCGATCCGTTATAATAACAAGACAATCCTGGCATATCCCATATAACCGTTTCATATTCGTACATTGCCCAACGAAAAACTTCGTAATAAGTGTCTTCGCTATAAAATAAATGTTTTCCGTGATCATTTACATAAACCGGATAACCATTATAAATCATTTCTGTTGCATTATAGGTACCGTTATAATCTTCAACACCGGCTCCGGAAGCCACCCAATCGCTCCCCATACCGCTCGGCTTTGTTTCTAAATTATTGTATGTCGCCGCCGTAAT
>CAZOJE010000006.1:0-59330 GCA_964580065.1 uncultured Candidatus Saccharibacteria bacterium
GATGAAATCTTATCAAAGTAGACTAATACAGACCCTAGATTTTGCTATTACACCCTCACTTACGTGTTGGTCAAAATGTAACAAAATACTTCTGGGAAATCAATCTGTTTTCTGGTATGATTCGTACTTATGAAAATGAAAAAAATCTTAGCAGTTGAAACATCGTGCGATGAAACAGCCATGTCGCTGATTGAGCTTAGCGAAAAGCCAGATCGCTTTAGTTTTAAAATCCTTGCCGATGTCGTAGCTAGTCAAATTGATTTACATAAAAAATGGGGTGGCGTCTATCCGGAATTAGCCAGTCGGGCTCATTTGGAAGCCATCGTGCCAGTGTTGGCCGAAACAATGGCGGTAAATAAGCCAGAGGCAATTAAAATGCTAAAAAGCGTTGACGGAATAGCTGTAACCGCCGGACCCGGGTTGATTGGGTCTCTGTTAATGGGCGTAGAGACGGCTAATATCTTGGGCTCGTTTTTTTCTAAACCCGTTATCAGCGTAAACCACCTTGAAGGCCATATTTACAGCGCTTTTTGCTCCGCAATAAAAAATCGCTCTTTAACCATTCCTAAAAAGGATATTTTCCCCGCCCTAGCTTTAGTTGTTTCCGGCGGACACACTTCGCTAATTTTGATTGATGAACACTTATCTTATAAAACTGTCGGTCAAACACTGGATGATGCTGCTGGTGAGGCCTTCGATAAGGTGGCCAAAATTCTTGAACTTGGTTATCCTGGCGGTCCGGCGATTGAAAAACTCGCTCTATCAGGAAACGAAAACGCTTATGAACTGCCTCTTTCGATGGTCAAGCGAGACGCGTTGGACTTTTCTTTTTCTGGACTAAAAACCGCCGTTTTATATTTAACGAAAAATCCCGTTACAGGAGAAAAAAGAAAATTTAATCGAGCGGATTTAGCGGCCAGTTTTCAAAAAACCGTTTGTGAAATTCTTACTTTAAAAACTATTCAGGCGGTTAAGAAGTATCAGACCAAAACTGTCATTCTCTCCGGCGGCGTTTCAGCCAACACGTATTTGCGGGAGCATTTTCAAAAAGCGATTAAAAAAGAAACTGACGCAACTATTTTGATTCCTCCAAAAGCTCTTTCCACCGATAACGCTGTTGGTATTGCCATTGCCGGCGCCATGCATTACGTAAAAAACTCTAACGTTTATGAAGTACCGCAAGCCCAGCCAAACTGGAAAATCGACAATAGATCTTGACTTACACTCTAAAAAGAGGACAATTTGATCTCGCTTGTTTTCAAGCGACATTCTGACATTTGGAGGGAAAGAATGAACCACGACGGTCAGATCGATCCCATAAGGTTTGCCTTGTGTGCTGTAGTCTCCGTCCTTGGCACATTGACGATCATTTTCGGGATCGGATCGTTGGTCCTTCCTGAAGTCCACGACGACAAGCTGTCGCAGGCCAGCGTTGGCCAGGCAGCTAGCGCCACGGCAGAAGCAGTTAGCAAGATGTCACAGGAAGTCAGCGTCGACCAAGTGGTCGGCACCGTGGCGGACCCTTCCGGGCTGAACCTGTATCAAGTCGACCTGAAGGTCTGCGGCGTAAACAAGGACGGGCAGCCCCTGATTAAGGCCGTTCTCGTGCCAAGCGCGGGGTGCACGGTGTTGTCCTGTAAGGTCACCGCGCATAGCGGTGGACGATCTCATTACACGATCGAGGTCGTCCAGGACAACCGGATCTTTCTCGCAGTCTTAAGCGAGGAAGAACTGTCGTCCCACTATGGTCCCCCCAAGGCCATAGAATACCCAGCACCCAGTCCGTAGGTTTCCCCACTGGCCACGCGCCGCTAGCAACCAGCTAGGGCGCGTGGCCAATTTTTTAATCTAACAAACTTTCCAAATTAGTCGTTGGGTTGATCCGATAACGCGGAATCTCAAAGGGTTGGTCAGCCGAAAAAGCTTTACCCTTGGCCGTTGTAACCGCCATTTTATAACCCGCTTCTTTCAAATCCGCTTTCGCCTCCTCGGAAAACTTTCCCGCCGGATAACAAAACGAAATGATTTTTTTGCCCGTGAGTTCTCCTAAAGATTCCTTTGACAATTTTACTTCATTTTTTAATTTTTGACCGGTTAATTTGTCCATGTTCAAGTGATTAACCGAATGAGAACCAATTTCATTGCCCGAGAGCGCCAGTTGCTTAATTTGCGATTCTCCCATATATTCGTTTTGGCCAATTTTGCCTGAAATGATGAAAAACGTGCCTGAAAATTGATATTTTTCCATGACCGGCCAAGCATAAGTAAAATTATCACTATAGCCGTCGTCAAAGCTCAAAACCGCAACCTTGTCCGTTTTTTGGCCTTGCGAAATCAGTTCATACATTTTTTCCAGCGTTACAACGGTATAATTATTGTCTTTCAAATATTTTAACTGACGAGCAAAATTTTCCGTCGAAACCGTCAACCCTTTTCTAATATCGTCCGCTCCATCTGGCAAAGGGCCGACGTGATGATACATCAAAATTTTGGCCGACAAAGTTGCTCCTTCGGGCCAGGCAAGCTGATTCAGGTCGGCCGTAGCAGTTACCGTCGCAGACGAAGTTGGTTTAGTTCCATCGAGAGAACTGTCTGGCGCTTTGGCTTTTTTAGCCAGCATACAAAACAACGCCACAATAATAAGGGCGGAAAGAAAAGCCAAGGATCGATAATTTTTAATTTTTTTTCGTCTCATAAGCAAGTTTACTGGCTAGCGGTTTGTGAGTCGGTTTGAGGACCGCGCAAATACTTGGCTGGCCACGGCACATAAGACGAATTGAATTTGGTTTCGTTTACTTTGCCGTCTTTTTTGACTCGATAATAAAAAACTGCTTTAGCCCCGGGGTGGGCGCGATCTATTCGTTTCACTTCGCCGGGTGCCAAGCTCGGGTCGTCAATATAAATATCCTCTGCCGGCGAAGTAACATCATAAACATAGGGTTCGGTGATTTCCACTTCGCGTCCGTCCTTGGTGCCATAAACATCAAAAGTAATTTTATTGCCGTTAATTTTTCCCTGAATTAAAACATAGTTTGTCGTGTCGTTTTTAAATTTGAAATCCGGCTTGGGCGAATAAATTGTCGCATCCATACCAATCGGTGGCTCATAATAGCTCACTCGGTAAGAATGATTGTGGCGCTCCGTCACCTCTAAACCAGCGTTCATCACAGCCCGAAAAAGGGTTGTTGAAACCTGACAAAGCCCTCCGCCAAATTCCGGAATGGTTTGGTTTTCTTTAATGACCAACTCTTGCAAATATCCCGAGCTTCCATCAATCGCTCCCAAATGTCCAATCGTCGAAAATTCTTCGCCGGGTTTAATTAAAGTTCCCGAAATATATTGCACGCCCATCGAAATATTGTGGATTCGGCTTTGGGTACTGCCAGAAAAACTGGTTGTGCCGGTGCCAATGAGTTCCTTAATACCATAGCGCTCAATATCAGATGCGGTTTGGGCGGAAATAGCCGCCTTATTATCCTTAATCGGTAACTCGATTTTCTTGTTTTGACCCTTTTCCAATTCCGAAATAACTAATTTTACCGCCTCATCAATTTTAATTACTTTTCCGTCAGTTGAAGTTTGTAAAATTGAAACCTTGCCGTCAATAATATTAAATTTGGCGTCAGAAGGAGTAATGTCAGTTTGCTCGGCCGCTTTATCTAAATTTTCTCTGATTTTACTTTCGTTGAAAGAAACATAAACAGGGCCATATTCAATCGAGGTGCCAAAAAGACCTTTTTTTGATTTAATTTCTTTTTTCAATTCGATCGCCGCTCCTAACTGCGAAGCGCTGATGTCATAACTGCCCTTAGGCCCCACCAGTTCGACTGATTCGCTAACGAGCTGTTTGGCTTTTTCGATTTGCCCTTCCGCTTCAGTTTTTAAAATAATCGGCTGATCATCAATAAGATTTAATTTGATCTCATTGGAGGATTCCAAAGCCATCGTTTTACTAATTAAGTCAGACAATTCGGCTGTGTTAATTGCCTTTCCTGCCGAAGGTTCAATCACTTGAACTTCACCACCTTTGATTTTTAGATTGGCTTCTTTTTTGGGAGTGCCAATTTCGTCATTGATAGAATTGACCCAATCTTCGATTTTCTTTTGGTCTATTTCGTAGGTAAATTCCACTTTATGCCCAAAAACCAAGGTACGCGCAAGAGGCCAGATATTTTTGTACCACTTGGCCGAATGTCCATAGTCAAAAATAGAATTTACCATCTCATCAGTTCGTGGTTTCCAACCGGCCGACTCCAAAGTCATGTCCCATTTTTTGTCGGCGTTTACTAGAGCTATCTTATTTTGTTTATTTTGTGCCTCAATTTGACTGATTTTTTCTTTGACTGCCTCGCGAGTAAGAGAGGCAAATTCCTGCCCCACTAAAGTGGTTTTGGGCAAGCTAAGATCGCGGTATTCGTAAGCATAGGCCGCAAAGGCCACCGCAAAAACCGCCAACGACATAAAAAATAAGATCAGGGCGGTTTTTGCGTTAGCCCTTATCTTTTTGAGCACCTTCCTTGTTTTCATGTCATTTTTTTAATATTTCTTCGAGGACTGCTTTGGCTACGGCCTGCTTATCGCTAGACAGCTGTTCCTCTGAAAGCAGATTAAGATAAATGTAATCACCCAAAACACTGCCCTGCGGCAAAGATTTGGGATGAATGATTATTTTTTGATCGTCGGGAAGAACCAGAGTGGCTTGGTTTTCGGTAAGTTCCGTGATTTTTAATTTTAGCGGCTTTTCGCTAATTATTAACGATGAATTAAGCATCGGTTAAACTATGAAGGTAACTATCAAAAGCGCAATGATGTTTAGGATCTTAATCATTGGGTTAATAGCCGGACCAGCCGTATCTTTATAAGGATCACCCACCGTGTCGCCTGTAACGGCGGCTTTATGAGCAAAACTGCCCTTGCCGCCAAAGTTACCTAATTCAATGTATTTTTTGGCGTTGTCCCAAGCCGCCCCGCCCGAAGTCATTGAAATCGCTACAAAAACGCCGGTCACAATCGAACCAACCAAAACACCACCCAAAGCAACCGGGCCGAGCAGGAAGCCAACCGCAATCGGGACGACAACCGGAATCAAAGCCGGATAAATCATTTGGGTAATGGCGGCCTTGGTTACAATGTCAACCGCCTTGGAATAATCCGGTTTGGCTTTTCCTTCCATAATCCCGGGAATGCTCTTAAATTGGCGTCTGACTTCTTCAACAACCGAACCGGCCGCACGGCCAACCGCTTCCATAGAAAGGGCGCCAAACCAATACGGCAAGAGGCCGCCGATAAACAAACCGATGAGAACTTTGGGGTCGGAAAGTAAGAATGTAATATTACTGCCCATTTTCGCCAATTCTTGAGTATAAGAAGCGAACAGAACAATTGCCGCCAAACCAGCCGAAGCAATCGCGTAACCCTTAGTAACAGCTTTAGTAGTATTGCCAACCGCATCTAAAGGATCGGTCACATTGCGAACTTTTTCGGGCAAGTTAGCCATTTCGGCAATACCACCAGCGTTATCAGTAATTGGTCCGTAAGCGTCAATTGCCACCACGATTCCCGTCATTGACAACATGGCAAAGGCGGCAACCGCCACACCGTAAAGTCCAGAGAAAGTATAAGAGCCCAAAATGCCAGCGGCAATGATTAAGACCGGCCAAACAGTTGATTTCATTGACACCGCCAAGCCGGCAATAATATTGGTGCCGTGTCCGGTTGTCGAAGCTTGAGCAATTTGTTTAACCGGACCATGAGTTGTCGAAGTAAAATACTCGGTAATTAAAATCATAGCCGCCGTAACGCCAAGACCAATCAACGCGCTATAAAATAATTTCATTGGTTCGTAGTCAGCCATAATCCAATTTGTGACAAAATAAAAAGCCACCGCCGCAATAAGCCCTGAAGCAATCAGCCCTTTGTAAAGAGCATTCATAATCTTTTCGCCTCTTAAGCGGACAAAGAACGAACCGATCAACGAAGCAAGAATCGAAACGCCACCCAAAACTAGTGGAAAAATTATCGCTTTATCCGAGCCGTCAAAAACTAATTTTCCCAACAGCATTGTAGCAATGGCCGTAACGGCATAAGTTTCAAAAAGATCCGCCGCCATACCAGCACAGTCCCCTACATTGTCGCCCACATTGTCAGCAATAACCGCCGGATTTCTAGGGTCATCTTCAGGAATCGAAGCTTCAACTTTTCCAACAAGGTCGGCGCCAACATCAGCCGCCTTGGTAAAAATACCGCCACCAAGCCGAGCGAAAACTGAAATTAATGATCCACCAAAACCTAGACCGACCAAAGCGTCAACATCGTGGCCAGTCGCTTTAGCAAGGGCGTAAAAACCCGCCACGCCAACTAAACTAAGGCCGACAACCAAAAATCCTGTCACTGAACCGCCTTTGAAAGCCAGATCTAAAGCGCTCGCCATTCCGCCCTTGGCGCTTTCAGTTACTCTCGCATTGGCGCGAACCGAAATCATCATGCCAATGTAGCCGGCTAAACCCGATAAAACAGCGCCGATGACAAAACCGATTGCCGTCATCCAGTTTATAAAAAATCCTAAAATCAAAGTGACGATGACAGCGACAACCGCAATTGTGCTGTATTGTCTTTTTAAATAGGCCGAGGCCCCCTGTTGGATAGCCCCAGCAATGTCCTGCATTTTTTTGTTGCCGGCGCTTTTACCCATAATCCATTTTGCTAGAACTAAGCCCCAAATAATCGCCAAAAGTGATGAACCGAGAGCGAAATAGATGCCTATATTTTCCATACTCATGGAAACCTCCAAAAATTTATAAAATGATGTTAAAACACCGGCTAACAACTTTTATTTTACAAAAAAATAGTGTTAGCCACTGGTAATTATTTATACAAGATTTCCCTGTAAACTTCAAGCGTTTTTTCAGCCGTCTGCTCCCAAGTGTACTTGCGGGCATTTTTTTGACCGTTGGCAATGAGTTTTTTCTTCAGAGCATCGTCGGTTAGAATCTCGATTATCTTTTCAGCAATGTCGTTGGGTTTTTCCGGATCAAAATAATGTGCCCCATCAGCGTAAACCTCCGGCATGCAAGTCCGGTCGCTGGAAGCGACCGGCACACCGCAGGCCTGTGCCTCAAGCCCGGGCAAACCAAATCCTTCGGAAAGCGAAGGGAAACAAAAAACTTCGGCGTTATTATAAACCACCGGCAAATCCTCATCGGACACAAAACCGGTGAATTTAACTTTATCTTGCAAATTGTGTCGGGCAATTTCCGCTTTCAGCAAAGGATATTTTGGATCATCGCGACCGACAAAAACCAGCTCTAATTTGTCGCAAAAACGCTCTTGCTTGGCGATGATGGCAAAGGCCTCGATCAGCCGAAGAAGATTTTTATGTGAGCGCCATTGGCCAACTGATAAAATATACTGCTTGTTAAGGCCATATTTTTTTCCTCGCTCCAAGATTTTTGGATCAGTGATTTTTTTAAAGCGACTATCAATGCCATTGTAGGTTGTGGCAATTTTTGTCAGCGGAACCTGAAGTTCTTGAGAAATCTGGTTACGGATAAAATTTGAAACCGTTAAAACCTTGCACGATGATTTTGCCGCGTGATTAATAACTAAATTATAAATGCTTCTTTTAAAATAGCTCCCCCGTTCGGCATATTGGCCCAAAATCAAATCGTGAATCGTGACCACGAATTTACCGCTGTAAAAAATTGGGTGATTAAAATGAGGAAAATGAACTAAATCGGGCTTAGCTTGTTTAATTTGTCGCAATAATTTGGTTTGTTCGCCCAAACTATAATGTAAAGCATCTGTTTCGATAATCTTCACCCTATCGCCGACATCCTTCAGTACTTCGGACAAGCGCGGGTCAAATTTCGTTCCTTTCATCACAAGCAAGCAATAACGTTGTTGTGAATCAAGCTTCAACAAATGCAGGAAAAGCTCGCAAGAATATCGCCCCAAACCAGCATGAGCAAGCGACAAAAACCGGCCGTCAAAAAGAATTTTTTTAGTTTTTTGCATGTCTTCTAAAATAACTTCGCCAAATGAAATAAGGTAACAAGATAATCAAATAAAGTCTTTGGCAAACGACAATGAGAAAAAGTTTGAGGTAAACCAAGGGGTTTTTGAGTAGCCAGCCAAACGAGCCGGCTAAACGCTTCACCGCCATTTTAAATATATATTGAACGGTTAAAAAATAAAGCGGGTGGACGTGGCTACTTCGATACATGTCGGGGAGTTTTTCCCAAAGGAAAAACTCCCCCTCCAAATTCTTAACGCCCTTTATTTCCTTTGCAAAAGAGTCTTTTCGAGGTGGATGAAGAACACGCATTTTGGGATTATGGATGAGTTTTCCTTTTTTTTCGACGCGCCAGGCAAGATCGATGTCTTCGTTGGTCGAAGGAAAATTTTCATCGAAGCCACCAAGATCAATGAGAATTTGTTTGCGGTAAGCCACATTACAAGTAGGAAAACTTGAATCAAGATTATTTTCAATTTGCGAGGTCAAGGGTGTGACTTTTTCTTTTTGGGTGTAAGTCACTCCTCCAACGCCTAAAATATCCTCGTCCTTAAACGATTTGGCAATTTGCGAAAGCCAATCGCGATCCGGCTGGCAATCATCGTCCGTCATAGCCACTATGGGTGCTTGGGAATTTTTAATGCCGAGATTGCGGGCTTTGGACGGTCCCGAGTTCTCCTGAAAAAAATATTTTATATTCAGCGTCGGATGCTCTTTGATAAAATCCTGCGCCGCTTGCTCGGTTTCTTTGGGCGAACCATCGTCGCAAATTACAATCTCATATTCTTTTTGAGGAAAATCTTGTTGCGTGAGAGCTTCAAGACATTGTTTAAGCAATTCAGGACGGCGATAAGTTGGAATAATGACAGAAATTTGCATTATTTTTGGGCTAATTTGATGAAGGTTTCTTTATTTATTACCCCTGAAGCCAAGAGACCAAAGCCGTAAACAGCAAGGGCCAGGGGGATGGTGAAAAACAAGCTGAAATTTTTAAAAACAAACAGCATACCGAAGGTAATCAAACCCACCAGCATGGTTAGAAAAAATTTTTCATATTCTATCTTGACTGGTGCTTCTTTTCGGACAATCAGCCAACAGTAAATTAAAATAATTAGTTCTGTAACCACAGTCGTGACGGCCGCCGCCAAATAAGAATAAATCGGAATTAGCAGAATATTGGCGGCAAGATTAAAAACCGTGGCAATAAAATAGGGTTTGAGCAAACGGTTCTGTTTACCAAAAATAACCACCGAGTTAGTCAGAAGCGAATTAAAAAAAGAAATACCGACGGCAAAAATTAAAACCTGTAACACGATGTCGGCCGAAATCGGCCTATTCCATAAAACAACGGTTGAAGCATTTAAAAATTCTTTACCGGCAATCAGATTGGTAATCGGTTTAGCCAAGGCAATCACTACCGCCGTCACGCCAAAAGCGCCGATCGACAAAAGATCAAATGATTTTTGAAATAAAGTTTTCATTTTGGCGTGATCCGACGAAGCAAAGGCCGTTGACAAGGCGGGAAAAACCGAACCGACAAACATCAGCGGCGTAGCCATCAAAATTTCTAAAATTTTATAAGGCGTTCCGTAAATGCCAACATCAATGTTTGATTTATATAAAGATAAAATTACGGTATCAACTTTGAAATAAATCAATCCTAAAATACTTACGACGCCAATGGGCAAAGCTTCAAGTAAAAATTGTTTGGCAAAAGATTTATTGATGCCAAAAGAAGGTTTGACAAAGCGAAAACTAAAAATAAAACTAATAACGAAATTAATTAGTGTCCCAGCCAAGGAAGCCCCCACCACCCACAGCAGACCTTGGTTGAGTTTGACGGCCAAAATTATCAATCCCATGCTAATGACTCGTGCAATAACCTCCGAGATAACCGCAAAATCCATTTTTAGCTTGGCCTGAAAAAGCGCCGTGTAAACGCTTGTTTGGCTTGACCAAAAAATCGAAAATGCCGCCAAGACAATTGCCCATTTTAAAATTGAGGTGTAGGGCAAGAAAGGCAAAAGAATTAGAGCAATTAAAAACACCAAAGCGGCAAAAATGAGCCGGATTGAAAGAGAATTTTTTATGACAAACTCATCGCCCTCGCCGGCGGTGATTCTCTTAATGATTATCCAAAAAAAGCCAAAGTCAGAAATCACGCTGAAAAAAGCAATATAGGCAAAAGTAGTCGTGTAGTCTCCGTAGCCCGCCACCCCCAAGTACCGCGTTATGATCGCAACATTTAAAATGCCAATGATCGTATTGATGGCTTTGCCGGCAATTTGAACCGAAAAATTATACGCCACTTTTCGCGTCAAACTCATGGGCGCACCTTAAATGTCCATTTTTTATTCATAATGAAGTTCCAAAAAAAGACAATGGCTGTGGCAATAATCAAGCCGAAAATATCATATAGCTTTAATTCGGAAGTCACAATAAAGAAAATCGCCGAATTAATCGCCAACCCCCCAAGCGAAACGACTAAAAATTTAACCGCTTCGTGAGAAATTTTTCCTTGCGAGCGAAAAGTCCATCGTCTATTGAAAGCAAAACTGAAACTGGCCGATAAAATAAAGGAAATCGCCTTGGCAATTTGCTTGATGATTTGCAATTTTATCGGCAAAATCGAGGTTAATGCTTCTCTGACAACAAAGAATGCGGCCCAGTCGATTGCCGTCGCCGCTCCGCCAACAATGGTAAATTTAATGAATTGCCGATACGGCTTTTTGCTAAGAATTTGGTTTATATCCATTGGTATGTTATTTTTTTGTTATTATTGAGATGATGTAAGGGACGCTTAAGCAAATATAAGCAATTCTCATGCTATTGTAAAATATGAAGAAGTTTATAATCTCCATCTTTATTTTAACACTTGCAACCTGCGGAGGCATAGTTTTGGGTAAAACTTTAAGTGAGTCCCGAAGGGCCGATGCCAGTGTAACCGCTCAAAATAAACCGGCCGTCACATCGGAGAGCTTTGCTTGGGGAGCTTTTTCTAACCCTTATGCCTTTAACGGACCGGACGGTAAATACAATAGCGAAAATATTGACGCTCAAGTCGCTTATTGGCAAGATCTAGGCCTTAATAGTTTGAAATTTAATTATGAATTTAATGTCGACGAACCTTTTGTAGTCCAAAAAGAAAATGATTATCTCGCTGATAAATTGGCGGCCAATAACATCGACGGCTACATGGTAATCGAGTACTTTTTAAAAGATAAGGATTTTTTTGCTAAAGCCGACTTTGATCGCGGTTACGCTTGGGGCAAATTCATCGCCGAGCGTTTCAAGGGCCGCGTCAAATACTATCAAATGCTTAACGAGGTTTCCGGCACCGCCATAAAAAAAGATTTTCCCGGTAATCAAGAATCTGATTATGACGAAGCCAAGTATCAAGCAGTTAAGAATTTTCTGTTAGGCATATCGAAGGGCATTAAAGAAGCTGACCCCGAGGCGCAAAGGGTCATTACCGCTCATTGGGTTGGTACGGCCATGATCGACCGACTAATTAAAGACGGCGTTGATTTTGAAATTATCGGCTGGGATTGGTTTTCTGACATGGGCAACGACATTACTGCCGCCAAACCAAATGACAAAACTGTCATTAATATCCCCGAACACTTTAAAAATACCGGCAAAAGATTTTGGATTAGCGAAATAAACCGCCAAGGAGGAAGTTATAAAAATAAAGAATCTGACCAGGCAGCTTATCTTAAAAAAGCAATTGAGAATGCTCTAAAAAGCAAACTGGTTAGCGGCATTTTTGTCTTTAATTTGTTTGACACTACTTCAGTTACAAACGGTAAAGCTAATCAATATAATCAATGGGGCTTGGTTGAAAATGCCTTCGACAAAGCCACCCAAAAATGGACAGCCGGCAAAAAAAAGACTGCTTACAAAGTCTATAAAGACATTATTTCGCGTTTCTCCGGGGGAATTTGAGAAATCTTTTTCTTGAGTTCGTCTTTGTTGCGCCAAAGCTCAACAAAGGCCTTTTTTATTACCTTTGGGCTGGCGCCAGTCGGTTTGCCCGCGCGGCGCGGATAGTGGCCCACCGGTACTTGAGCAATTTTGGCGCCTTTGCCAATGAGCCGAATCATTAGCTCGGCGGAAAACATCGCGCCGCGCGATTTCACCTGAATGCCTCCAAGGGCTTCGCGGCGAAATAGTTTAAAAGCGCAATCAACGTCGCGAATTTTTACTTTAAAAAGCGAACGGACAAGCATTTTCCAACCCCAAGCGTTCAAAAGGCGCATTTTCGGATCACGCCGCGGGTTGCGATAACCAACTACGACGTCAAAATCATCAATGTATCGAAGTAATTTTTTTATTTCTCGTAAATCAAACTGTCTGTCTGAATCGCAAAAGAAAATCAACTGTTTGGAGGCGGCTTTAAAACCGGACCAAACGGCGCTACCGTAGCCCCGGTTGATTTTGTGCGAAACTAACTTAATGCCGCTGTTTTTTTGACAATATTTTTTTACAACACTAGCCGTTTGGTCAGAAGAACCGTCATCAACAACGATGATTTCATAATCATCGGCCAGTTTAGGAATGACTTTTAAAGCTTCGTCTAAAAGTTCGCCAATATTTTCCTGTTCATTGTAGGCAGGAAAAAAAACCGACAAGCTTGTTGAGCTATTTTTGTCTTTCATATTTAGAAATTTTAGCTTTTCTCAACCGCTTTGCGCAAGACATCAAGCGTATCAATCGCCGCGCCTTGCCAGCTAAATTTGCCCGCTTGAATCAAAGCTTTTTTAGAAAGCGTTTTTTGCAAATCCTCGTCAGTTAGCAGCCGCTTCATGGCAGCGGCAATTTCCTTTGAATCAGTCGGCTCTACCAGCAGAGCCGCTTCGCCTGACACTTCCGGCATTGACGAAACATTGGAAGTAATGACCGGACAACCGAAACTCAAGGCCTCCAAAATCGGCAGGCCAAACCCTTCGTACAAAGAAACATAAGCAAAAATAGCACAATTTTCATAAAGTTGCGCCAAAACGCTGTCGGAAACAAAACCGGTAAAAATTATTTCATTTTCCAGTCCAAGCGCCTTGATTTCACTATAGATTTTTTCGTCATTCCAACCCTTTCCGCCAGCGATCACCAGAGGAAATTTTTGCCGGAAAGTTGGCTCAAGCATTGAATACGCCTTGAAAAGACCGATCAGATTTTTTCGTGGTTCAATCGTGCCAACCGATAAAATATATTTTCCCGGCTCCAAATTGCGGGGTAGTTTTTTATTTGATTCGGGAAAAATTTTCAAGCCCGGGTAAATAACCTCCGGCTTGTCTTTCGAAATAATCGTATGTTCTAAAAGATCCTTTTTAGTTGATTGAGAAACGCAAATAATTTTTTCGGCCTTTTGGCAAACCTTAACCGTGCGGTCAGATAAGAAACGCGAAAGCTTTGGGCCTCGTTGTGTCGGAAATAAAAAAGTGGTCATATCGTGAATAGTAACGACCTGTCGAATCTTAAAACCCAGCCCTGCTTCAAAAAAGCTAGGAGCAAAAAGAACTTCTGATCCTTCCAGAAACTTTCCCAATAAATCAACTGGCCAAGCCCAAGCAATTTCCTTCACGCGGCCGGGTACGGGCAATCTTTTTAACTTGACGTTTTTTCGGGCAAAACTTAAAAACTTTTTCTTTTTTTCGGCGCTAGAGCGGAAATGCGTCGAATAAATCAAAAACTCGTCGGTCTTAGCTTGATCCAACAAAGATTGGGTTATTTCATAGGTATAGCGGCCTATTCCGGCTGTTTCGATAATCGCCCTAGTTACGTCGATTGCAATTTTCATCTTCGCTTAAAAATATAAAGTGTTTCGTTATTTTCGACAAGCTCAAAGTCTTGATTTTTCTTTAAATCCGAAATCATTTGGCTGAATTCTTCGTCGCCATAAGGCCAATGGCCAATGGCTTCATCGAGTACCACGTAGTCCGCTTTTTCGATGTCGGAAAAATTTTTCAACTGATAAATGGTTTTTCTTTGCGACAAATGCGGACCAATTTGATCTTGAGTGATAACCGAAGCATCTTGAGGAATTCTTTTTATTTCGTCTTCTACTACCTTAAGGTGCGAGGAAACAGAGTAAAATTTCTTGGTTAAGGTTTTGGCCGTGGGCGCGGTATAAGGGGGCTTGCCGTAATAGACAAAAGCGACCAGCAAAGTTGCAAAAAGCACCGCCGCCGACAAAGAAACTGCCATGGCTTTGTCGTTCTTTTTGGCCGTTATTTTGGTAATAGCAATTATGGCGCTAAAAATAATCACGGGAGCAATAGTAATGCCGTAATGCCACCACATCGCCCAATTGCTCGAACGATCCAAGGTTAAAAATTTTTCTCCCAACATGGGTAAAAGCAGGACTAATTGGGCGGGAGCAAGAAAACAAAGAAAAGCGGCCGAGCCCAGCAGACCCAAACCGGTCGCAATTTTTTCGCTCGGCGTTAGCATTATTCTAAGAGTGTAAAACGGCCGCGTAACAATCGTTTTAATAATTTCACCGGCGCTGCCGCCGAGATCGTGAAAAGCACCGATGTGGGCGTAAGGTCTGCCCGAAAGATGCGGAATTATGCATTTGACGGCCAAAATATACCATGAAATGCCCAACAAGATTGTTATTAGGCCGATTTTATAATTCTTTTTTATCAGCGCATATAGCCCAATAAAAACAGCGTAAACAGCAAAAACCTCCTTGCACAAAAAGCCGCTGATTAAACTGATGAAATAACCCCAATATTTTTTAGCGTCCAAAAAGTAAATTGCGTAAGCCAGCGCCGGCACCGCAAAAACCAGAGGGTGAAAATCAAATTCTAAGGCATCTTGGGTACCGATAAAAAAAACGAAAGATAAACTAAGCAAAACGGCCGCTAAATTATTTTTTAAATATTTTTTAGCTAAGCCGAAGATCGGAAAAACTGTCACGCTAACAGCTACCGCTTGAGCTACCAGAGCAATTCTGACGTCCGACCAAATCCGATACAAAAGCGCCACTACGGCCAAAATCGGTTCAAAATGATCACCAAGAAGATTAGGGAAATGGTAAATAGACGAAGAAGGAGTTTGAAAACGGCTCAAAAGATACATACCTTGATCGTATCCCGCCAAATCCATCGTAAAGGAGCGAAATAGTTGGTGCCGCTGAATCGAAAGAATACCGTAAAGCAAGAAAGAGAAAGCGAAAACCACCCAAACCGACCAGTCTGGAAGATTAATGGTTTCCTTTTTAAACCAGCCGATCCAACCCTTCCAAATAACAAACCCGAAAATAATTGACAGCGAGGCGGCTTGAAAAAACCAAGGGTAGGCCGTAAAAATCTGTCCCACCGGAGCGCCAAAAATAACCAGCCGATCCAATAAAATAAAAAATAATATTTTTGCCCAAGCAATCGTCAAAACCAGCGCCAATATTAATTTGAGCCAAGCTGATGTTTTGGCTTCTATTTTCATCGTCATTAAATAAAACAGGCCCGAAACAAATATAAAAACGACCGGCCAAACTACGCTTGAAAAAATCGTCGCAAGCGTGCCGCTCGCTCCCCTTTGCCCCAAAACAGCAAAAAACAAAAAAGCTAAAAGGACGCTAAATGCGATTTTCAGCGCATTATTTACCATTAATTTTTTATTTTTCATCCAACCCACCATCCTACGGCAAACATAGAGACAAAAATTCCTACTAAAGGCAAAAGGAGAAGCGGAATAAAATACCTCCATTTATAAGTGTAGCAGGAAAAAGCGAGGTAGAGAGGAAAAAGCGAAATGGCATAACGGTTAAAACTAACCAAACTGCCAGATAAAAGTGGAATCATTGCTCCGCCGAAAACAAAAACCGCCTCCGCCCATCTTTTTTGGACTAAAAGCAAGATTAAGCCAACCGCCACAAACAAAATTGAAAGCAAAGCGATTGTTGAAATTAACGGCCCATCAGTTTTATAAAAATTACCATGAATTATGGTTTCAAAATTTTTCTGAATCTCGATAAATGCGCCTGTGCCAAATTTCCGATTCCAAGTTTCGGGGCCATAGCTATGTAGCCACATCAGCCAGTCTCCATGGCGAAGCTTAAAATAAACGCTCACAAAAATCGTCCCAAAACTACTTAAAAGAACGGCTAGCGGCATCAATTTCTTTTTTTTGATCGCGACAATAATCGCCTCGACTAAAAGAGCAGGAATTAAAACAGCGCCCACCAGCCGCGTCATGCTTGCTAAGGCGCCCCACAAACCGGCGGCAATATATCGCTCCTTCCGCAAACAATAAAATGACGAAATTGCCGCCAGCAAAAAGAGCGGCTCGCTGTAGCCAAGGGCTAAAAATAAAGAAAACGGAAAGCAAAGCATGAAGACGGCCGTTTCAAGGGCGATATCTTCTTTTTGAGTGGTTAGTTTGGCATAGCGGTAAACTTGCCAAACCGCCAAAAAAGTAAAGATATTGGCTAAAACTACCGCCAATATCTTGATCGAAATAAAAGAAAAAATATGAGAAAACAAAAAAATAATTATTGGAAAACCGGGAAAAAACGCCGCCGAAGCCGACCCATAGCCATTTTGCGCGATGTCGGTGAAATAAGCCGCGTCATAGTTGCACCAAAACGACCAAAAAGGATGGAGCGAATTTATTAATCTAAATGTCTCGGCATGAGGAATTTTATGGTAAGAAATAATCGCTACCGCCGAAAGCGCGAGACGCCAGCCAATAAAAAGCGCTAGAATCAACAGAAAAGATTTTAGCGCTCCTTGATCTTTTTTTAAAATATTTTTTTCATTCATAAAAAATCTTGAGAATTGTCAGAATATAACAAATACTAGACCTGTTTTGAAGACTTTTTTGTCCCAAGGGCTAAAATTAGCCAAAAGACTAAGGCTAAATCATTTCGAAAAAATGGCGTGTCAATCAGAGCGTAAATAAGGATTGCCAAAACAGCATACTTGAGCTGGTTTGGCGCGCGGTAAAATCTAGAAAATAACAATAAAACAATAAATGAGGCCAGCAGAAACGGGCCGCCAACAGCCAATAAATGCAAGTAAAGGTCGTGCGCCGTTAAAGCTTGCGGGGCAATATATTCCGGATAATTGATCCTGTCCCAAGTTAATTTTGAAAAATAGTTTTGATAGTTGTCCAGCCCCACACCGAAAACAGGATTTTTCTGAATTATTTCCAAAGTCGTCTGCCAGATATAGACTCTGATATTAGAAGAATTGCCCACCCTCCCCATGGACCCAAAATCGGGCTTAAACAAGGCGTATCCGCCGATGAGAAGAATTATAGCCGCCACTGCTCGCAAAACGTTGAGTTTTTTGACCCCTATAGGCATCCGCCCGATCAAATAAAAAACTAAAGCAACTATAATGGCCAGCATGCCGCCGCGCGATCCGGTTAGGTAAATGGCCAAACAAAAAATCAAACTACTAATCAAATAAGGCACGGTTTTCTCTTTTTTAGAATCAAGCGCTCGAATCATTGTTAAAACCGCCACGGGGGCAAGGTACAGAGAAAGATAATTGGGGCTTATTTGATCTAAATCCATCAACCGGCCGTCAACGGTTTTCGTCCCTAGCAAAAATTCGCCGAGGCAAATAACCGAAACAATTAAGGCACCGCTGATAAGAACGTTTTGAGTATTTTCGGCCTTATTCTCATCTATAAGCAAAAAATAATTCATCGCCAGAAGCAAACCGTCAAAAAAGTATGCTTTCCAGACACCTAAAGCATCAACCGAAAAAACCGGTGCAAAGCAGTTTGCTAGTGCTACCAAAACAAAGCCAGCGGCAGCAAGACAAAAAGCCCTAGGAATCAGCCGCTTTTCAAGACGATTAGACAAAAAATTTAAAGCCGCCAGCAAAAAAGAAATATAAATTAATATTTCCGTGAGCGTGGTGGGAAGGCCAAAAATTTGAAAACGAAAAATATAAAAAGGGACGCTTAAAACCGCAAGGTAAAAAAAAGCGGCAGCGAAATTTTTAAGCTTTAATTGCTTTGCCATTATTCATCATATTAGTTACCGCTCCAATCAAGCCAATTAGATACCAAACATGGGTGATATAAAGGGTGGAGAAAGTAAAATATTGGGCCAAAACAGCAATCAGAGCAAAAGCAAGAGCAACAAGCACATCTGAAAGAAAGGGATTTTTAGAATGTCGATAGCTATGAAATATTCGGGTAAAAATTATCACCAAAAGCAATAAGAAGCCGACAATGCCAATGAGGCCTCCTTCGGCGGCAATTTCCAAATATTCATTATTGACGATCGCCCAGCCGCCAGTTGGCACATCAGAGGGGTAATCTTCTCGCGCTGGTCCAAAATTACCCGGCCCAATACCGAGGAGAGGATGATTTTTAAATAAATTAATCGCCTCGGCACTTGTCGATAGTCGCAAAACGACTGACTCCCCCTCGGTACGGTCTTCTATTTTCAAATGGGCGACAAACTCGTCCAACGCCCGCGGTTCACTTCTGATCAAGGCGACATAAACGCCCGTGGCAACAAAAAAACTGATGAACAGAGCAATTAAGAGATTTTTAAATGTTAAAAATCTCTTGGCTTGAAAAATCAAAAGGATCACAAGGGTTACGCCAGCCGCCAAGTAAGCCCCTCGCGATATCGCCAAAACAAAATTGATCAAAAGAAGCAAGCCCAAAACAATGGAAAGTTTACGATTAAAAACTTTTTTAATCCGGCCATTTAAATTTAAAAACAATAAAACAGACAGCGGAATGAAAATATAATTGGCAAAGTAAAGCGGTTCATATGCTCCGGCCTGAACTCTGGCGAAACCAAAAGTTGAACTGTCATAGCCCTGTTTAAGAAAGGTCACCGAATTAGGTAGCCCAACCATATCACCCAAAAACTGATAAAGGCCGAAAACAGAAGCCACCAACGCCCCCCAAAGAAGGCCCTTGAGTGCTAGGACTAAATCTTCTTCTGTTTCGATAACCATGCTCATAACCAGATAAAGACAAAACATCAGTCCCATAGAAACAATCACCATCAAGGCACGAGAAAGATTTATCGCTTGCGAAGTCGAAACAATCATCAACAAAATCAAAACTATTGTCGCCGAACGGATCGGATCAAATTTAAATTTAAATTTTCGCACGCAAAGCTGGTTGACCAAATATACGATTAAGGTCAAAAAAATGAGAAAAAAATTAATCCTAATACTAATACCGCCCACTTCCAAAGAAGGCACCCTCTCAAAAGTGAGAAAAAATCCGATCAAAGCAGGGCCAATTTGGGGCTTTTTTATAATTAGCGGAATTAAAATAAGACACGCTAAGATAAAAATAAGAATAAAGCTTGAGAGGGTGCCAAGTTTTGTCAAAGCAAAAACAATTGCCGCCAAAAGTGCCGCGGCCAACCAAAAAAATTTACTTTTTAGAGTGAAATTCTTCATAAGCTTTGTCATAAACGTCAATTGTCGCCTTAGCTGTTTTTATCCAAGAAAAATTTTTGACTCTTTCTTTATTTAGTTTGATATATTTTTTGCGCATGTCTTCGTTAGTGTTCAGCTCCGTGATAGCTCTCACCCATTTTTCCGTGTCATTAGGCGGCAGAAGCACCCCCGCTTCTCCGATAACCTCGGGCATCGATGAAGTGTTCGAAGAAATGACCGGCACGCCAGAAGCCATGGCCTCAAGCGGCGGCAGGCCAAACCCTTCATAAACCGACGGAAAAGCAAAAATTTTCGCCCCCTTGTAAATAGCCGGCTTATCAGCTTCGTCGACATAGCCGGTAAAAATCACTCTGTCTTCGAGATTAAGTTCGCGGGCCCTTCTGAAAAGTCCCTCATAATACCAGCCCTTCTTACCCGTAATAACCAGATTGAGACTAGAATTTTTGCCCTTGCGAATCACCTCGGAAAAAACATCAATTAAAAATTGCAGATTTTTTCGTGGCTCCAATGTGCCAACATGCAAAATATAGTCTTGAGATAGCTTATATTTTTTCTTTACGCGAGCAACTTCTTCACCTTTGATTGGCTGTTCAAACTTTTCGTCAACTGCCAAAGGAATAACGGTTATTTTTTCTTCGGGAATTTTCAAAACCCGCACAATATCATTTTTGGTTGATTGTGAGATAGTAATAATCTTGTTCGCCTTGCCATAAGTTAGGGGCATCCATTTTGAATAAAACATTCTCGAGGCAAAAGGAATGCTTTCAGGATAAAGCAGACTGATAATATCGTGAATTGTAATGACCACGGGACACCTAACCAGTAGAGGCGCCGAAAAACAGGGCTGGTGAATGAGGTCTACTTTGGCCGCCTTGGCCTTGCGCGGATAGGTAACCTGATCCCAATAAAACCTTCGTGGCGTAGAAAAATCTGTCTCCGAATCCGGTCGGATAAGAACAAAATTATTGCCATTTGCTAAACTATTCAGGCCTTTAGTTAAATTAGAAACGTAAAAACCAAAACCCGTGGGCTGGCCCAAAGTAGTTTGGACATCGATGGCAATTTTCATAAATCATTCCTCGCTTTTACTTTTAGTATATCAAGTGAAATTGTTTTAGTTAGAAGAATCGCTAAAGCATATACCGCCATGGCCGCAAAAATATTTACAAATAAATTTACCCCTATTTTAGCCAAAAAGTAAACACTTAAACCCATTATCAGGGTGCAAAAAATTATCTTGCGGAATGTTTTAAATTTTATCGGAAGAGTAATAAACCTGACTGTTGATTTGATATAAATAATCAAAACAATGATCTCGGTAATGATTGTCGCTATCGCCGCTCCAATATAACTGAAATGGGGAATCAGGACAAAATTAATTGCAATATTGATCGCGGCAAATAAAATTGTTGGAATAATCATAACTTTTTGTCGTCCCAAAGAAACAATCATATAGCTGTAAAGCGTAACGAAAAAATTAAGGCCGACGACAAAAATCAAGAGTTTCAAGCAAGTCACAGAAGTGGCGGTTTGTCCCAAAAAGCTGACAGTAGAAACACCGATAAATTCAGCACCCCTCGAGCCGCTAATGAAGTTAATAATTGGCTCGGCTAAAAGAAAAGTTCCTGCCACTAACGGCCAAGCTAAAAGCGAAAGAAAATCAAACTGTTTTTGAAAAGCCGGCACCACTTTGTCATCGCCGGTCGTGGCATACTTGGTAATTAAAGGAAAAGCCGAGCCCAAAAACATCGAAGGGATAGTTTGTAAAACCTCTAAAATCTTATAGGCCGTGCCGTAAATACCTACGTCGGTCATCCCCTTCATCAAGGAAAGCATTATGGAATCAATCTTGAAATAAATATAGCCAAAAACCAAAACCAAACCGATGGGAACAGACTGCCGAATAATGTCGCCCCAATATTTGAAATCAAAACCTAACCCAACGCGCGCAAACCGCCCCACCATTGTCCGGTTAAATAAATAATTAAAAACTCCGCCGATAGGGTAAGCAAATAAAACGGCGGCGAAAGGCATTTCGGCTCGGGTTAAAAACCAAATGCAAACAAAAATCACAACTCGAGAAAGATTTTCGCCCGTTACGGATATATCCAGCCGATAATTATTTAAAAAAACTCCAACTAAAGTTGAGTTAATAGTCGTAAAAAACCACGACAAACTGATTACACCGACGCCTATTTTTACATCATACGGATAGGCAAAAAACCAAACAAAAGCAAAAGCTAAAGTATGAATAAAAAGAGCCAAAAGCAAGCGAAAAGTAAAAATATTCTTAAAAACCTTGTCTTTATCGGGGTTTACAGTGAGCTCCCGCACCAATGTCCACTGCACCCCAAAATCGGCGAAAACAGCAAAAAAAGCGACGAAAGCAAAAACAGTCGTATATTTGCCAACGCCATCGACACCAAGGTAGCGAAAAAGGACCGCCACTGTGGCAATGGCAACAGTCGTTCCGATAACTTTGCCGATCATTTGGGCAGCGGTATTATACGCAATTTTCTTTGTGTAGCTTGCCATAATTAATTAGCTTCAAGTTTACTATCAAAACGCATCAACGACAAACCTCATCGGAAGGACATATCTTCTGGTTTTTTATTAAGCCAATTTTTGCTAAAATGTTTATAGATAAAGGAGGAATACTGGCGCTATCGAAAAAGGGCAAAATCATCCTCTTGGTTTCCGTAGTGGTCGCTATTGGTATTTTTTTGGCGGTCTTTTTTTCTCAAAAAAAGCAACAGGATCTCGCCACCGAGCCAACCGCCGTCCCCGGCGAAAGCGCTGTCGTCTTAGAAAGAATCTACGAAAACCCCAACCAGCTTAGCTCTAGAACCCCCGGGCCTTCAGCAACCGCCAGTACCGCCGCTCTAGCAACAGCTTCGCCTTCGCCGACAAGAACTGTAATAATCGGTATGTTTGATTATTCCCAAAATGCCACTTCCTCTAATTCGGCCTTCGATAAACTCATAGAAAAAAATGAACAAATGCTAGAAAAAAATAATGTGTGTAAATTAGCTGGTTTTTCTGACAGCTGGTCAAATCCGGTTGATAAAACAGTCTGCGGCACTATCAAATTTTCCCTTGATCAAGTGCTGGAACCTCTTAACAGAATATTATGCAATCTTACAGCAAGCGCATGGGCAGTTAATTACGATGACAATATAAACGTAAATTATAATGATGGATCATGTTTAATAAAAGACAGAAAATAATTTTCTTTATAGTTGCGGGGTTATTTTTAGTTTTTCAACCCTTCGGTTTAAAAACCGATCTTCTTCGGTATGAGGGACAAACCAAAAACCCCTATCGAGTTTCCGTCAATTTGAGTGCAAACAGCGCCCTTGCTTATGAAGCAGGCGAATCCACTTTGATTACAAAAGTTTTATCTGGCGAATCACCAGAAAATGGCAAATGGGTAAGACAATTTTACTCAACTTTTCTATCAATCTTCAATATTCTGATGGTTGCCGTCCTAGTTTTTATTGCCATAGCTAATATTTTAAGAATTGAGATAGGAACGTACGAAATTAAAAAATTACTCCCCTATTTCTTAGTTGCGGCTATTTTAGCTAATTTAGCTTTGCCGATCTTAACGATCTTATCAAGAGTTGTGGACACATTAAGTGATGTTTGGTTATTCAAGCCAAAGGGCGCGATGATGGACTATATGACCCAAGGAGGATATAAGGAAAAAATGTCCATAAGAGCCCTGGTCACTACAATAGGGGCTATTATTGTAGGAAATTTCACTGGATTAGGACTAATTATCGGGCTGATAATCACATTATCAGCGACAATAATTGGGATATTATTTATTCTGATACTTAACTTCAGGCCCTTTATAATTTATATTTTGGCGGCTATATCACCTCTTGCTATCGCTTGCTTAGTCCTTCCACCAACTCAAAAATATTTTAAAAAATGGCTTTCGACTATCTTAATTTGGCTTTTTTTGCCCGTGATTTCCTATGCCATTATTAATATTGGTTACAAGGTGCCAACTTCGATGTCTATCGCTGGCGATGGACTGATAAAATCCATTATAGGGGTTTATCTGCCCCTGATTATCAGAAGCGGGTTATTATTACTAGCTATCCGCGTTCCTTTTAGTCTAGAAAAAGATATTTCTGGTTTGATTCATCAGCTCGGCAGATGGACAGGCCAAAGAGCCGCTGCTTTGCCGGGATATATTGGTGGTTTACAAAAAAATAAAAAGCTTGAAATGCTCGCTCAACGTAATATTGACGGAAATTCCGGGAGAATGGATAGGGCCCTCACCTGGGGAGCAAAAGGTTTGATGAAAATAAGTAAGAAATCTACAGAGGGATTAACGGCTGGAGATATACCAAGAGCAATGGGCTGGATTGCTCGAGGAGGTGGACTGGCTGGAGAAAATCGAGTGAGTCGATTGTCGCAAAGACTCGGCACTACGTGGGACAGCGTTGTGCGGCTTGGCGGTCTATTGCCAGAAGAGTTCGGTGTATTACCGCTTGCCCAATTATCAAATTTTTCCGTCTATAGAAAGCTAGCAATGGACAAACAAAAGACTCGTGAACATGAGGCGGGGTTAGATACTCGAGGTGTGAATGTATTCGCCCGAGAACAACATGTTCGCTTTCATGCCGACGACAATCGAACAATGTTTGATGATCAAAGTTACGATCAAATCAGTAAGTTTATGGGAATAATGTTTGACCAGGAAGGAAGGGTATTATTAGACCCAAACGGACCATTTGTCAAATATAGAACAAAGTTTGAGGAAGCCATGCAGAAGGGCAATCTGGGCGATATCGGCGACGAAAAATCCTTATTGGGAAGAGCGGCTAAAGAAGTCGGAGTTACTAATATCGGCAACGAAGAAGATCTTAATATGGTGTTTGCTAGCTTCCTAGGACAAAACTTTGCCCAAACAGATTCCCAGTCTACTTGGTGGCGGTCCATGCTTCGCATGGAAATAGAATCTAGTGATGATAATGATTTCGCCGAATTTATTCTCGCCCTAAGAGCCAAGCAACGATCATCGAAAACATACTTTACTCCGCCCGGATATGTATACGTCTGCTTCGAAAGTGAAGATCAAAAAAACAGAAGGGTTAGAACAACAACCGGCAGGAATGCAGGTGATCCTGGAAATGGAGGCACAGCTCCATCTGGTTCGCCCATCTCGACCGACGACGAAGATGGCGAAGATCAAAGCTATGAAAACCAAGAGGCAGATAGTGATATCAGAGCATTGAGAAGCGGAATGGTCGATCTTTCTCCTGGCTCCATACAAGCATTGGCCGATGAGCTGGTAGTTCAGGGAGCTATTTCTTCAAATTCCGATCAGTTAGCCAGAGTTTTCGCAAAAGAGCTCGGTGGTATGAGAAAGTCTATGAATGAAATAGGTCTAGATGATGATTCAATTAATTCTATTTTTTTGGCAATGAAGAGGGGCAGTATCAAAACGAGTCAAGATTTAGTTCAATATTTACCGCAGGGAATAGCTAATAAAAACCAAGCTGTTTTCGAGAGACTTGCGGCCTTGCAATCGTCTAGGGCATTGGCTTTTTCGGCCGCTGGCAGTACACAAGTTTCTCAAGATACTCGCTTATATGCTCAAAGGATGGCTCAAAATTATTCCGGAATTACCCAGTCAACAAGGAACGGACTTGATATCTATGAAGCCGCTGACAAGATAAGTCTACACGAAAGTGGCCTAGGTAGCATTTCCGAAGCAGAATTAAATTCGGCCAAAACGGTCATAGCTAGAACTCTGAACGTTCCGACCGAAGCAGTAAACCAAAAGGTTGCTCAAAGTGCCGCGAGAGCTTTTGAAGCACTGGGTTCCATCTCGGGCGATAAGGCAAGAATAACGATTCAGTCACCGGAGCTGGTCCAAGCTACTGCTTCGCAACAGATACGAGACGATTTAGTTATTTCGGCTACAAAAAGAATCTCTGACGCAGTTAAGAATTCCGTCGCCACGCAAAAACCAATCAGCGATAAATCTTTTGGAGAAATAAGAGCCGAACTACAAACCGCCCTCGACCTTCAGTTGCAAATTTCAAGACCAGACTTGTCGGGTATCACTGATCAAATTAAACAAAAAATAGCTTCGGAGGTTACAACTCAATTGCTATCAAGAGATATAAAAGAAGCATCAGAGCAATCAATCTTTGGAGATGTCCAGAAATCAATTGCTGAAGCAAAAGATAAAATTTCGAGGCCCTGATATAAATGGATAATTCAACAAATTACATTGATCCTGAAGATTTAGCGAACGAAGAGTCACCTGAATATGAAACTCGCAAACAAAACAAAGGTGGTTCTATTGACCCTCAACAGACTTTTGATGTGGCCGACAAATTTTCGGGTGGAAAGCTGTCTAGCGGCAAACAGCAATTAGTTGATGATCTAGGCAAAACAAAGGCGGGCCAAAAATTTACGCAGGCAAGCCAAGCAATAAATGCCGGGAAGAAAAAGATTGCCGACACCGCAACTAAAGCCATAAGAGAAACGGGCAGTAAAGTGGCAAAAAAAGGAGCTGAATTAGCCGCCAAGGCCGGAGTGTCAGCCGCGGCCGGTGCCGCTACTGGCGGTCTAGCGACAGCTGCTCAAGCTGGAGCAGAAGTAGCGGATAAAACTATCCAGCTAGGCGATAAATTGAGAAATGGCATCAAAAAAGCCACTGGCGGCTTGATTGATATCGATATCATTGGCAATTTTAGAGACTGGCTCAAAAAATACTGGAAGAAAAATAAATGGAAAATAATCGGCTGGTCATGTTTAGCATTTTCCCTTATGCTTTTTGTTCCTGTTATAATGCTGACAGCTTTGATAGCTCAATTTTTTATTTCCGACACAAACGATTCTCCAAACAAAGCAGCCATCAAAAGCATTAGTTCAATGGCATCTTCTGGGCAGATATCTTTTGCTAGCAATCAAGATTTAAACCAAATAAAGCGCGGCGAAATTGGTTCTGGCCCTCTTAAACTAATGGATTATTTAGCTAAAAGCCACGATAAAATTGTGATTAATTATAATCCGAAGTCTTCTTCCACCGATTCAAGCACAGTTAGCGGCGACAACGAACCTTATGAATTTGATATTGTGGCGGTTGACGAGATTAAATGCACCTCTTCATTAGGGGGAGAAAAAATCACCATTCCGATCAACTTAAGCGCTAGCTATAACTGGACCCAACACGGCATCAATATTGTTTCCGGCGAATACCTTTGCGCGAACGGTTATTTTCCTCAAGACGAAACGGTGCTAGATGGAATTTACGCTGCCTCCTTCGGTCCAGGTGAGTTTCCCTTGGAAGCCATTGGCACTTGTGGCCCCATGGCTGCCCAAGAAAAACTGGCCGAAATTACCGCTGATATTCTTGATGGAAATTCACGATCGGGTATTGACGCCGCTTCGGATAATAGTATTTTGCCCGCTCAAATCGAAATTGACAAAGTCTACAGCGGACCAAGTCTTAAAAACAAAAGTGTGACAGTATTGAGCGAGTTGAAAAATAAAATTGACGCCGCCTACCCCGCTATTGAATCAACTGCCCGCCAAGGAGTAATCCCCGCCAATAAAAAATACGGTGTCCATGTAAGCTTTTTAGATTAAAATGTCATTTTTTTACAAAAACAAACGTTTATTTGTCCCGCTAGTTGCCGCCATATTCGCGGTTGCTTTGCTGATGATTCCGCCCACCGCCAAAGCCGCGACGACCGCTACTGGCATTTGCAACCAACTTTTCGCCAACGATGACACTAATATTTTTAAGGAAGTGATTTGTTCGTTTACTCGTGTAGTAGCCCTGTCAGTGTCTAATCTTTCAACCGAAATGACTTGCTTGGTGCAAAAGGTGGGCAACGGCACTAATTATGTCGAAGATATCGATTTCACATCTAACGGAGTACAATGTTCTGCCACAAGCTCACTTAGCAGTAATCAGGACGATACGCCTTTTGGCTCCACGCAAAAAAATAATAAAATTAGTTTTACTAATCCTAGCGCTCTAACCAAAAATCTTGATCCCACCAATACAAGCGGCGCGGCCAAAACCTTTAAAACCATTCGAGGCATTGTGGCTCTTTTGGCCGTCGCCGCTCTATTTTTCTTTGCCTTTGCCAACATCTTCCATATCGATGTAAATACTTACGCCATTAAAAAAGCTATTCCGTCAATCGCAATTGCCATTGTTGGCGGCTGGCTTTCTATTTATATTGTTTACCTGCTGTCGCGCTTGGCTGATTTTAGTTTTTCTCTAGGATTAACCGCTCCCAACAACGCCCTTCACCCCATGTTGAAGATTTTTGAAAGCAGTTTTTCTTCCCTTTCCTCGGCTAACACCACCGATCAAAGCGTTTCCCTGATTTTTGATATGGGCGCAAAATTTTTGGGCGGATCTGGTAGTGTCAGTTTTTTCAGCGGCATTTTGGGAATTGCCATGCTGACAATCCCCGCTTTAGCCATTTTTGCTTTTGAATATGTTTTGGCCTTGAGAGCTTTTGTCGTCGAAATTTTAGCCATAATCGCTCCCATTGCTTTTGGCTGTCTAGTTCTACCGCAAACGCAAAGTTTTTTCCGAAAATGGTGGTCCTACTTGCTAATTGCGATTTTTTACGCTCCTTTGGCTAATTTTCTTTTTTATCTTGCCAATCAAGTTACCCCCTCGGACAGCGACATTCTTCTATTTGTGAGTGCCTGGATTTTAAAAACTGCCATTATAGTCCTGCTAATTCGTTTGCCGTTCACTATCGAGGCCGACACCAAGCGCTTGATTAGTTCTTTAGCCAAAACTTCATTTGGCACCGCCCTAGGATTAAATAAAATAGCCGGCCGCGCCGAGACAAATCTGCGCCAAAACCGAACCGACGCCAGAGGTGCTGGACTAGATCAAAATAAAGTTTTGTCCGAGCGAGGCGCGGCCCAAGTCATTGCCCCCACCAAACCCGGGTTGGCCCGACTTTCGGTTCTCAATAATACTCGACCAAAAATTAAATTAGGCGCCGCCGTTTCCGGTATTACTCCCAGTATTCGTCAAGCTGTCACTAGCGCAGCGCAGGAAAATGCCCGCCGAGGCAATAATCTGTTAGTCAAATCTTCATCTGATATATCTCCAGATACCTTTAAGGCCGTTATAGACCAATCTGATTTAAAATTATGGAAGGATACGCGTTCGATTGATCGGCTTAAAAATCAGAACGGCCAGATTCTCAATGAACAAGGAGCCGCTTTGCGCGCTGATTCGGCCCGCAAGCTCCTTCGCTTGAGCCAAATAATCGACAATGACAAAATCGCCAATCCAGAAGCCCTAAAAGTGTTAGCTGAAAAAGGAATTTTAGACAATGTCCCAATGAGCATTATCAAAAAAGCTCTTGACGAGGGAATTTTACAAAAAAACGACCTCGTTCCTACCTTCAAAAAAAATACCGAGAAGGTTTTTGAACAAATTATCAAAAATCAAAGCGGCACTGCCGGCTTTCTCAACTCCGACCAAGCAAAAAAGCTAATGGCTAAAGACCAAACAGATTACGCGACGGGATTCAAAGACCTAACGAAGCTTTTTGCTGACACGATTAGAGATCCTTCTATTATTCCTCCCCCCCCACCGCCGGTAATCAAAAATATCATCAATCAAATGCAATCCACCGAAGCCGATACCTTTGATAAAAATGGAATGTATTTTTTAAGCCGATTGGCCGAAATTAAAGACGGGGCCAATAAAGAAATTACGTCAGTTCTTTCTAAAGGAGGCGTACCGGCTCAAACCGCCCTCGCCATTTCTCGCAATCCCAATATAGATTTTGAACAAGCTCGAAAATATCTCAAAGACGGTTCCGATCAAGAAACGCTCATGTTCTTGCGTGAAGGATTTTTAAATCGCGATCTGTCTAATAGTTTGACGGATAGTATCGCGTCTCTAGTTAGAGAGCAAAAAACACTCGTCGCCGAAGGCGTTTCCCAAAAAATATCGGAGACTTTATCTCGAGACAATACAGGTTTGACTTTAAACAAAATCAAGGATTCTATGATTGAAGCAACAAAAAAATTGGAAGGTCCGGTTACACCGCAAGAGGCCGAGGAAATTTCCAAGCAAGTCGATCAATACTACCCGGGCGCAACGATTAAAGCCAATGGCGTTTTCAGCCAAGAAAATATTGTTCAAACTGTCGAGAAAGCCAAAAATATCTCACAAACTGTCGAACAGCTGATTAAATCAGGCGTAGATGAAAATTCCCTTAAAACCGATCCAGCCAAAGCTCAACAGCAGATCGAACAAACCGTCGAACAAGACATTCAAAAAGCTATGAATGGACAAATAGCCAGCGACAAAGCTTTTGACAGTCAGCTTGAAGAAATATCAGCGTCGGCTCCATCTTCAACAAGCATCGCGAAAATTATTGATCAGAAAGGTAGCGCGAGATGATAAAATCACCTGAATTTGCGCCTTCCAATGTCGATATGTCAAAAGAATCCCCTAAAGTAGAAATTGTTTCATCCGAGCCGCCACCGGCAAATCAAGAGGAGTCAACCGAGACGTTTGAGGATTTTCGAAAAGAAGAGCAACGAGTTAAAGAAAAAAACATTGAAACCTACAACCTTTCAGCCGTGGTCAGTAGCGCCATTATACCTTTGTCAACAACAACCGAAGGTGTTGACGCGGCTCGAATGGAGTCATTGATCGCTACAACCTTAAAAGTCGAAGCGACTAAGCTAAATATTCCGGAAAACCAAGGGGAATCATTGGCTAAAGAATTAGTCAGAGTTGAGATGCGGTTGATTGCTCCTTTTGCGCAACAAATTTATGAGGCCTATAAAGGAGTGGAAAATAAAGATCTGAAGAAAATTGATACCTTTATAGGTACCATTAGAGAATCTCTTTACTCCTTAGCTATTAGCAATATTGCTTCAGGAGAAAAATTAACCGAGTTAATTAGTGCGATTAATTTTGTTTCCCCAACCGGCCCCGAAAGTAAAGGAGACACTCAAGGCGAAAATGGAATAGTTTGTTTTTACTCATGTGAAAATGGCCAAAGGACAATCAATATTCAAGCCCCGGCACTAGAAATGCCTAAAATTGCCCAACTTCATGTCACCGTACACGAAATATCACACCTTTACGCCGAGTCCACCGATATCTGGCAGCCGCCAGGTGTTTACGAAAAGTTTTTGGCTTCCTGCCGGAACCCCACCGATGAAGCAATCGGAGAATTAGCCCAACACAATCCGGCGCTAGCGCATATTTTAAAAATCTTGCAAAAGCCAACCGAGACTCTCCTGCTTTGGAACCACTACATCAGAAAACGTCTTAAACGACTCGATAGTCTTCCGGAGGGAGAGCCAAAGGCCACTGAAAGAGTCGCTGTAGGACGAGAATTGGTGGCTGAAATGATGTCTTCATATTTGCTACGAAGCGAAAGCGAGGGAGCATATTTTCTCGATAGATTAAAGTTTTCTACGCCCGGAGAAATAATCGAATATCTCAAGGATATGTCTCATTGCTCTTCAGACGAAGAATTCAGTCAATTTTGCCTGTCCCGTGGGGTCAACCCCCAAGAAATTATTCGAAAAACACCAACTGAATTTATCCACAAATTAGCTACTATCGAAGAATTTGCCCCCCTTTTTAGAGCAAATCAAGAGTGGTACGGAATGCTTCAACAATACTTTAATAACCGAAGCGTAAAAATTAGTCCCGTCGGTAAAGCCCAAAGAATTGACGAGATTGCTCCATTTGTACCCAAGAATAACAATTCTTCGGGCGGTAGCAATAGTAGCGGCGGCGAGGCTAGCGGCACTGCTGGCGAAGATGACACGTTTGCTAAACTTTGGGATTTTGTAACTGGCAAACCATCAAAAGGCAGCATAATATAATCAATCCGAAATTCAAGGAGGAAGGTGCGCCGAGTAAGTAGAAAAAAAGTGACTTTCTTGGGAACATTTTTGATACTAGAGGGATTGGCTTTGAGCGCCCAAGGCGCCACAACCCCCACTTCGACTCCAGCACCTAGTGAAAAGTTAGTTGAAATCGCCACTAGTGTCTGTGCCCCACAAAGTATCAGCGTCGGCCGCGAAATTGAAGTTTCAATCCTTGGCGCAGCCGGCAAGAAAGCCACTGTCGAAGTCCAGCAAACATCAATTGCCGGCACCGAGAAAAAAACTCTCGCCGAAGGAACTATTTCCCCCGACGGAACCCTGACGACAAAATTTACGCCCGACACAACCGGCACCTATATTTTTGCCGGTAAGCAATTAGTTGAAGAAAATACTGTCGGCAAAGCTAATGAAGGAATTTTCGCTTTTGATCCGACCAAGTGTCAGCAAGCCCAAAAATCAACCAATGTAACCGACGGGGCGCCCGTGCCAACACAAAGTAATACCGTCACCAGCGCCCTTAGCTTTACCGATCCTTTTGGTATTGTTTTTGACGTCGATAATGGCGAGCCGGTGCCCAGCGCCGCCGTCGCCATTATCGACCAACAGCAAAAAACCGTTTCACCCAATATTGCCAAACCTTTTAACCCAACTTCCACCAACCAAATAGGACAATTTAATTTTTTTGTTAAACCCGGGGAATATTATCTTGATGTCACCAAGAGCGGCTACACCTTTCCGCTAAATCAAAGAGATTTTAAGTTAAATTCAACCAATCCAACAGCTTCGAGATGTTCTGCTGTCGAAGAATTAAATAATTTAAGTCTTTTTGGTTATAGTTCGCTTTATTTTAAGGACTCAAAAATAACCGTTCAAGACAAGGCCGTCCATGTAAATGTGCCTGTTAAATCCAATGGCGCGCCGACACCGCTGGCAAAGCCAAAAATCTATCAGGTTTTCATTGTCCCCTCGGCCGCTCTCACCGGTTACACCGCTTTTATTTGGGTTAATAACCCCAATACAACGATTAAAATATATAATTCGGACAAATTGATTAAGACTGTGGCCCCTGCCTGCAGTGGTTTTGAACAAGTCGAATTAAACATCGATCCCACTAAAGTGGCGCAAAATAATATCAAGGTCATTGCCGAAAGAAATGTTTCAAACGTTTCAAAAACTGGAAAAGCCCAAGCCGCCGACAATATAAATATCAGTGAACCATACGAATTTACTCTTAATCCGGCCGTATTGAATAATGTGAGTTTTACCGACCAAAACGGCATAGCCGCAACCAACACACTCTTGCGCGCCCGCTCAACCATTAATAATGCTATTCTTGCTCAAGACAATAGCGCGAATGGAATATATAATCTCGGCAATATTTCCGTTCCTTATAAATTAGAGTCTGTTGACGCCCTAGGCCGCACCGTTGAGGTATCGATTGGTTCAAACGGCCAACTGGTTGCCGAAGCACAAGATTCTCAAATTAACACGAAACAATCAGATCCAAATCCGTTAGGTGGTTTCATGCTTACCTATTTGATCCTCGGCGGTCTGGTTCTGCTAGTTCTTGTCGGCTCAATTATTATTTACTTCAAAAAGAAGTAAGACGGTTAAAAACTTCTTCAGTCGATAAGAGTTCTGTTTCGGCATTATGACGGTTTTTCATTTCAATCTGCTCGCCCGTTCTCTCACTTATTACCAAGCGAACCGGCAGACCCATTAGGTCGGCATCAGCAAATTTTTCCCCCGCCGAAATATCACGATCGTCGTAGAGCACTTCGACACCCTTTTCGTGCAAAGTTTTGTAAATTTCTTCGGCACGATCGTGGTTGTCGCCCAACGCCAATAGATGCACTTGATATGGCGCAACACTTTTCGGCCAAATAAGACCTTTATCGTCGTGATTAATTTCGGCAACCGCCCCCATCAGTCGCTGAATGCCGATGCCATAGCAGCCCATTTGAACCAGTTTCTTGCTCCCGTCTTGATCAACAAAATTCAAATCAAAAGGTTCGGAAAACTTGGTTTTAAGCTTAAAAATGTTACCGGTTTCGATCGCTTTTTTAATTTCATATTCTTCGCCTTGACAGGCCGGACACTTAAAGCCGTCCGTAACAATTTCGCGGTTAACCCCAGTGGCACATTGTTTGCAAAGATAAATTTCGTCTTCGCCCGCTTCGGTTTCGGTTTGAAATTCATGGGAATATTGAGAAAAAGTCCCGCCAGAAGCATAAACAAAGCGTGTTTTGTCTTTTATGCCAACGCGCTCAAATATTTTCCAATAAGCTTGGGTGGCGGAGTCATAAAATTTGTCTAAATCCTCTTCGTCAGTATGAAAAGAATATAAATCTTTCATCAGAAATTCTCTTGTGCGCAAAACACCCGACTTGGCCCTTATCTCGTTACGAAATTTGTTTTGAATCTGAAAAACAGAAAAAGGCAAATCACGATAAGACAAAATAAAGCCCCTGGCCATGGGCGTAACGATTTCCTCGTGGGTCGCCCCGAGACCATAGTGTTTATCATTTTGACCTTCTACTTTAAAAAGCACATCGAGTGTTTTCCAACGGTCAGTCATCACCAAAAAATCTTGGGGAATCAATCCGGGCATCAAAATTTCCTGACCTCCGAGAGCAGTCATTTCTTCGCGAACAATGCCAATTATATTTTGGATTGTTTTAAATCCAAGGGGCAAGAGAGTGTAAATACCGGCGGCAACCTTGTCAATATAACCCGCCCGCAAAAGCAGTTGACAGCTGACTGACGTTTCGTCCTTAGGGTAATCTTTAGATGTTTTGGTGAATAATTGTGAAAATCTCATCGAAAATAGTTTATCAGACTTGGCGTTTAAAGGAAGGGGGCGCTTTGCGGTCAAGCAGAATAAATAGAACAACAACCACCGCCACCAGCACTAAAAGACAAAAAATTTTCGCTTTGCCGATTAAAAATAGGCCCGCTAAACCAAATAAAAGCGATAATCCAGAAATAATTGCCAAAGTCGCCTGCTTCGAAAACCCCGCCCGCAAAAAGCGATGGTGTAAGTGCGTTTGATCCGGCGTCACAAAGGGATTTTTGCCGGCAATTATTCGACGAATAACCACATAAACCGCATCAATAATGGCTAGGCCGAAAACCAGCAAAACCGTGGCTAATTTTCCTCCAGTAATAACGGTTAGAACAGCCAAAATCAAACCCAAAAACATGCTGCCGGTGTCGCCAAGAAATATTTTCGCCGGCGGTAAATTATAAGGCAAAAATCCAATAATTGCCCCCGCAACTACAGCACACATTAAGGCCGTTGAAACCTGTCCCACGCCATAGCTCAAGATACCAACAATCACCACCGAAATAAGAACTAGAGTCGACGAAAGACCATCGAGACCGTCAATGAAATTAGTTGCATTCGTCAGCATCAACACCCAAAATAAGAAAAACAAATCAGCATACAAAACTAAGTGATAAACATCAGCGCCAAACTGAAACGGAATTTTAACTGTGTCTAAATAAATCGTGTTGCCAAAAGGGTTATTTAAATAAACTAAGCCCACACCGGTAAAAATTAAAATAACCGCCGCTAAAATTTGGAAAAAAAGCTTTAAATAAGCCGGCGCGCCTTTAATATCGTCGTAAACCATCACTGCCGACAAAATAATCACGGCAACCAAAATTCCCAGTAGGCGCTTGTCAATGGAAAAACCCCAAAAAGCAAAAGGAAAGCCAAAATCAGTCCAACTTTTAGGAGCAAAAATGGCGAGCGCCAGCATAATTACGACAAACGTCGCGACAATGGCAAACCCGCCTATTCGCGGCGTTGGCGCCGTGTGCAGATCTCTTTCCCTTGGTTTAGCCAAAGCAAACTTTGTTTTTAGAGACCACACTCTAAAATATCCTGACAGCAAAAAACTCAAGACGGCGGCTGATACAAGCCACACAAAGATCATTAGCCCTCGCGTTCATCGACAGCGTAAACCTCGGCCCAGTCGATTCTTTTGTAATCGGTAATTTCACCCTCGGTAAAAAATCTCTTAATCTCAATTTCGGCATTTTCGACCGAGTCAGAAGCGTGAACAATGGTATTCGATCGGCTCATAGAATAATCTCCCCTGATTGTCCCGGGCGAAGCTTCAATGCCATAGGTCGAACCAACTAAAAACCTGACAGCATCAACCGCCCGCGTTCCTTCTAAAACCATCAAAATCGAAGGGGAATGTTTCATAAAAGTAACCAAGTCCTTGAAAAACGGCTTATCTTTGTGATGGGCGTAATGCTCCTCTAGCTCCGCATCAGCCAGTCGTTTCATTTTCATCGCGATAATTTCAAGACCTTTTTTTTCAAATCGGGAAATTATTTCTCCGGTAAGACCGCGGTTAACGGCGTCTGGTTTGATAATTACTAATGTTCTTTCCATAGCTTCTCCACTTTATTTTTTTCTTGGGCTAATTTTAACCCAAAAAAACTAAAAGATAAAGATCGAATTCAAGATCTATTCCGGAACAGCATATTTTTGTGGCCCGACCACAGCAATAGAACAATTTTCTGTTTGGAAAATTTCTTTCGACAACTGCTTAATTTGTTCAACAGTAACTGCTTCAATTTCACGAATGATGTCTTCCGGTTGGCGAATTATTTTTTCATAAAACGCTTCTTCGGCCAAAAATTCGGCAATTTCAAACGAACCTTCCAACGATAAAGCAATTTTGCCCCGGAAGTTTTTCTTGGCGCGATCCAATTCTTCTTTCGTTGGACCATTTGCCGCCAAATCGGCAGTTTCGGCAAAAATTAGCTTAATTACCTCATCAAATTTATCTTGCTTGACACCAGCCGAAAAAGAAATCATGCCCGTGTCGGTGAAAGCGCTGACGTCAGATTTTACATAATATGCCAAACCGCGCTTTTCTCTGATTTCGGTAAAAAGACGGCTCGACATGCCGCCGCCTAAAATACTCGATAACAGCGAAAGCGCATAACGGCGAGAATCATTCAAGGCAAAGGTTCGATAAGCGCAAACTAAATGTGCTTGATCAATCTTTCTTTGCTCACTAAAAAGTTTTTTAGCCGAAACGCTTGAGTCAAATTTGGTAAAATCGCCTTTTTGGCCGCTTGGGTAGGCCATGAATTTAGCGGCAATTTCTTTTTCCCAGTCAACACCGTTAGTGTTGCCACAAACAACGATCGTAGTGGCCGAAGGAACATAGTTTTGCTTAAAATATTTGACAATGTCTTCTCGCTTGATCGCTTTGATCGTTTCGGGTGTTCCTATCAGCTCTCGTCCCAAGGCGCTGTCAGGAAAAACTTGATCTTGAATCAAGGATTGTACGTGAATTTGGGGTACGTCGCGGCGCATATTGGCTTCTTCCAAAATCACGCCCTTTTCCCGTTCCACTTCTTCTTCCGGAAAAATCGGGTTCAAAAACATATCCGAAAGAAGATCGAGGGCAACTAGAAAATCCTTAGCGCCTGATTGAACGTAAAAACCAGTGTATTCTTCACCAGTAAAAGCATTATAATTAGCCCCGAGGCCATCGAAGGCCTTGGCAATCTCAAGAGCTGTGGGCATTTTTTTTGAGCCCTTAAAAAAAAGATGTTCCAAAAAATGAGAAATGCCGGCTTGTTTGGCGGTTTCGTAGCGGCCGCCAATTTTGACCAAAATTAAAATCGTTACCGCTTCGGTTGAATCCATTGGCGCGGTAATGAGCTTGAGGCCGTTGTCGAATTGTTTGGTTTGAAATTTGAGCATAAAAACGTTTATTTAGAGTGAGTCACTCTTTCAACGTATTCGCCTGTTTGGGTGTTCACTTTAACAATATCGCCCACCTTTATAAATATTGGGGCCGGAACTTTCGCTCCAGTTTCCAAAATAACTGGTTTACTGACTGAACCTTGGGCCGTATTGCCTCGCGTAGCCGGTTCGGCTTCGGCTACCTTCAAATCGACTTTAATTGGTAAAGCCACATTGATCGGTCGGCCGTTCCAGCTTAAAACATCAACCTCCAGACCTTCTTTCAAAAACGCACCGCTTGAGCCAACAACGTCCGCGGTCAAATCGTATTGCTCAAAATTCTGCATATCCATGAAGTGAAAGCCCGCATTATCCTTGTAGGTGAATTGGACTTTAGAGCGAGCCATATCGGCACTTTCTAATTTATCGTTTCCCTTAAAAGTAATATCAAAAAGGGCGCCAGTTATTAGGTTTTTGAGTTTTGTGCGCAAAATAGCCCCGCCGCGGCCGAGTTTGGAATGTTCTTTCCAAACAAGTTGATGCGGCTGATTATTATAAATAATGCACACGCCCACTTGTAAATCAGAAATATTAAGCATAATTAACTCACCAATTATAGAATCATCATCTCAAAATTGCCAGATCGTTACCGATTGACGTAGGGTAATAAGCCCAAAAAGCGCGCTCTTTTGATAGCGGCGGTCAGACTTCTTTGATGCTTGGCACAAAGACGAGTTTCGCGGCGGCTCTTTATTTTCGCCCAAGGGCTTAAATATCTTACCAAACCCGGTTCTTTGTGATCAAATTCAATAATATTATTTCTGCAAGCGTAACATCTCATAGATTTTCCTTTACTTTATTAGAAGGGAATGTCGTCAAGATTGATTTCGTCTTCGACTGACTCCTCTTGTTTAGTGGTTTTGTTTTTTTTGCTTTGCGGCTCCGGAGAGCTTGCGGGAGCTGATTCGTCAGCCGAATAGCCGCCGCGACCGGATAGGCCAATAATGTTATCAGCAATTATTTCGGTTTTTTCTCGCTTGCCGCCGTCTTGTCCTTCCCAAGTTCTGGTTTGCAATCGGCCTTCGACATATACTTTGGTTCCTTTGTGAACAATTTGGCTGGCAATTTCACCCAATTTTCCCCAAGCAACCACTTCGTGATATTGAACTTCTTCTCTGGTTTCGCCGTTATCAACCCAGCGTCGATTAGTGGCGACGGCAAAAGAAGCAACCGAACGACCCGTTGGTGTAGTGCGCAATTCAGCGTCGCGAGTGGCATTTCCCAAGATTGTAGCGCGATTTAGATTCAACATTGTCCTCCTTTAGTCTTCTTTGACTAATTCTTCGAGAGTTTTATCTAACTCAACTGCCGAAACCTTTTCGGCCTTTTTAGCTTTAACGGTTTTTTTAGCCGCCGGCTCTTCGGCCGGTTTGGTAACTTTATTGGCTTTGACGGGTTTGACAGCTTCCGGTTTTTCTTCTACTTTTTCGGCTGGAGCGGCCTCATCTGGAGTCGTCGCTTCTTCAACTTTAACCGGCTCGGCTTTTATTTTTTCAACCGGCTCGCTTTTTTCAACTTTAGCTTCTCTTGATTTGGCATTGAGGGGTTTTTCAGCAAATTTAAGCCGATTGACAATCAAAAAACGTAAAACTGATTTTTTGATCAGAAGGGCTTTTTCAATTTTCGCCAAAGCTTTCGGGCTACAGCTAAAAATTATATTCCAAAGTCGGGCTCTTTTGACTTTTTCAATCGAATAGGCGAGATTTTTGTCGCCAAAATCGCTTGAGTCAATAATTGCCGCTCCATTTTGTTCCAAAACAGCTAACACTTCGTCCGGTGATCCGCCCTCATTCAGGATGAGGGTAATTTCGTACTCTTTATCCATTTTTTTCCTTTCTGGCCCGGTTTCATTTTGCGAAACCATGTCCCCCGTTTATTTAATTGGGAGAAAAGTTATTTTTCTTTGATTGATTTTAGCGTTTTTAAGACAAAAAATCAAGGGTAGCGGCCGTTTGCAAAATGCCGTATAATCGATAAGATTTAATTATGATTATCGAATCGTTCGATGGACAACGTCAAAATGAAGAAATTTTGGCGGTTTGGCGCCGACATCCTTGGGTGCTGGCAAAATGTGCTTTCATTGGTATTTTTTTGATCTTGATTGGTTCAGCACCCTTGGCTTTTGGCGCGGGCGGCTGGAAATATGGATTTTTGGTTTTTTTTGTTGCCGTTGCCGGATTATATGGCTTGATGCATTATTGGCTTTGGCTAAATACCATTTTTATTCTCACCAGCCAAAGAGTTTTTGCGATTAATCAGAAAAAAATTTTTCATCGCACCAATAATGAGGTCCCTTTAGAGAATATCCAAAATGTTTCTCACACCAAAAAAGGGGTTTTTAAGATGATTTTTGATTTTGGCGACGTCGAAGTGGAAACTTCGGGAGCCAAAACCGCTCTGGTAATCACCGATGTCCCCAATCCTTACTTTGTTCAGCAAAAAATATTAACAAAATAAGTTCGTCTAAGTTTTAGTTTCTGGTTCTCTAACCGGAAAATAATTTTATGGTAAAAGTCGCACTCTAGTATTGACTAATTTATTTTTCTGACGTATAGTGTTCTGACGTTTTCAGACGAGCACTTTGACTTTTTTCCAGCGAACCCGATCAAGCGCACAGCGCTCGGGGAGCTGGGGCGGTCCACCAGTGTGGCCGCCACCGCCGGAAGGCGGGGAAGGAGGTGCCGAGATGAAACATCTCGGCATTGTCTTCACACTGGCCGCCATCCTTGTGGTGGCGGCCACCAATGACGTTTCCGCCGCGCCGTATGAGCGGCGGGTCGAGCTGACTGTTGACGACGTCCGCGACAGCGAGGTCTACAACGACCTCGCCGAAGCGGTCGTCGGAGTCCGCGCCTTCACCGGCGACGGACTCACTGTCGCGCCGTTGCCCAACCCCGCTGTCGGGAAGTTCTTCGGCGGGGCTTGGGGGCGCGGGACGGGATTTGACACCATCAGAGTTGGAACAGCCGGCTGGCGGCTGTTCCAACTCAACGATGCCGTGCCGGGGATCCGTGTTGACCTCGGCAACGGGATCTTTTTTCACGCCGAGAAAGGTGAGAAAGGGACTGCTTTCCTCTTTCTTGGCATCGCCAGCGCCGACGGCGGGGCCGACACCCTTGACGCCATCCTGAATAAGGGTGGCAAGTTCTGGGACAGGTTCTGCACGGCAGTGGCGGCCACGCCCGCCGTGCAGAAGCTCGATACGAAGTGCGCCGACCTTGACAAGAGGGTTGGGGCGCTTGAGGAAAAGGCCGGGGTGAAAGCTCCGACCAAGGCCAAAGAGAAGGCCAAGGCCGGGGCGGAAGCCTCGCCTAAGTCCAAGGAGAAAACCAAGGGTGGGGGTACGCCTTGGCTGATCGGGGTAGTAGTACTCCTGCTCGCCTTCGCCGGCTTTGTTATCTGGCTTAACCGCCAGCAACCCGACGAAGAGAGTGGGCGGGGACCCCTCGACGTCCAAGACGACGAGGGACCGGCACCGCCACTGGATGATCAACCGGCCAACGGGGGGCTGGCGAATCCAGCCGCTGGCCCGCCACCTGCCGGCCAACAGGCCGGTAGCTAGAGAGCAACACAAGGGCAGGATGTCGCGCTACGCAACGTAGCCGACATCCTGCCCTTCTTTATTTTTAAAGCTCTAATCAATTTTTAAACTTCAATCAGCTAAAAAGTGTAAAATAAAATTATTCAATTTTGTTATAATAAAGTTGGAGAATTTTATGCTCCCAGGAGAAATAACTAAGCCAATGCTACCAGAGGACGAAACGGCACGTTTTAGCGTTGCCGATATTGAATTTGCCCGAAAAAAAGAAACTATTACTCAAAACACTGTTGCTCAAAAGCAAGCCGAGCTCGTTGCGGAAAAACTAGCGTCCATGCGCGCAGACCGCGCCGCCAGTATCGCCGAAAGTGATCGCGACGAAAATGGACGTGTTCGAAACGGGTTATTTGGCTGGAGAATCTTAAAACGATCTATTTTAACTTCACGGGAAAACAGGCATCAGGCACGTAGTGATCGCCAAGAAGCCGAGGAGTATGCCAAACAGGAATCAGGTATGTACGAGCAATCCGTTGAAACCACACTAGAGCGAGCGGCCAAGGATTGGGAGGGTGTTTCCAACGCTACCTGCAAAAAAGAGCTAAGCGAATTGATGGAGCTGGTTAACCAGCGCTATAAGCTTGATCAAGAGGAGCCGGCCAGTATGGGTTTGGGCGGAAAACTGCGTCAAGCCCTCCTTTCCAATAGTCGCCTTCTCAATATGGGTATTGGTGCCGGTTTTCGCATTGCCTTCAAAACTGCCACTCACCTGACCGGTCTTGGCGGCGCCGTCCTAGCTAGTGGAATTTATGGCGGCGTTTCAACTGGCCTGCGCGAATATGCGCGAATTAAAAAAGAAAAATTGGGAATGAAGGGGTGGCGAGAAGAACTGGACCGAATCGATTCAACTAACGAAAAACTGGCCTTAATGCGTCAAATTGCCAAAAAAGAAAATTTTCGTAAATATTTTGCCGGTAATAGTTCAGAAGCTTTTGAATTTCTTAATATTTTTTATCATCTTTCAGCCCAAGCCGATCAGGAAAACTTAAGCGACATTGCCAGCCCCAATTTATTGAAAGAAATCTATCGTCGAAAAGGAATTGGCCAAGAAGCCCTCATTCAAGCCGGCAAAGGCGCCTTTAGGGCCATGGCCTATTCGGCTATCGGTTATGAAATCGCCAATGCTTTTAGCGGGTTGATACATGCAAACGAAGCAGTGGAAAATGAACCGCCCGGTACAAGAGTAAGTGACGCCCCTCAAGGTGCAATGCCATCACACGATTTAGCGCCAGGTACACACGAGGGGACGCTGGATCCCAACGCTCCACCCGGTGCTCATGAGTCTCCTGCCCCCCAAGGGGCAACCCGTTTGCCACCTGAAACAGGAGGGCATCCTGTCGATACCCCTCCGGTTGAACAAAATGCGCCGGACACACCTGAAGCGTCACACAGTAGCGTCGAATGGCGGCCGCAAGGACGACTGACAATTACCAATCATCAATTTGAAACCGGTCAAGGACACGACTCTGTCGTCAAGATCGAAGAAAACCCCGCCGTCGGTGATGAACCCGGCGCCAGTCCTGAAGAAGTCGCCCATGAAATCGCCCGCAACATCGGCCGCGGTCCCAGTGGACAATCCCTTGAAATATCCGCTGCCCAGCAACAGCAAATCGAAGACCACATTTCTACTTGGCTTCACAATAACCAATCCGACAGTTTGCACGAAGGTTTGTATCCTACCGGCGAAGAAGTTCATGTTCCGTCCGATGAACTCAATGCCGCCTTAAAGGCCGCCAAGGTTGACACCGCTCATATCGAAGGCCTTGCGACAGCACCCCAACCACCCCCCGACCCCACTGCTCAAGGGGCAACCACTATTCGTGTTCCCACTGAACCGGTCGAAGGATATAGCGGGCCCACCGGTGAATCAGCCAATATCCCCCCACTAGAGAAAAAGGAATGGGGGCCGATAGGGCCTTATCCTAACGTTCCTGAATGGCCGCTAGCAACCGGGTTGGCTGCTATATGGATAGCGTGGGGAATAAGAAATTTTAGAGCCAAGCAAAAAAAGGAGAAGGAAGCGAACGAAAGCGAGAAACCACCAGAAACAGACGGAGCACCTGATCAAGAAAATCCCCCGCCAACTCCCGACCAAGAACAAGAAAAAGAAATCTTAGAAAAATGTCATTTAAACGCAGATAAGCCACGTAGCGACCAGATCAAAAAGGAGATCCTTGACGCGGGACTTGGGCCAAAAATAAAAATTGAAATAAATCGCGAAGAGTTTTGGGTTAGCTCCAAGCGCTTTAAGGTTGGAGAGATATCTATCGGTCTTATTTACAAAAAAATAAGCACAGACAGTTATGAACTTTCTACATTTGCCCAAGAGGGTGATAGCTCATACCTGTCGGCACTTCATTCTCAAACTGCTCCAGACGGTTCTGCTACCCTGGAGATACAACAATCAGGAGCCGCCTGGTCGTATTCTGAACTCCACGACATTATAAAAGCTGCTCAATATACCACGATTCAAGCTAGCGAAGATCTTATAAAGAAAATTTTTAATGCAGCAGGAAGTTATTTCCAAGTTAAATAAGGAGGAAAATGGATACAGATTATTATCAACCAACTAACGCCGTAAATGCGCCCAACGACACGAACAGCCCGCCCGATGCAACCGATGAAGCTAAAAACCTGATTCAGGAAACTGTCGAGCGAATAATTAGCGATCTTGGCTTTACGAACGCTAACGACGAGCAAAAGCAACGCTTAATAGCAAGCGTGAGCGAACGTGTTTCGATTGCTGTGGCTAAAGCGATCTTTGGTCACATTCCCGAAGACCGCGCCAACGCTTTGATGGAAAAAATTGAAAATAACCAATCCATTGAAAAAGACGTTGAAGATCTTGTTAGGGATAATCCTGAATTAGCTCAAGAAATCCAAAATGAAGTTGGCGCTTTGTACGAGAAAATGCTCGAAGAAAGCGAAATGGTTTGGAAAAATATTGCGCCCACTTCCGATTCCGCTGCCAACCCCAGCGAAGGTTCCTCCGATACTCAAAACGCCGCCGACAATCAAGAACCCAAAGAGCAAATCCCTGCTGAAATTTCACCAGATGAACCGATTGGTGCGCCTTCCACTGATGCTTCGCCAGGCATATTGGCTGATCCTTCGCCAACTGACGTTCCAGATATAAAATCCGAAAGTGAGCAAACAGATCAAGACAACATTTTCGACGAAAACACTATTGAAGCAGACCCCCAAACTCCAGAAAATGACCTTACTCCGGCCAGTTCTCGAACTACCGAAGAAGAAATTGTCGAAGCGATAAAATCAAGCGGACGTTCTCTCGATCAGCAGACCCTAGCCGGTGAAATTTACAAAGCGCGCCTTGACGGTCGCCTCATCGCTGTCATTCCCGAGCTAGACGCCCTAAGCGAAGCCGACAAAACGCAAAAACTTGCCGATTGGGATTGGGAAAAAGCCAGCGAAATTCTCGATAGCTTAGTCCAAGACACCGCGGAAAATTAGTTTATCGAGGCAAAAACACTCATAACCCTAGCCAGGCCCGCTTTGGCCCAAAAGCGGTCATAATGTTATAATGGAATTAAGTAAAAGGAGGTTGAAGGGTTGAAACTCGGTTGCTGAAAAAGATTTTTCCAACGACCGCCATTTTGGTCGGGTTTTGTCATTTAAAGACTTGTTTATATGCAATACAAAGTTCCCCAAAATATAGATCTTGAGGACAGAATCGTCGGGCCGTTTACGATGCGGCAGTTTGTTTATATTTTGGTTGGCGGCGGGATTATTTATGCTTGGTGGCAATTTGCCAATCAGTACGTTGATACGATGATGATTTTCATGCCCCTCGCCCTGCCGATCGGCTTCCTGACTTTTTGTTTCGCCGTTGTTAAAATTAACGACCGACCTTTTGAATATTTTTTGTTAAATATGTTTCGATTTCTTTTCGCACCCAAAAAACGAATGTGGCAAGAAGGATACAAAGTTGAAGACGTCATCATTCTCGACCCCACCGACAAGCCCAAAACCGAAGACACGGCTCCAGAAAAATCGGTAGGTTTAGATGATTTATCCAAAAATCTTGAGGCCCAAGCCAATTTGATTAAGGCCCAAAACGAAACAAAGCCCACGGCCGACAAAGCAAAACCCTCCGATAGTCCAGCCGAGCAACCAGCGTCCGCCAACCAAGCCAACGGCATTAATTTGTCGGTTAAAGACATAAAATCAGCCACCCAAAAGCAAGTTCAAGCCCAGTCTTCAGGAAAAGACGGTAAAAAGAAGTTTTTAGGAATTTTCAAATAATTTTAGGTACAATAAAATAATGCCCAAACCAGCGGATTCCAAAATTAGCACCCAACAGCACATTCCGTTTTCAGCTGTTTATGATGATGTGTTGGTAACCAAGAAAGGCCAATTTTGCCAAATTATTATGGTTAACTCGGTTAATTTTGGCCTAAAAAGTGAAGAAGAGCAAAATTCTATTATTTATCAGTATCAATCTTTTTTGAATTCCCTATCTTTCCCGATTCAAATCATTATGCATTCCAAGCGGCTCGACCTTAATAATTACATTAAAGACATGGAAAGCCGAATACCGCTTGAGCCGAACGAACTGATCCGATACCAAATTCAAGAATATGTCGATTTTGTCCAAAAACTCATTTCAATCGCCAATATTATGGATAAAAAATTTTTTATTATTATCTCGCATAATTTGCCGCCAACCGAAACTTCGGGCAAGGGCTTTGGCGGACTTTTCGGCTCTCCCAATGTTCACCTCAAAGTTCCTCTGAAAAAATTTTTACAAATTAAAAGCGAGCTGACCCAAAAAACCAATGTTATTTCTTCGGGTCTTGCTTCTATGGGTATTACTTCGCGGGTACTGTCGACCAAACAAATAATCGAGCTATTTTATCGCATTTACAATCCCGACGAAGCGATGAAAGCCCAACTCGAAGAGAATGTTGGCTCTATCGGCGCCCAACAGCAAACAACCGAGCAAACTAAACCGGCCGCCGGCGAGGCCGAGCAAGGAAAATAAAAATGGGATTATTTAGCAGCCCCCAAGAGAAAAAAATGAAACAAGCCGAGAAAGCCATCGAGCAATCCTCCGCTTCGATGATCGATTTTGTGTCGCCGGCTAGTTTTTTGATCAACCCAAATTTTTTGCAAATCAACGACTTATTTATCAAAACGCTTTTTGTTTACTCTTATCCCCAGTTTTTAAACACCAACTGGCTATCGCCAGTAATCAATTACGATATTTCGATGGACGTCGGTATGCACATCACCCCGCTTGATTCAAATATTTTTCTTGAGCAGATGCGCAAACAAGCCGGCCGACTAGAATCAACCCGCCAGATCGATCAAGAAAAAGGTCTAGTTCGCGATCCCCAGCTCGATACGGCCATTTCCAACATCGACCAGCTACGTGACGATTTGGTTTCAGGCCAGCAGAGAATCTTTAAATTCGGCCTGTATTTTACGATTTACGCTAAAAAAATCGAAGAGTTGAATCAAGCTACCGAACAACTTACTTCAATATTGGGCGGGCTGCTGGTTTATACCAAGCAGTCAATTTTTCAAATGGAGCAAGGCTTTCACACCACTCTGCCCCTAGCCGAAGACGAACTCATGATTACGAAAAATCTTGATACAAATTCGATTTCGACAACCTTTCCTTTCGTTTCAGCCGAACTGACCTCAAACAAAGGTGTCCTGTACGGTATCAATCGCCACAATAATTCGCTCATACTTTTCGACCGGTTTGATTTGGAAAACGCCAACCAGGTTGTTTTTGCCAAATCCGGTGCTGGTAAATCTTATTGCGTTAAACTTGAGGCCTTGAGAAGTTTGATGCTCGGGACAGACGTTATTGTGATTGATCCGGAAAACGAATATCAGGCCCTTTGTGAAGCTGTTGGCGGGTCTTTCTTCGATTTTTCACTAAATTCCGATAAGCGAATCAATCCGTTTGATTTGCCCAAAGTGGCCCAAGATGAAGATGGGGCCGCCGTTTTACGCACTGCCGCCACTGACATTAAAGGTTTGGTTGCCTTAATGGTTGGCGGGGTTACGCCCGAAGAAGACGCTATTTTAGACAAAGCGATTTATGATACTTACTCTTTGCGCGATATTACCGAAGACGTTGCCACTCACACCAACACCCCACCGCTACTGCAAGATCTGCAAGGTGTTTTGCAAAACACCGTCGGCGCCGAAAGTCTAACGCGCCGTCTGACTAAGTATACTGAAGGAACTTTTGCCGGCTTATTTAACCAGCCAACTAATTTTCAGCTCGATCGCGGTTTCATTGTCTTTTCAATTCGAAATCTTGAAGAGGCCCTGCGACCGTTGGCCATGTATATGATTTTGAACTACATTTGGGCCCAAGTACGATTTGAAATGCGCAAACGCCTGTTAATTGTTGACGAGGCCTGGATTTTAATGCAATATCCCGATTCCGCCAAGTATCTTTATTCATTGGCCAAACGCGCCCGCAAATATTTTCTTGGTTTAAGCATTATTTCTCAAGACGTAGAAGACTTTCTTGGTAGCGAACAAGGGCGTGCTATTCTGAACAACTCTTCAATGCAAATACTTCTGAAGCAATCGCCCGCCGCCGTTGAAAAATTAGCCGAAGTATTTCATCTTACCGAGGGCGAAAAGTTTCTCCTTTTAGAATCAGATGTAGGCGAAGGATTGTTTTTTGCCGGTTCAAGCCACGTGGCGGTAAAAATTATTGCTTCCTACGCCGAAGACCAAATCATTACTACCGACCCAAAGCAACTCTTGCAACAACAGCAAGAGGAGGAAGAGTCGCAATCGCCAATCGGCCCAGCCATTAGCGCCGATTCGATCGATACGCCAATGGACCAGACACAAACACCTAATTCTGATTTTGCCGCGGCGAGTCCGACTAATAATAATCGCCCGACGGCGCCGATGAATGCGCCGGCGGTGGCACAACCGCCGACCCCAAACGCTTCTAAAGCGCCATCAAGCGCACCGGCGACGAGTGCGCCGGCGGCAGCGGCATCAGCTCCTGCAAACCCGCCGGCCGCTTCTACGCCGCCGGCGGCGACAAGTGCACCACAACCGGCTCCACCGACAAGCGCGCCCGCCGCGCCCCCGGCCGCCAACAATAATCTAGGGCAAGCAATCCCCATAAATCAAAATAATGCCAAACGATAACGACAATTTCAGTCCCATCAACGAAATCGAGAACATGTCCCTCGATGAGGATCAACCTACCAAAGATGAAAAACCTCAAATAAAAGACGCTGCCGCTTCTGAACCGGCGCCAACGTCCAATACACCAACGTCCAATACACCGGCAGCGGCCACGCCAGAAAAAACCTCGGTGCCGCCAGCTAGCGGCCAAAACGGCACGACTAAACCCATTCCGCCACTCGAACCGACGTCCCAACCGTCCCAGCAAGCAAAAATTGGCCCTTCTGTTCCACCGGTCAAGAACGGTCTTAGTCAAATCGACTCGGCCAAAAACAAAGCGGTTATCAAAAAAGGCGGTTCACCGCGTTGGCTAAAAATTAGTGCGCTTATTTTAGTTATTTTATTGGCTGGCGGTTTTGCTTATTTCTGGTTTTTTTATCAGATCGTTATCACCATCGACCCCACTTCCGCTCCAGATCAAATTACTCTAAATGGCAAAACGATCGGCACGGGCAAACACCGTTTACTGCCCGGCAATGTTTCCCTGCAGATAACCAAGTCCGGTTATAGCTCATACGTTCTTAACCGCAACATTAACCCGGGCGAAAAAATTGATCTTAATTTTTCTTTCGTTAAAGAAACATCTTCCGAGCTAGTGGCCGCCGGCGCCACTTTGGCGACAAAAAGCTTTGATGGAAAAGTAGTCGATTTTGTTAGCGCCAACGGCAAAATCATGTTGGCTGTGCCCCAAGAAAATGAAGCGGCCCGAACTAGCGAGCTTTCCGTCGGCACGTTTAAAAAACCTACCAAGTTTTTTCCCTCCAACGACAACGCCTTTGCCGTCATTCTCGACAGCGAGGCCCTCAAGGTTGTTGACTTTCTAAAATCCGATCTTATCAACCAGCTAGAGGCCAAACTGCCGCCCGACCCCACTCTTATTAGCGACTTTACTTTGAACCGAAGCGACAGCCGTTATGCCGAAGGAGTAAACTCCCGAATCATTTATGATTTAAAAACCGATTACGGCTGGAACCTGATTTTAGCCGACAGAAACCATAAGAAACCCGAGATCATTATGGATCTTTCGGATAGTAATTTTTCGAACCTCTCGCTCGACTGGGGCAATAACGCCGATAATGTTTTGCTTACCGGAGGAGAGCTGGGCAAGCTGAACCTCGCCAATCGAAGTTACGAAAAAATCTCTGATAAAAATAATTTTGTTACGGCTAGCTGGGGACCGAAAGGGACCTACGGTTTTGCCCAAGATTCCGCCGGAGAAATTTTTAAAATTAAAGGTAATCAAGTTGAGTCGACTGGACAAAAAACCAAGGTCGGACAAGTTAATTGGGTTGACGAGAAATCGATTGTTTTTGTTGATGCTAACAAACCCGTTGTTTTTAATTTTGACACAAAGGCAAAGATTATCTATGCTGAAGTAAGCGGGTTACAAAACTCTGATTTTGTGGCTGTTTTGGGTAAGAAAATTTTCTTTGTCGATAGCACAGGACTGAAAGAAGCAAAATTGGTTGAAAACCCATACAACGAGGAGGGGCAAAAGTGAAAAAAATCGTTACCGTTGTACTGATGATCGCATTAGCACTCGGGCTAACGGGCTGTAGCGGCGGCTCAAGTCAGTCCACTGCCAGCAAAGTCACTCTTTATTGGTGGAGACCAAGCACAGACGCTCCCATCGAAACTTTAAACGAGATAAAATCGCAGTTTGAGTCTGAACACTCTAATATAAAAATAGAAATCGTCACTAAAGACATCCGCACTTATACCGAAGAAGCCAAAAACGCTTTAAGCGCTCACGCTACCGTCGAAAATGTTCCGGATATTTTGAGTCTACCAGCCGAGGATTTGCCAGCTTGGATAACCGCCCTGACGCCAGCATCCGACACTCTTTTTGAAAGTGATTTATCGGCCAAAAAGAAAACCGGCAAAACGTCCGACCAATATGTCGCCGACCTCTTTGAACCGGCCGTCGTCAAGAGTGTCACATTTAATTCTTCCGGCAGTGCCAAGATTTACGGTTTGCCCATGGCCATGGATACCTTAGCCCTTTATTTGAATAAAGATATTTTAGAAAAGGCGGCGGAAAATTTAAGGACCACCTCAAAAAATAATTTGACCGCCGAAGAGCTAAAGGCCAAAAAAACCAAAATCACCACCGCCCCTAAAACATGGCAGGAGCTCGCCGATATTATACCTTATATCAAAGTCTCGGACGGCGATAATATTTCTCAAGCCGCCATTGCTCTTGGCACGGCCGAAAATGTGGAGCGCTCTTACGATATTTTGCAGGCAATCATGATGCAAAATAAAACCAAACTGACCTCGGAAGATTTGAATTCAGCTACTTTTAATCAGGTTGGCTCGACATCGGTCGGCCAAGTAATACCCGGCGAAGAAGCTTTAAAATTTTATTTGAGATTTTCCAATCCTTCCGATCCTCTATATACTTGGAACAACACGATTTCCGACAGTAGTTTGAATGCTTTTGCCAACGGTCAAACCGCCATGCTGATTCATTACGCTTCGGCTTACAGTGTGATCGTCAACAAAGCGCCAAGCATCAAAAGTTCCATTGACGTTGCCGCCCTGCCCCAAATTGTTGATCCGACTATCCCAACCAACAGCTCGCTGCTCAAAACTACCGCCCGCATGATGGTTGAAACCGCCCCTAACGCTAAAGCCGACCCTGCTCGCCAGCAAGCCGCTTGGACATTCATCAAATACATAACATCAAAAAGCGGCGCCAGCCCTTATTTGAGCGCCATGAAATTGCCATCAGCTCTCAAAGACCAAGCGGGCAAGGCAAAATTCGAGGCCTTTGCCAATCAAAAAACTTATGCCGACGTTTGGTATAAAGGAACATTGCCCAATGAAGTCGACGGAGTATTTATTAGCATGATTGCCCGCGCCCGAACCGGCACGGCCACTAAGGATGCTGTCGACAAAGCCAACGCCGATGTTAGCGCGGTACTGCAAAAAAGTTTGTCGAAATGGGCTACAGCCGCCAGTTCGTCTAATTCGAGCCAAAGTCAAACCGATAATGCCGAGGAGTCCAGTGAATAAAAAAAAGAATGCTGCCTCAACAATTTTGGCCGGCATCGTGATTTTTTCGCCGTGGATTAGCCTAGCCGCCGGACAGCAAATCGACAATGACACGGCCGAGTTATACACAATGGTAGGAGATTTTTATCAAAATCTTCTTTTACCAATCGGCTCGATTTTAGCCGGTTTTGTCATTATGATTGGCGGAATTATGTACGCAATAAGCGCCGGTGATGCTAGTAAAGTCGGCAAAGCAAAGGAGCTGATTGTTGGAGCTATATCGGGCGAGGCCCTCCTGCTTTGCGCTTGGGCCATTGTAAAAATTTTAAGTTCATAAAATGAAAAATTTATTAATAATATTGGCCGGTAAGACCTTAGCAGCCGACTTGCAAAGCACGCTAAACCAATACGACCCCACTCCCGACCCAACGGCCTTGATAAACAGTCTTCTTAACAGAATTCCTGTTTTCTTGGGCGCTTTTGCCATTATTGCCTTGCTTATTGCCGGAGTAACTTACGCCCTCGCTTTTGGTGACGCCAGCAAGCAGGCGCAAGCGAAAAAAAACATCACTTGGACAGCGATCGGCATCATCGCCGCTTCATCGGTAATGTTACTGATTAAACTAGTTGTTTGGTTTGTCCGACCCGGTGTGTGGTCATAAAAAATAGGAGGAAAAGTTGGCTTTACCAAATTTAGGCATTGGCGGAGTTGAAGATCAGATCAATAACGCCGTTACATCAACCAATGGCACCGCCGCAATGGCTTCAGGAATCCGAGATGCCCTGATGGCTTGGCTAAGCGGCAATATCTTCCCTATTATCATGAGCGCGCTGATTTTCATTACAGTCGTGTTTGTTTTTTACGGTTCATTTCAGTATTTCACCGCTTACGGCAACGACGCCAAGGCCGAAAATGCCAAAAAAACCATTACTTTTGCGATCGTCGGTTTTCTAATCGCGGTATTAGCGTTTTCTATCTCAACTTATGTCCAGCGCATCATTATCGATAAAAATTATGAAACCAGAAACAATTCCGCTGCCCCCGTCGAGCAAAACATCGATGATTCCACCAATAATAGCAATCCTTTTGATATTTAATAACAGAATATGGCATTTAACATTGAAGATTTAACCAATCCCATCAGCTCGCAGGTTCAGCCGGGTTTTAATAATCTAGGCCAAATCCAGCAAAATTACACTACACCGGATTTTATGATTTACCGCTTTATTAGCGTTTTGATGTGGGTTTTTGCCGTGGCGGCCGTCATCATAATAATTTATGGTGGTATCCAGTACATGACCGCCGGCGGCGACCCTGAAAAAGCACAAAGCGCCAAGAAAACCATCATCGGTACAATTATTGGCATAGTAATCTTCTCCTGTTCTTTTATTATTTATCGAACAATGATTAAAACATTGGCCGGTACTCCCGTTGAGAATATCAGGACCGAAAACGCCAACGAAGGAATACAAAATGACGTAAAAACCGACCCAGCCGCCGAGAATTAAATTAGACGTGAGGTAATTATTAATAAATTTAAATCCGCCATTTCGATACCCGTTCTTGCCACTTCCTTGATCGGAATGGCTCTTTTGGCTTTGGGCGTTGGTTTTACCGCCCCCACCGGTGAACAATCCAAACTGGTTTATAGCGGCGATCTTTGGTGCGTTTCGAACTATTTGGAAAAAGAGCCAACGGAATATCTTAGCGACGGTCAGCCCAAGCGGGATCCAATTTTAGACAGCAAAGAAGATTGGATTCGCCGCGATCAAGTCAAAGCCGCTTCAGCCGAAGAAGCGATGGCCAAAGCGACTCAAGTCGGTTTTTTTGAAAGATCAAACAAAGACGAAATGCGCGCTGCTGTCACAGGAGGCGACAAAAACTTTTTTACTCATCATTTTAATGAAGGAGCCACGGCCGCCGGCCCATGTTGGGGCACCGGCGATCCCACAAGCGCAGAAATCGGTTATTGGATCAATGATGCGATCAAAAGTGAATGTACCGGCAGCCCCTTGCCAGACCGATCAACCCAATCTAGCGCCGCCAGTAATACGCCGGTTGATTTAACTAACGGCAAAAAAATGAGGGTAAATATAACGACCTATAGCCCTTGCATCAGGCCATATAACACCTGCGACTGTTCAACTGGCGGCGGAGCCGCAACGGCCGACGGTAGCGGAAAATTCGCGATGAAAAATGGGTCGCTCCAATGGGTAAAATCAGACGGAACGGCCGAACGGTTTGTCTTCGCCGAGCCGACTACCGATAATATTATCCCTTGGGACCAAAGAGAAAATTACGGGATTGTTATCCCGGGATTTAACAACAATCAACCAATTAAAATTAGAGACCACTACGCCAAGGGGAACCACGCTAATCAGGCCTATCTCGACCTGTTTGTTCCTTGCTCGCAACGTTCTACAGTCATTCCCCAACTAAAATCTCTTCCCCACGCTCAAAACGGCACTTACGAAATCGTTATTGTCAAGCTGAAATAAAATGGATTCAACAAAAATAAAATTCAATTATAAGCACACCTTAATACTTGCTACGGCCGGTTTTGTTGTTTGTTCCGCCTTGGGCTTTAATCCTGACACGGCCAAGTCGGCTGGTTTAAAATTGGCACAAAACACCCAAAGTCCGACCGCCAGCCCAAGCCAGACAACACAAACAACCTCGACCAAAAAGGCCTGTCCAAGCAAGCTTTCGAGCGGGCCATCAGCCGGCGGAGATTTAATTAGTAAAATATCGGAAAGTATTTCTAATTTGTACAAGCCCAATAACGTCACTACTGCGTCTGAAACAACCAACATTCCCGATTTATCAAAAATCGGTAGCAGTGCCGCCAAAGTCGCCCTAGGCGAGGTTGGTAAAAAATACGTTGATGATTTGACTCCCTACAACGGTTATAACGGGAACCAATGGTGCGCATACTTCGTAACATGGGCAATGAGAAAAGCCGGCTTGCCTATCCCGAAAATGGGAGGATCTAAACAAGTTTTGCAATGGTATAAAGACAATGACCACAGCACTTTTCGTGATCCTGCTCAAGCCGGCGCCGGCGACATCGTTGTTTGGGATCGTGGCGGCGACAAGGGGCACATCGGCATGGTAATCACCAATTATGCCGCCGCCAAACAATTAGGCATTGTTGAAGGAAACACCAGCCGGAACGAAGTCAAATACTATACCTATACTTATGACGAGGTTAGGACCAAGGCCAATGGGCTAGTGGGATTTGGAAGATGGTAGTTTTGGGAGGTGGAGATGAATAAAAAAATTCTCTTAATAATTATTTGTATCGTTGCTCTTGGTCTGATTGTTTATATTTTGGCAACTAAAAATAAGGGTCAAACGGAAACTTCTACAACGCAAAACCCCGTCATAAATTTTAACAATCAAGGCGACAGGGTGAGATATAACGCGGACGAAGACACAGTTGAGTTATATGATAGCCAAACCGACAGCTACAAAAAAATCGCTTATGTCGGAACGCAACCGGCTTACAGTGAAATATCGCCCGATAAAAAATATTTGCTTTATACGAACGCAGTAAGCGACTCACATGACGATGAAGAAAATTTGACCGTTGTCGATATAGCCGCCGAAGCCGAAACACTGACAAAAGAAAAAGTTTACTCGCCCCACTTCACCGCCGACGGAAAAATAATTTATCAGTCAATCGGCGACAAATCCAGCACTTTAAACATTTTGACAGTGGCCGGAAAAAGCCAAAGCTTTCCGTTACCATCAGCCGACCCTTTCGTCATTGAGCCGATAAACGAAAATTATGTCATTATTTACGAATTTTCCTTCGATGTCAGTCAGGCAAATAGTTATGTTGTTAATACCTCGAATGGCGCTTCGACCAAATTTATTTCCGGCGAAGGGTTAAAAATTAAATCAGTTCTTAACAGCCAATATGTCGGCGTGCAAACTGTATCTGGCGACCAAAATAAAGTTCAAATCGTTAAATGGCAATCCAAAGAAGTGGCCAAGGAAATCAGCAACATTGCCCTAGACGACATGGACTGGCTGGAAGATACTTATTATGTTTTTGTTCAATCCGGCAGCATCTATAAAAGTTCTTTTACTTCAACCGAAAATACTCGGATTGCCGCCGCGCTTGATTCAACGCTTCAGGTAAGACTGATTAATCGAAACAAAATTTTCATCTCTTCTGATGAAGAAGAAAAAATAATTACTTTTTAGATGAGGTTTTGTTTTTCGGGCTTGATTAAGTCACCAAAGTTGTTGCATATTTTGAAAATGACTTTATAATTTAAGGCAAATAAGTTTTAGAGGAGGAAAATGAGTAGAACTTGTAATAAGCTAAAGGAGTACACTACCAAAGCCGGTTTTGCGGTACTCTCTGCCGCCATGGTAGGCACAAAAGCGCTAGCTGCTACAACAGAAATTAGCGATACCGAAGGGATAACTTTATTAACCGGCACACCAGGAGAAATAATCGACAGAATCATCAGTGTAGTTTTATGGGTTGTTGGCATCTTGGCGGTTGTTTACCTGATCTGGGGCGGTATTATTTATGTAACTGCTGGCGGCGACGCCGAAAAAGCCGGCAAGGGCCGCACCGCTATCACCAACGCTATTATCGGTATCATTATCGTTTCCCTAGCATTAATCATCTACAAAGCTGTTGTCGGTGGACTTACCGGTGGCGTCGGCGGTTTCAAAAACAACGGCTAATAGCTCTCTAAAGCAACGCGCTTGACTTCTTCTTCAGTCGTCAAGCCATCTCGCACTTTTTGTAAGCCGTCCGCATACATGGTAATCATTCCATCTTCGCGGGCGGCTTTTTCGTAGTCCGTTACTGACGCGCTTTCTTGAATCAGTTGTTCAATTTTGGGTGTAATTTTCATCGCTTCAGCGATAGCCACTCTCCCCTTAAAACCAGTGCCTTTGCAAACAGAGCACGTCGGCATGGCCGCCCCACCGTGACAGCTGGGACAAGTTTTTCTCACTAATCGCTGGGCGATAATCAAATTAATCGAGCCCGAAAGCAGAAACGGTTTAACGCCCATATCCAAAAGACGCGGAATGCTCGAGGGCGCCGAATTAGTATGCAAGGTAGTTAAAACCAAGTGCCCTGTTAATGAAGCCTGCAAAGCCGTTTCGGCGGTTTCTTTATCGCGAATTTCACCAACCATAATAACATCAGGGTCTTGGCGCAAAGCATGCTTGAGGCCGCTGGCAAAATCAAAGCCGGCATCTGGCTTGATTTGACTTTGGTCAATCCCGTCAATGCGATACTCGATCGGATCTTCAAGCGTAACAATTTTAACTTCAGGTTTGTTCAGCTGTTGCAAAATAGCGTAAAGGGTTGTTGTTTTACCCGAACCAGTGGGACCGGTGTTAAAAATCGCACCATTGGGTTTGGCAATCGCCTCTTCAACCATTTTCAAAATATCCGGCCTAAAACCCAACTCAACTAAAGAAATTATCGCCCCCGAAGGATTAAGCAGTCTTAAAACAATCACCTCACCCCACGCGCCCGGCATGAGCGAAACCCTAACATCGACTAATTGTTCGTCGATTTGAATGTCGAAACGCCCATCTTGGGGCTGGTCGGCCACATTGAGTTTGAGCTTAGCTAAATATTTGATTCTGTTGCGTATTGCCGTATAGCTTTCGTGAGGAACCTGAACAATATCCTGCAAAATTCCATCAATCCTAAAACGAATCCGGGCGCCATCTTCGATCGGTTCAATGTGAATGTCCGAAGCGTCTACCCGAATGGCCCCACCAAAAGCCATATCCAGAATTTCCGTTACTGGTGTTTCCAATATCCTTTGGCCGATCAGCGACAAGCTTGTGGTATCGTCGAATTTTGATCTTAATCCTCCGGAGGAGATTACGTGCCTTTCCAACGTCTTAGGCGCTTCTTTGACGAATTCAAGCTGTGAGAGCGCGTAATCCAAACTGGTCTTTGAGCAAAGGTGCAGATAAAACTTTGCTCTAGTTGCTACCGCCAACTGTTTTAGCGCCGGTATTAAGGCCGGGTTAGCCGGATCGTCAGTCGCCACCCGAACATCGTTATTAAGCTTAAAAAAAGCTATAACCCGATACTTGGTCGCCTCCTCCTTGGGGATAACCGTCAAAACGTCTGGCGTAAAAGGGTAGCCAACTAAATTAACATATGGCAATGATAGCGACTGGGATTTTTCTCTTGTCGCTTTTTCTTCGCCAGAACGGGCAAACATTTGCAGGGCATTATCTAAATCAGCCATAAAAATAACCAAAAATTAGTTTATAAAGAAGCACTTATATTCTACCATCAAAATTATTTGCATTCTTCGGTCGGCATATCGCCAGAAGGACTACCGTGCGAAACCCAGCGACCGTCTTGGCAAATCCAGCTATCCTCTGGCCCGCCAAAAATTATCCTCACCGCTAAAATAATGGCTAAAATCAAAAAAACGCCAATAGCGATTTTGAGATTTTTTTTCATTTTGTCCTCACTTTTTTCGCATATTTTCCAATAAAGTCTTTCAATCCCATTACCACACCATCGCGCAAATCGGGATCGGACTCCGCCACCCAAACAGCTAAATTATACAGCTTTTGCGGCTCGACCGAGAGCCAGTGCTCATTTAAAAATAAAAAAATCATTAAGCTAGTTACCGCCAGCCGTTTGTTGCCGTTTTGAAAGGGGTGATTTTTAATCAGCAGATAAAAAAGCATTGCCGCCTTATCAGCCAGATTCGGATAGAGGTCGCGACCGGCATAAGTAGCAAAAGGCGCCGCTACACAACTTTCCAAAACTTTCGGAAATCTTGTGCGAAAAGCTGGAATTGGTTCGTCCCAGCTCATAGTTGAAACGGCTAGCTGATGGGCAATTTTCTCGATGTGGTCAAGACCGATTTTGCGTGTCTTCATTGGTCCGCCAGTTTTTTTAAGACTTCACCGTATTCTTCGATGACCTTAATGATGCCTTTTTCGATTTTGCGTTCGTCGGAGCTAGTCATTTCACCGCTCAACGAAGCAGCAAATTCGCGGGGAATAGCATAAATATTGCCAATGCGCTCGGCGGGAATTTCCCCGGCTTTAATCTTACGAAAAACCTGAACGCGGCTCAAACCCATGATTTCAGCCAATTCCGATGTCGTTAAATATTCCCTGTTACCCATGTTTTAGATTATGTAACATTGGTTACATTTTGTCAAGAGGACGTAACCAAATTTTAGACAGTGTCTCTTAGCTTTTAATAAACCTAAATCTTGGGACTTTCTTACCCCGGAGCTCAACTGTTTCTAAAAACATCTTAACGGTCTGGCCCATAAATCACCCTCACCGTACAAAGCACGGTAAACAACTAATTCCTCTAGGGTTTCGCTGTGTCGCGCAATCCCAATCACTTCGTATTGCTTACCCTTGAAATGTTCATATTTTCCTAAACGTAACGTCTTACTCATATTTTCATTTTTTCAATATTTTCTGTTATTAGTCAAACTACAAAATTTTTATAATAGCCTCAGGCCCCAACTTCCGCCCACAAGCCGTCTAAAAAACAAACCCATAAATCTTCTCAATAGCAAATCTGTCGGTAAGATATTTCGGTATCTAAGTCGTTTTATTGCATTCTGGAGCTTGGCCCCACAGTGTATTCTAAAAATAGCTCGCTTTGCATTCCTTCACCACATACTGGTAATTTAGAGCTTTTCGGCCCGCGTACCGACATAAAAAAATCATCTGATTTTTGTTTTGACAACAGGTTCAACTTTACAAATTCTATTCCCAAAGTCTTTTTTTGTTAATTTCTTCTTTTTCTCGAAATGCTTTTTCGAGATCTATTTCAAAGTGATTGCAAATATCCAGAAGGTAAGTCAACACGTCAGACGCTTCGTGAGCGAGATGAAATTTCTCGGAATTTTTATCGGTTTTAATTTTCTGTGTTTTCCGCGCCGCTTTTGCCATTTCGCCACATTCTTCGAGAAATAGCATAAACATTTCCGGTACCGTTTCTTTGTCAAAACCACGTTCCTTTACAAGTTGCGCGACATAATCTTGAAAATCGGGGAGAGTTGGATTTTGCTTAAGGATGAGTTTGGTTTTGTTCATAAATGATTAAAAAATTTCTTTTGCCCTGATTAATAAATGTATTTTCCCCCTCAAAAACTATTTGAATTTTTGACGCTCTGCCTTCACGTACGATCTTTGCTCAAATACTTCTTAAGCATATTTCTTAAAGTCTGCTTACCTTTTGAGGTTTTAAAATAATCTTCCCGACGAATTGCATCATATTTATTTAAATAAGCTTCATAAAAGATTAATTTCACTGGCAATCTATTTTTGGTGGCATTAACCATACCTTTGTAATGAGCTATAAAACGTTTTTTCAAATCAGAAGTGGATCCGATATAAAATTTATTGTCTTTCAAAGATAATAAAACATAAGTGTAATAAAACTTTGGCGTCGCCATGTACCAGGCCAAAATCTTTGATTTTGCCGCGGTACATGGCGG
>CAZOJE010000007.1:0-58858 GCA_964580065.1 uncultured Candidatus Saccharibacteria bacterium
CACTTTCAAAACTACTGCTTTTTTGAATAACGTTAAGGAAGAATCCGGCTTCAATCAGTTTTTTGGCGATTTCGGCGTTTAAGTCTTGGAAGTTGGCAAGGTATTGGGCAACCGCCCCACCCCCTTCGGCTTCGATCAGCTTGTTGGCAACTTCGGCGTTTAGGCCTTGAAATTTGTCAAGGTTTAGAACAACCTCCCGACCCTCTCCGGCTTCAATCAGCTTATTGGCGATTTCGGTGTGGCTTAGGCCTTGAAATTTGTCAAGGTTTAGAACAACCTCCCGACCCTCTCCGGCTTCAATCAGCTTATTGGCGATTTCGGTGTGGTTTAGGCCTTGGAAGTTGTCAAGATGTTGGGCAACCGCCACACCTCTTTCGGCTTCGATCAGCTTGTTGGCAACTTCGGCGTTTAGGCCTCGGAAACTGGGAAGATAGCGGACAACCACATCACCCTCTCCGGCTTCAATCAGCTTGTTGGCGATTTCGGTGTGGTTTAGGCCTTGAAATTTTCCAAGATGTTGGGCAACCGCCACACCTCTTCCGGCTTCGATCAGCTTGTTGGCAACTTCGGCGTCTAGGCTCTGAAATTTGTCAAGATAGTAGGCAACCGCCACACCTCTTCCGGCTTCGATCAGCTTGATGGCGATTTCGGTGTGGTTTAGGCCTTGGAAGTTGTCAAGATGTTTAGCAACCGCCAGACCCTCTCTGACTTCGATCAGCTTGTTGGCGATTTCGGTGTGGTTTAGGCCTTGAAATTTTCCAAGATGTTGGGCAACCGCCACACCTCTTCCGGCTTCGATCAGCTTGTTGGCAACTTCGGCGTTTAGGCCTTGAAAACTGGGAAGATAGCGGACAACCACATCACCCTCTCCGGCTTCAATCAGCTTATTGGCGATTTCGGTGTGGTTTAGGCCTTGGAAGTTGTCAAGATTGTCGGTAACCTCCCGACCCTCTCCGGCTTCGATCAGCTTGATGGCGATTTCGGTGTGGTTTAGGCCTTGGAAGTTGTCAAGATATTGGGCAACCGCCGCACCTCTTCCGGCTTCGATCAGCTTGTTGGCGATTTCGGCACTTAAAAAAACATCGGGGTTACTTTTTAATTCGTCAAGAACACTATTTAAATCCACTTCAGCTTGCGAATTCGATTCTGGTCCAGTAATGTCACCTACCTCACTAAAACCCCCGGTTGCATTTGGCCTCTCGTCCATTTAATTATTCCTTAAAAATATATTTTTTGCTGGTGTATTTAAATAATAACATAAAATATCTAAATAGCGACCGCTATTTAGATATTTTTTTCGGGGTTTGATATAATGAACACAATGTACAAAACAAGGAGAGGATGGCCCCAACCGTTAGGAGCAAATTCTTATAAAGACGGTGTAAATTTTTCGGTGTTTAGCGAAAACGCAACTTCAGTTGAGCTGTTGCTTTTTAATGATTCTCAAGATAAAGAGCCGTTTCAAATAATCAAACTTGACGACACGAAAAATAACACATTTAATTTTTGGCATATTTTTGTTGAAGGTCTGAAACCGGGTGTTTTTTATGCTTATCGCGTCGAGGGGCCGAATGATCCGGCTACCGGCCAACGTTTTAATAGCAAAAAAATTATTATTGACCCTTACGCCAAGTTGGTCAGCGACGATCTTTGGGACCGGCAAAAATCCATTGATGACAGCGACAATCTAGATGCTTCAATGCGCGCCATTGTCACCGGCAAAAATGACTACGATTGGGACGGTGATCAGCCGCTTGGCAAGCCCATGAACGAAACAATCATTTATGAAATGCACGTTGGTTCTTTTACCAAATCCGAAACCTCTGGCGTGGAAAATCCGGGCAAATTCAAATCTTTAATCGAAAAAATCCCCTACTTAAAAGATTTAGGCGTCACCGCCGTTGAATTGCTTCCAATTTTTAAATTTGATAGCAAAGGCACTCTCCCACAAAACGGCCTAAAAAATTATTGGGGTTACGGCACGGTCGGTTTCTTTTCCCCTGAAAATTCTTATCTTATTGAACAATCCGATCCTAATAGTTTGGACGAGCTCAAAGATTTAGTTAAAGCTTTGCACAAAGCTGAAATTGAAGTAATTTTGGATATTGTTTTTGGTTATACTGGCGAGGGCAATCAAAACGGCCCCACAATCAGCATGAAAGGTTTGGACAATAGCATTTATTACATGCTTTCACCTGACAAAAACTACTACATGGACTTTTCTGGTTGCGGCAACACCCTAAATTGCAATCACCCCGTAGTCGTTAAATTTATTACCGACTGTCTTGAATACTGGGTCAAAGAATTCCATATTGACGGTTTTAGATTCGATGAAGCTTCAATATTATCTCGTGGCGAAGACGGCACGCCAATGGCCCGCCCGCCAGTGCCTTGGGCGATTGAACTTTCCGAGGTTCTTTACGACACTAAAATAATTGCCGAGGCCTGGGACGCCGCCGGATTATATCAAGTGGGTTATTTCCCGGGCTATCGTTGGGCCGAGTGGAACGGAAGATTCCGTGATGAGATCAGAAGGTTTGTTAAAGGCGATCCTGGCTTAGCCGGCGCGGTCGCCTCCAGAATTTCCGGTAGCGCCGATATTTATCAGACAAAGGGTGGCTTGCCGATTAACAGTGTTAATTTTATTACTAGCCACGACGGCTTTACGATGATGGATTTGGTTTCTTATGACAACAAACACAACGAAGCTAACGGCGAAAACGGCCGTGATGGCATCGATAATAATTGTAGCTGGAATTGTGGGGCTGAAGGTGAAACTGATGACGAAAATATCAACCGTTTAAGAAAACGGCAAATTAAAAATCTCGCCTCAATCTTGTTGATCTCACGTGGCGTGCCGATGATTCTTTCTGGCGATGAAGTCGGCCATACTCAAAAAGGCAACAACAACACTTACTGCCAAGATAACGAAATCAGTTGGTTCGATTGGGAGCTGGTTGAAAAAAACAAAGATTTATTAAGATTTTTCCGTCAGATGATTTTGCTAAAAAAGAGAAAATACACCCTACATTGTAAAGATTTCTTTTGCGGGGAAATTAATAAAGATGGTGTCCCTGATATTAGTTTTTCTGGCTGTTCAATCAATAATCCGGGCTGGAATGATCCAAGCTCTCGAGTACTTTCAATCACTTTTGGCGCCAAAACCCAAGATTCAGACATTCATGTCATGATGAATATGGATAGTCAAGATTTAGATTTTGAAATCCCCAAAATAGTTGGTAAAAAATGGTTTAGATTTTCTGACACTTCCCTCAATTCCCCTGATGATATTTGTGAAATTGGCCAAGAAAAACAGGTCGATGGCCAAAATTATAATGTCAAAAGTCGAAGCGTTGTTATATTGATATCGAAATGATATTCTTCAATAAACAGCACATTTTTCATTTCTTGACGAAGGGCATTTTTTATGCAAATTAGCAGGTACGCTAGAAAGAAATATAGGGATTCCTTATCTGCCCTTCTCTCGAAAGTAAAGTCTTTTGCTCCAAGACAGGAAAAACCGTTAGAGGAGCAGAAAATTTTGATGTTCGGCTGGGAATTGCCGCCCTTCAATTCGGGAGGGTTGGGTGTGGCTTGTTATGAGTTAGCCGAATCGCTTTCCAAGAGGGGGTCTAGGATAACTTTTGTGTTGCCAAAAAGACAGAATATCAAACTGCCTTTTGCCGACCTTGTTTTTGCATCGGATCGAATCGAAATATCCGAAATTGATTCGCCCTTGCGCCCTTATCAAACCAGTTCCTCATATTCAAAAAATGTCGTTTTAGACGGCAGCCAATACGATCCAAATTTAATCGGCGAAGTTGTCCGCTACGGCAAACAAGCCGGCAAAATTGCCAAAAAGAAAAAATTTGACGTTATCCACGCTCATGACTGGCTTTCTTTTCCAGCTGGCATCGAAGCCAAAAGAATTTCACATAAGCCGCTCGTTGTTCACGTTCACGCCACGGAATTTGATCGTTCGGGCAACGGGCCAATCGATCAAAGGATTTTCGAAATCGAAAAAGCGGGCTTAGAAAACGCCGACCGCGTTATTACGGTTAGCCAATTTACTAAAAATCGTATTATCAAAGAATATGGCGTCAATTCAAATAAAATTGACGTTGTTCACAACGGCATCAACGCCGCTAAAGTTGCTGAAGCACAAAAAAGCTTTAAAAAATTGAAAGCTAACGGCAAGAAAATCGTTCTTTTCTTGGGTCGCATCACTATTCAAAAGGGACCGGATTATTTTATACAAGCGGCCAAAAAGGTTATTAAATTTAAACCCAACACTATTTTCATCATGGCCGGTTCGGGCGATATGGAAAAACAAGTTATCAATCAAACTGCTTATTTGGGCATTTCTGACAAAGTCGTTTTTACCGGCTTTTTGAGCCAAGAAAAGCTTAATAGTATTTACTCCAGTGCCGATGTTTATATTATGCCGTCAGTGTCTGAACCGTTCGGCATCGTTGCCCTTGAAGCCCTAGCCAATAAAACGCCAACCATTATTTCCAACCAGTCTGGCGTTTCCGAAACAGTTAAAAATGTTTTGAAAGTTGATTTTTGGGACGTTGACGAAATTGCTAACAAAATATTATCTGTTTTATCCAACAAAAGCTTGAGTCAATGTCTGGCCGATATGGGTTCGATCGAAGTTCAAGATAACAACTGGGATCAGGCCGCCGCCAAGTGCCTTCAAACTTACAAAAAAGTCGTGTAGGATTGTTCTATGCCGTCAGTTTGTTTTTATTTTCAAGTGCATCAGCCCTTTCGTGTTAAAAAATACACCATTTTCGACATTGGCCAAGATCACGATTATTTTGAAAATCCCAATCTTGATACACTTGACAATAAAAAAATCTTAGAAAAAGTATCAGAAAAATGTTACTTGCCAGCAAACCAAGTTTTTCTGGATTTACTCAAGAAACACCCCGAATTTAAAATCAGCTATTCGATATCCGGCTCCCTGTTAGAACAGTTTGAAAAATATAAGCCCGAAGTTATCGAATCCTTTCAGAAATTAGTCGAAACGGGCCAAGTCGAACTCTTAGACGAAACTTATTATCATTCGTTATCTTTTTTGTATTCACCAAACGAATTTCGCCACCAAGTCGCCTTGCACCAAAAAAAAATTCAAGAGCTATTTGGTCAAACGCCAAAAATTTTCCGTAACACCGAGCTTATTTACAACAACGCTCTGGCGCAAGAAATAGAAAAAATGGGCTATAAAGGAATTTTGATGGAGGGGGCTGATCATATCTTGCATTGGCGCAACCCAAACTTCATTCATAAAGCCGCTGGCACACAAAACCTCAAATTACTTTTGCGCAATTATAAACTTTCCGACGATATCGCTTTTCGCTTTTCAAACCACGATTGGGCCGAGCACCCACTGCAAGCGCCCAAGTACGGCAAATGGATTTCGCAAGCCAATGGTAATGGGCACGTGATTAATTTGTTTATGGATTACGAAACCTTCGGCGAGCATCAATGGGAAACAACCGGTATTTTTGAATTTTTAAAAAATTTACCGGAAGAGATTTTAAAAAACAAAGACAACGATTTTGTCACCCCGTCAGAAGCGATTGAACGCTATCAAGACACCGGCGAACTCGACGTTCAAGACTACGTTTCATGGGCTGATATTGAACGCGATCTTTCCGCTTGGTTGTCTAATCCGATGCAAAATGACGCTTTAAAAAAAGTTTATTCACTGGAAAAAGAAATCCTGCAAAGCGAGGATGATCAAATTATTAGCGACTGGCGCAAATTGCAAACTTCCGACCATTTTTATTATATGTGCACCAAATACTTTGCCGACGGTGATGTGCATAAGTATTTCAACCCGTACGAATCGCCGTATGAGGCCTTTATCAACTACATGAATGCTCTCCGCGATCTAAAAGGTCGGGCTAAATCGATTGCTTCAGCCAAAAGAAAAAAAGCCCGCAAAGCCGGTAAAACCGTCACTAAAAGTAAGAGCCGCAAAAAGCTCTCCTCCGTTAAAGCCAGTACAAAAAAACCGAAGTTAGCAAAAAAAGCAAAATAATCAAAATAATGAGAAAACGTTTGAATTTATTCATAACGTAATCTTATTAAAATTGACACCTAAATACAACCCGGCTACAATTAACAGCGCCCGTTAAAGCGGGCTTAACAGGCGTGTGTAGATTGGGCATAATCCCCGCGCTTAGGGATTCCCCCTCCCAATCTATTAAACACGCGCCTTTGAATACAGGCGGGAAGTGGTGTCTCCACACCACTTCCCGCCTGAAATATTACAGACAGCTTCAAACAATATATTTTTCTGATATTTTATATTTATGGGGTATTACAATCCTCCAAGAGGAAGAAATCTTTACGATCCTAAATCAAGCTCACCGTTTACTTTGAGCCGTTCTAAAATTGAGAATTTTTCCAAATGCCCGAGATGCTTTTATCTCGATCGCCGATTAGGTATCGATCAGCCGCCAATGCCGTCTTTTTCTTTAAACGACGCTGTTGATGTTCTGATGAAAAAAGAATTTGATATTTTACGCCAGAGCCAGCAGAAACATGCTCTAGCCGAAAAATATAAAATTAACGCCGTACCTTTTCAACACCCTGATTTAGGTGTTTGGCGAGACGACGAGCGCAACTTTCTCGGCGCCACCACTTTACACAAACCGACTAATTTTCTTGTTAGCGGAATAATCGACGATGTTTGGGCTGACCCTGACGGAATTTTATACATTGTAGATTACAAATCTACCAGCACGATAAAAGAAATCTCTTTGAACGACGAATACAAGCAAGCTTACAAGCGGCAAGTCGAGCTTTATCAGTGGATTTTTCGCCGCAACGGTTTTAAGGTTTCTGATACGGCTTATTTTGTCTTTGCCAACGCCCGCAAAGATGTAACAAGTTTCGATGGTAAATTAGAATTCGTAGTTAACATCGTTTCCCATAAGGGGCAGGACGGCTGGGTCGAGCCGACCTTGGAAAAAATTAAAAAATGCTTGGACAGCGATATGATCCCGCCAAGAAGTGAAAATTGCGATCATTGTAAGTATCGCCAAGTTAGCCAATCCGCCGAAGCCAAAGCGGAAAAATCTCCCCAAACGGGAAAAGAAGAAAAACTCACTAAACAATCCTTATTTTAGGAGGAATATGGCTAGAGTTTTAATGGTCATTGCGCCGCGAAACTTTCGCGACGAAGAGTATTTTGTGCCTAAAGGCATTTTTGAAGGCCACAGTATCGAAGTTGAAACGGCCTCAAAAATAACCGGTGATATTAACGGTTTTGAAGGCGGAACAACGAATGCCAGCCATTCTTTGAGCGAGGTCGAGGTTGCTTCTTTTGATGCGGTTGTTTTTGTAGGTGGCCAAGGAATGGTCGAATATATTGACGATCCGGAAATGACGAAACTGGCTCAAGATTTTTCCGCTCAAGGCAAAATCGTGGCGGCAATTTGCGTCGCTAGTGCAATCTTAGCTAACGCCAAAATCCTTTCGGGCAAAAACGCAACCAGTTGGGAAGGTGTTAAAGATACCCTAATTTCACAGGGAGCAAACTATAGTGGCCAAGCCCTAGAAGTAGACGGCAACATTATTACCGCCAACGGTCCCGCCGCGGCAGAAATCTTTGGCGAGGAGATTCTCAAACATCTTGGCTTCTAGCCGTTTATCAGCTTGACTGTTCGTGTTTTGTTCGCTAATAATTAGTTATGGGGCAAAACTATTTAAACGAACAAATTTCTGTTTTGGCTAAATTCGATCGCGGCCAAATCACTCCCCTTTGTTTTAAAATTAAAAAACGTCTTATTCGGATTGATTCGATTGACCTAAGATATAAATACCGTCAAGACAATGTGAATTTTCATAGTTTTTCGGTTTCTGCCGCCGGCAATAGTTACAAGCTTTCTTATAATTGCCTCACTTTAGAGTGGTTTTTAGAAGAAATTTTTACGGACTAAAAATGAGCGGACAATTAAATCGCATCATTGCTCATATCGACGCCAATAGTTATTTCGCTTCTGTTGAGCAGCAAGCGCGGCCGTCCCTTAGGGGAAAACCGATGGCCGTGACCGGGCCGTCTAAAAGAACGATTATTGTCGCCGCCTCGGTCGAAGCTAAAAAGCTTGGCATTAAAACCGGTACGCCGATTTTCGAAGCCAAAAAAATTTGTCCGCACCTTATTTTAGTTAAAGCCGATTGTAAGAAATACGAAGCGATTTCGAGAAATTTCATCGACATTTTTGGCCGTTTTACGAACGAAATCGAGATTTTTTCCATTGATGAAGCTTTTTTAGATTTGACTGACGTAGCAGAAAATTTTGTCGAGGCCAAAACAATTGTTGAGCAAATAAAAAAACAAATTGCTGAAGAAATCGGTCAAAACATCAAATGCTCGGCGGGTATCGCCCAAAACAAATTCATGGCTAAACTCGCCTCCGAAGCTAAAAAGCCAGACGGCCTAACAATCGTTATCCCGGGTGATGAAATAGAATTTTTAGATCAATTTGAATTATCTGACGCTTGCGGCATTGGCCCGAGAACAAAAAATCACCTAAATAAATTAAATATTTTTTCATTTAAAGATTTGCGCCAAATCGACCAAACTACTTTAACGCTCATTTTTAATACTTACGGCTTGAAGCTTTACAAGATGGCCCGCGGCATTGATCAATCAGAGGTTGTGCCTTTTTACGAGAACCAGACAATCAAGAGTATGTCGCGCTCGCGAACCTTGCCCCAAGATACTTTTGATAAAGAATATTTAAAAAAAATGGGACTTTTCTTTTGTCGAAAAATCTCTAAGCAGTTGCGTGAGCATCACCTTTTAGCTGGCTCAATCGGCCTTTATTTGCGTTTCAGCGACTTTTCCGGCAACAGCTGGAACAAAAAAATCTATTTTCAAACGGCTTTAAGCCGAAATCTATATCTCAATCTGGAGGATTTATTCAAAGGTTGTGTTCTTAAAAAGCCCGTTCGCAAAATCGGCGTTTGGGTTGGCAATTTGAAAATCGACAACAATCAGCAATTTTTGTCAGGCGAATTCCGGAAACCTCTTGATTTAGAATTAGCGGCTGAAAAAATCAACAAAAAATACGCCCGTGATTTAGTAATGCCAGCAACATTACTGAAACTCGATTTTCAGGAATCGCCCAGCTATGGCTTCAAAAAAAACTTTTAAAACGGAGGGTTGACAACTCATCATAGATCCGATCAGGGCTGGTATAATTAACAAGCAATTTAACATTTTAGAAAGGAGGTGGATTAAATGGAAGACGAAGAAAAAGACATTGAAGAGCCGGAAGAAGAGGAAGGGGAAGAAGAAGCGCCGGAGGAGGAAGAAGACACAGAAGAAGATGAAGATACAGATGAAGACCCTGAAGACGACGAGGAGGGTTTCGAAGAAGACGACGAAGAGGAAGACAAATAACCTATCAGAAAAAGAGCCGCAATCGGCTCTTTTTCTGGCCCAAGCAAAATTTAGTAAATATATTTGTTATCACTGCCGTAGTCGCGTGAGACGCGGCCCTGTTCACAGCCCTTTCTTAGTAGTAAGATTTTAGTAATGAACGTATTTCTCATTTTTTACATCATCTACTTTATCGCCATGCTTAGAGGAATTTATTTAGCCATGGGCCGAGCGGGGGTAAAGATTTTTAGGGAGAATTTTCTGTTTTGGCAAGCTATTGCCCTCGCCGCTTGTATCCTGCTATTTGTTGCCGGTTGGGCAGGCACTTTTTTAAAGACAATCACTATTTGTTCCGCCTTACTTTTAGCCGGATTCTACCTTCAACCAACCCCTCGTACAAGCCGAAAAATTCTTATTTTGCTGGTTATTTTGTCGGCTGTTGTACTCGCTTTTTCCTATACAATCTAGTTTACGTCTAAATTTTGACATACATTCGGATTTTGCTACATTCAATCCTGATGAAAAAAATAGTTATATTCTTAACTTTAGTTTTGCTTCCCGCTGGGGCGTTGGCCTCGGAAACTTGGGCAACAGCCGAGTCAAATGCCGATGGTGTTCAGGCCTATTCTTTTGCCGAGGCGGGAGACTCTTTCGCCCAAAGCGACACTATGACAAACGATAGTACTACACGAGACGCAGATGAAGAAATGATCGTTGATACTATTGATGCTAATGAGCCGCCTGATACAGAGATTCCAAATGCAAGATCGGCCACCAACGAATCGCGAAGCGAGAATATCGACAAAGCCACGCCAATAGCCCAAACGAGTGTCGCGTCAGAAAAAACTTCCGAAGAAAAAATTGTTTCTGGGCTTGATACCAAAACCGACACTATTCAGCAACAAAACAGCAAGATCTTAAAATTATATCTTGGTATTTTTGTCGCTTTAGGCCTTTTACTTCTGCTTGCTTTAGCCGGCCTTATTTGGCAAAGAAAAATCCTCAATCGTTTGAAATAAGATCTTACTTTGAAGTATAATTGTTCTAATAAGGAGGGAAATGAAGAAAAAAATCGTTTTTTTAGCCATTCTAACCGTAATAGGAATCGGATTGACCGGTTGCACCAATGATCAAAATTCAACCAACAATTCTCAAGCCGAACCAACCTCAACAAGCGAGCTCCCCACGCCGCCAGTCCCCGAAGCGCCAGCCGAGTAAAGTCCTCCCCTCAAGAGAAATAGAAGAATCCCTTTTAGCCCAAGGGTATTTTTCTATTGTCGGCATCGATGAGGCCGGCCGCGGCGCTTTTGCCGGCCCGCTCGTGGCGGCCGGCGTGATTTTGTCAGAAGAAGAAATCGTTGGCATCGACGACTCTAAACGTTTAACTGCTAAAAAAAGACTGGTTTTAGCCGAAAAAATTAAACAATCTTGTCGCGGCTGGTATGTTTCGATTATCGAGCCAGATATAATCAACAAGCTTGGAATCCAAAGAGCTTCTTATCAAGCTTACCAAGAAATAGTCAATAAAATTAACCCGTCTCCAGATCATATTTTAATTGATTATTATCGCATACCCAAGGTTCAATTACCCCAAATTGCGATGAAATTCGGCGATCAAATTTCGCTTTCAATTGCCGCGGCCTCAATTATCGCTAAGGTTGAACGTGATATACTGATGATTGAGCGTGATCAGTTAACGCAATATCGCGATTATGGTTTCGCTTTACATAAAGGTTACGGTACAAAACTGCATCGAGAAATAATCCGGCAAAAAGGAATTTCTGACCAGCACCGGATCAAATACTGTCAAAAATGTGTTGACATAAACCCACAAGAGAAGTTTAATTTTACTAATAAGGAGAAAAATGTTTAAACCATTATCCAATTTAAAAGTTCCTAAAGTCAAGCTCCACTTAAAAAAAGATGCCGCCCCAAAAAATAAAGAAGGCGAAGGGGAAAAATTTAATTTAGAAAAGATTAAACAAATTAGCCGAAATAATTTTTTTGGCTTTGTCTTAGTGGGATTTATTGCTTGGCTCGCTACTTTTATTTTAAGCGAAATTTTAATCTCGGGCGGTTTATATGCCCGCAGTCCCTATCTTATCATGACTCAAATCGTCGCTGTTTTGTGCGCTCTCAAATTGCTTAAAATGAAGCCCGAAAGCACAATGGCCAATCGAAAAAAATTTGCCCTTGCAAACTTAATCGTTTTTCTTGTTTGCGATTATCTTGTTATTTTCTTACTATTTGAAAGTTCAAACAGGGCTTTTTTCCAATTTTGGGGCACGTGGGTATTGTATGGCGTTGTGGTTATTTTTCCTTTTATTAACCTTAAAAAGCGGGAGATTCAAAACCTTAATATTCCTTCGCTGAAGAAATCTCCAGAAGATGATCTCTTGACAAAAGATAACTACTCCATATAATCAGATAGAAATAGTAAAAAATATAAAGAACTTAGGGAGGAGGTGGAAAAAATGGCATATAGCGTTGAGTCCAAAAAAACTGGACAAACCTATTACTTGCACTCGAAAGAGGTCACTCTAAGAGGGGGAAGAAAGCAGACTATTTACTTTTTTGCTCGCGATGTAAGAGACGGAGCAGTAGATAGCTTGCCGGCTGGCTACATGGTTATGGAAAATTCAAGAACCGGTCTACCGATGTTGAAAAAGTCATAGGTCCACCCAAATTAAATTAAACGCAAAAACCCCTTCACCAGAAGGGGTTTTTGTATTGACGGGATTTTTATTATCCAAATCAGGTGCATTGCTGATAAGGGACATTTTTGGTAATATCTTAGGCAAACGAACGATGAAAAATCGCAAGAAAATTGAACAAAACCTTGCCTTTCTAAGTTTGCCAGTTGATATTGTAATGGTCCTGGCTTCTTTTATAGTTGCCTACGTCGCCAGAAGTATTGAGACTGATTCCATTCCAGTAATATATATCTGGCCGTTTGAAAAATATTTTAAGCTCGCCTTATTGCTTCTGCCAATCTGGATTTTAGCTTTCAGTTTTGCCGGATTATACAACAGCCGCCGTCAAAGAGCTTTTGAACTGGGACAAATTATCGTTGGCTCAAGTTTGGGCGCCATGGCCTTAGTATTTTATGTCTTTTTGCAAAGAGGAGACTTTTTTTCCAGAATTATTGTTTTATATGTTTGGGTAATTGCAATTATTTTTGTTGCAATCGGCCGCGGTATTATCAATTTAATCAAAAATAATCTGCATCTAATAAAGTCGAATAAAATGAATGTGGCGGTTATTGGCCGTGACGATGTAACAACAAGGGAATTAATTGAGCAAATTCAATTTCGACCGGCGCTCGGCTACAAATTAGCAGGAGTAATTAGCTTAAACGGAGAAGCTAAACTTGATGGCGTTAAATACTTAGGCAAGAGCCAATATCTAAACGAGATTATTAAACACGAGGATATAGACGAAATTATTTTAACAGACACCGAAATTTCTGACGACAAAATGTTTAATATTTTACAGATTTGCCAAGAAAACGACGTCTTGTTTAAAGCAGTCCCCGCCTACGCCCAAGTCGGTATCCGTACACTTCAATTTGACGAGTTCGCCGGCATTCCCATGATTGAGTTTCAAGGCACAGCCCTTCAAGGTTGGGGTATCGCTTTAAAAAGATTAGTGGATATCATTCTTTCTTTGATTGCTATAGTCCTTCTTTCGCCGGCTTATTTAATCTTATCTTTGATTATCAAATTAACCTCTAAAGGCCCCGTCATATATCGAAATGTCCGTGTCGGCAACAAAGGCAATTTTGAAACTTTAAAATTCAGAACGATGTATATAAATTATTGCACGGGCGAAAATTATGGCGGCTCGCGAGCGGAAGAATTCGAAAATAAACTGATAAAAAATAAAAATATTAAAAAAGACAGTGTCGTTTATAAAATTGCTGAAGATCCTCGCGTCACGCCGATTGGCAATTTTTTAAGAAAAAGCAGTTTAGACGAATTACCGCAATTTTTTAATGTATTGCTCGGTAATATGAGCATCGTCGGACCAAGACCGCACCAGCCCAAAGAAGTCAAAAATTACACTCCCCAACAAAGAAAACTCTTGCTAATCAAGCCGGGTATCACCGGTTTGGCCCAAATTTCCGGACGAAGCGACCTTAGCTTTAACGAAGAGGCGCGCCTTGATACTTTTTACCTTGAAAACTGGTCAATTTGGTTTGATTTTTACATTATGTTGAAGACTATTTCCACAGTTATCGTTGGCAAGGGTGGCTATTAATGAATCCTCGCAAAATTGCCATTGTCGCAGAGTGGCTAACTAGCCGCGGCGGGGCCGAAAAGGTTATTGAGTCACTATTAGAAATTTTTCCCGATGCCGATCTTTACACGTCTGTTTTTAATAAAAAAACCTTCCCCGAATTAGCTGGCAAAAATCCTCGAACTTCTTATTTACAAAAAATTCCCGTCTTTAGTTCGCGCCATCAATTAATTGCCCCCTTACTGCCTATGGCAATGAGAAGAATGAATCTCGAAGGGTACGATTTAGTTATTTCCAGTTCGTCGTCAGTGGGAAAATTTGTTAAAAAATCAAAAACAGCAACGCACATTTGTTATTGCCACACGCCCATGCGATATGCTTGGGAGCCCGAAACTGATCCGCGCATAATAAAACTACCGCTAGGAAAATTTTTTGTTCGAATTTTAAAAAAGTGGGATTTGGAATCAAATAAAAGTGTCGATTATTTTATCGCTAATTCGGCTAATACCAAGGAAAGAATTAAAAAATATTATAACCGCGAATCGGTTGTCATTAATCCTCCTGTTGACGTAGACAAGTTGCCCGAAGAAAAGAAGAGTGATTTTTATTTTTGTATTAGCCGATTAGTCACTTACAAAAGAATTGATTTAGCCGTTAGAGCAGCAGTCAAGCTCAAGCGCAAGCTCATTGTCGCTGGTGACGGTCCGGAATTATTAAATTTGAAAAATTTGGCAGAAAATAATTCCGATATCACAATCCTGGGCCGAATTTCCGATAAGGAAAAAGAGACTCTTTACAAAAAAGCGCGCGCTGTCATATTTCCCGCTGATGAAGATTTTGGTATTGTACCAGTTGAAGCGAATTCATACGGCACACCGGTCATCGGCTATAACCACGGCGGCACAACAGAAACAATTAAAGACGGGGTTAATGGTGTTCTTTTCGAGAAGCAGTCGGTTGATTCTCTCTGTCAAGCGATTGAAAAGTTTGAAAAGATGGAGTTTGATTGTAAGATAATTAATGAATCAGCAAAAAAGTTTTCTAAAGAAAATTTCGAAAAAAATATTAAAAATTTTGTAAAATCAATTTAAGGAGAAAACATGGATATCAAGGACTATTGGAATCTAATTAAGAAAAATGCTCTTGTCATTATTGTTCTGACTTTGGTTTTTGGCGCTGTGGCGGCCTATTTCACTAATCGCCAAAAAACCGTTTATCAATCTTCCTCCACTGTTGAAATAACCCGTTTCCAAACGCAAAAGCAATCTCAAGTGGGCTATTTCCAGTATGACAACTATTATAATACTCAAGTTTCGGTCAATCTGTCGGACAATGTTGCCGGCTGGTTGTCTTCACCAGCTGTTGTGTCAAGCATCTTTACGAGAGCCGGTTACGATCAGCCCAAGGGAAGTTTAAAAGATCTTGGCAAAATTTTTACGGTGAAAAAAACTGTTGACGTTTCCAGTGTTATTAATATCTCTTATTCCTCCGACAACGCCAAGCAATCTGAAGATTTAATTAAAACTGCTGTTGAGACCGTGAAAGACAGGATTAAAGAATACAATAGCGCTGATTCTTCGGGTAACTTTGAAGTTTACGCCAGTAGTCCGGTTATTGTAAAAGCGTCTAAAGCAATCGCCCTCAATACCATAATTGCCGCAATTATTGGTTTGTTCGTTTCTTTCTCGTATGCCACCGTCAAAGAATCTCTAAAAAAATAATTAATGGGTGAATCTCAAGATAAGAGAAAATCCGTTGATAATATCAGGGGGGCTAGAAAGGTAACTCGATTAAGAGTTAGCTATGTCCCTAAATTCCAACGCATTAAAATTGACAATCCCGCTCGAGACGAAAAAAAATTGGTGCTAAAAGCAAAAACCAAAAAAGTTTTTTTGCTTTGCTTGGCTTGCCTTATTGTTTTGTCTGTGCTGACTTTTGGTTTAGCCAAAAGCCCGATTTTCCAAATGATCTCTTTGATAAAAAAAGTTCGGAATGGTTCGTACATTGTCGGTTTTCAAAATAGTGCCGAACTTCGACCAACGGGCGGTTTTTGGGGGAGCTTCGCCTATGTTGACGTGCCAAACGATTTGCGTCAAACGCAAATTTATTTTGAAACGAATCCTTACAAAAAAGACAATCCCTTATTGACCACCACTAATGTGGAAATGCCCAAGCCGATGAAAGAGGTTTGGCCGGATCGTCCACAAAGCTTTGTTAATGCTAACTGGTCGCCTGATTTTGTCGATTCGGCAAAAACTATTGAATGGTATTTTGGCCAAGGGTGGGATAAAAAGTCCGACGGTGTCATTGCCGTTTCCTCACTATCGATGATTGATTTGCTTCAATTAACCGGCCCGATTCAATTAAGTGACGGTACCGAAATTCGCTCGGAAAATTTCAGCCAAATTATGAGCCAAAAAATTGATATTGAATATTGGTACAACCCTGAAAACAAAACCATCAACGAGCCCAAAACCATCATCAAAGACCTCGCTCCGATCATTATTGAAAAAGCAAAAAAAATCCCGCCGTTGAAAATGATTCGCTTTATCTCTAACCAATTAAAATACGGGCGAATTTTGCTCTATTTCAATGACACCGACAAACAACAAATCGTCAAAAATCTCAAGCTTTCAGGCGAAATGCTTCCCTATAAAGTTGATTATTTGCAAATAAACAATGCTAATTTGGGCGGCAACAAAACCAGCTTGAATGTTTTTCAAAACATCAGCTATAAAGTCAGTCAAAGCGATGACAGCTATATTGGAACGCTAGAAATTACCCGAGACAATTTACCCAACCTCCTCCCCAATCATTTAAATCGAAATTACACCAGAGTTTTTGTTCCTTTGGGATCAAAAATTATTTCCGCCGAATCCAATGGTGGTTCCATTATGAGTGAGCTCGATCAGACCGAAGAATACGGCCGAAGTGTTTTTGGCTTTTGGTTTAAAACTAGCCCGAGTGAAAAACGAACGGTCAAAATTATCTACAAGTTGCCATTTGAATTAAATGAAAAAAGCGATTATCATTTGCTTATTCAGAAACAAAGCGGCACCAATTTCGATACTATATCGTTAGACCTGCCTTCAAAGAAAATCAACGGTTTTGTTTGGCAAAATAAAACTTTAAGCATCTAGAATTATTAATTTGTTCTGATACAATAAGATATGCCCACAAGGGGGGTTTTGTAGTTGCTAAAATGATTATGGAAGAAACAAAAAAAACAACCTATGACGCAAGTCAAATCACAGTCCTAGAGGGACTTGAGCCGGTTCGAAAAAGACCGGGAATGTATATTGGCGGCACCGGCATTGAGGGTCTGCACCATCTCGTTTGGGAAGTTCTCGACAACTCAATCGATGAAGCGCTGGCGGGATTTTGTAACCAAATTATCGTCGAAATTCTACCCGACGATATGATTCGAGTAACGGATAACGGTCGCGGTATTCCGGTTGACGTCCACAAACAAACTGGCAAATCAGCCCTCGAAACCGTATTAACCGTTTTGCACGCTGGAGGAAAATTCGGTAGCGGCGGTTATAAAGTTTCCGGCGGTCTCCATGGCGTTGGCGTTTCTGTTGTTAACGCTTTAAGCACTTATCTTGAAGCCGAAGTCCATCGCGACGGAATAATTTATCGTCAAACATATTCCAAAGGTGTGCCGCAAGGCGATATGCGTTCAGAAAAAGGCACCAATATAAATGGCACAATTATCACTTTCAGGCCCGATCCGGAAATATTTGAAGTGATCGAATTTTCACCGAAAATAATTGCTGACCGCGTTAGGCAACAGGCCTATTTGACCAAGGGTGTTAAAATCTCGGTGATCGACGGCCGTAACAAAGAAGCCGTTCGCAAGCTCACTTTTTATTTTGAAGGTGGAATTAACGCTTTTGTCCGCCACATCAATATAAACAAATCGCCCATCATTGATCCGCCAATTTATATCAACAAAGATCAAGAAAATTCATCTGTTGAAGTAGCTATGGCGTACACGCAAGATTTTAACGAGCACACATATAGTTTTGCCAATAATATCAGCACAATTGAAGGCGGCACGCATTTAACCGGTTTCAAATCAGCCCTGACGAGAGTAATTAACGACTACGCTAAAAAGAATGAGTTACTTAAAGGAATTGACGCCGGCCTAACCGGCGATGATGTGCGCGAAGGTCTTACCGCCATCATTTCTGTTAAATTATCCGATCCTCAATTTGAAGGACAAACTAAAGCCAAACTCGGTAATCCTGAAATGAAAGGTCTGGTTGAATCGGTTGTTTCGTCCGGCCTATCACAATATTTTGAAGAACACCCAAATGACGCCAAAAAAATAATTGAAAAAGTTGCTCTTTCCGCCAAAGCCAGATTAGCCGCGCGCGCCGCGCGCGAAACGGTTATCAGAAAGGGCGCCCTTGAAGGCATGACTCTGCCCGGAAAATTAGCTGATTGTAGCGAAAAAGATCCGGCTAAATCCGAACTTTACATTGTTGAGGGAGATTCAGCCGGCGGTTCGGCCAAGCAAGGACGTGATCGAAAGTTTCAAGCCATCTTGCCGCTAAAGGGAAAAATTTTAAATGTTGAGCGGGCGCGGCTGGATCGCATGTTGAGCTCGGACGAAATTAAAGCCCTAATTGTTGCTATCGGCGCCGGTATTGGTGAAGAAATCAATTGCAACAAGGCCAGATACCATCGCATCATTATTATGACTGATGCTGACGTTGATGGCGCTCATATCCGAACCCTTTTGCTGACTTTCTTTTTCCGACATTTCCGCGAAATCATCGATAGAGGGTTTATTTATATCGCTCAACCACCGCTTTTCATGATTCAATCAGGAAAGGAAAAATTTTATGCTCACTCTGAAGAAGCCCGAGACGAAATCATCGCCAAAATCGACGCGCGCAAGGGCCGCCACAGTGTCCAACGTTACAAAGGTTTGGGTGAAATGAATCCAACTCAACTTTGGGAAACAACTATGGATCCAGAAAATCGCAAACTTTTGCAAGTCAGCATTAAAGATGCGGAAGCCGCAGATGAAACTTTTTCAATGCTCATGGGCGAAGAAGTCCCACCGCGAAAAAGGTTCATTCAAACAAGAGCCAGAACTGTTTCCAACCTCGATATTTAATAAATTAATTAAGAGAAATTCATGGAAGAAGATATTAACAAACAAAACGACGCTCCCGAAATTCAGCCAGACAAAAGCACTGACAATAATGACGCGGTTGAAAATGACGATTTGACTGAAAATCAACAACCAGTCGAAGAATCTTCGGTGCAAGAAGAGCCGGCCAATCAGGACGCTCATCAGAGTGAAACGGCCGACAAGACAAAAGACGGCGCTGAAGATTTTGAAGACGATGAAGAACCCGCCGCCGTAAAAACAGAAGCTGGGCTCATCAGTCAAAGGTCAATTGTTAAAGAAATGCAGCAGTCGTATTTAGACTACGCCATGAGCGTTATTATTGCCCGCGCCCTGCCTGACGCTCGTGACGGACTCAAGCCGGTTCACCGCCGAATTATTTACGCTATGGGCGAAATGAATCTCACTTCCAATGCCAAATATACCAAATCGTCCAAGATCGTCGGGGAAGTTTTGGGTAAATATCACCCGCACGGCGATATGGCAGTTTACGATACCATTGTCGGTATGGCCCAAAACTTTCGCATGAACAATCCTTTAGTTGATGGACAGGGCAACTTTGGTTCAATCGACGGCGATTCGGCAGCCGCTCCACGTTACACCGAGGCACGAATGAGTTCGATCGCCGAAAGAATGCTTGACGATATTGATAAGGATACTGTTGGTTTCACCCCAAACTATGACAACACCCTCAAAGAGCCGTCTGTTTTGCCGACAAGAGTCCCCAACCTACTTTTGAATGGCACCGTGGGCATTGCTGTTGGTATGGCCACAAACATTCCGCCACACAACTTGGGTGAACTTTGTGAAGGCGTCGACGCCCTCATCGATAATCCGGAAATTACTATTGAAGAATTATCTCAATTCATTAAAGGCCCCGACTTTCCCACCGGCGGCGTAATTTATGGTTACGAAGGAATTAAAAATGCTTACGCTTCCGGTAAGGGCAAAATTATTATTCGCGGCGAAAGTGAAATTGTCGAAGACAAAAGAGGATATAAAATCATCATTTCCTCAATCCCCTATCAAGTTAACAAGGCCGATTTAATTACCAAAATTGCCAACTTAGTTAAAGAAAAACGGTTGGAAGGTATTACTGATATAAGGGACGAATCTGATCGCAATGATTTAGTCAGAATTGTCATTGAATTAAAAAATAACTCTTATCCAAAAAAGGTTTTGAATCGCATTTATGATTTGACTGCTTTGCAAACCGCTTATCATATCAACATGCTGGCTTTAGTCGATCAAATTCAGCCGAGGGTACTGAATCTACGTAGCGCTTTGCAGGAATTTGTTACACATCGTGTTGAAGTTGTTCGCCGCCGCACCCAGTTCGACCTTGATCGCGCCCGCGAAAGAGCCCATATTCTTGAAGGTTTGAAAAAAGCCCTCGATCACATTGACGAAATTATCGAAACAATCAAAAAATCCGCTAATCGTGAAGACGCCCAGAAAAACCTTATTTCTAAGTTCGAATTTACCGAAATTCAAGCCAACGCTATTTTGGATATGCGCCTTTCCGCTTTAGCCGCGTTGGAAAGAAAAAGGATTGAAGACGAATTAGCCGAAAAAAGAAAATTAATCGCCGAGCTTGAAGCTATTTTAGCCGATAATAATAAAGTTATGGGGATTATTAAAGACGAACTAAATCAAATCAAAGAAAAATATGCTTCGCCACGAAGAACGAAAATCATCAAACAAGAGCTTGGTTCTTTCAGCGCCGAAGATCTCATTCCGAACGAAAAAGTTTTCGTCACTTTAACAAAAAGCAATTACATCAAACGCACTAGCGCCGACACTTACAAAAAACAGGGTCGCGGCGGCAAGGGTGTAATCGGCATTGTACCAAAAGAAGAAGATGAGGTAATTCAGATGGAAGCGGCCAATACGCACGACAGTATTTTCTTCTTTACTAACTTGGGCAAAGTTTTCTTGTCGCGAGTTTACGAAATCAGCCCGAGTTCAAGACAGTCTCGCGGTCAGGCGTTAGTAAATATGGTCCAGCTTTCACCGGAAGAAAAAGTCACTTCAATGCTGATTTTTCCCTCGGACGAAAAATTTGAAGGCAAGTTCTTCACTTTAGCCACCGAGCAGGGCAATATTAAACGCACCGAAGTTTCCGCTTATCTCAATATTCGCAAAACCGGAATTTTGGCGATTAAGATGAAAGCCAAGGATCAGCTAAAGTTCGTTAAAGTTACTTCTGGCAATGATTATATCGTTATGGTCACTAAAAACGGCCAAGGTATTTTATTTGATGAAGCCGAAGCAAGAGCCATGGGCCGAACCGCCGCCGGTGTAATCGGTATGCGTTTGAAACCCGACGACCAAGTCATCTCGATGAATTGCTTTAGCAAAGACCGAGAAATTGCCAAGGAATTTGAGCTTGTAACTATCCTAGAGAACGGTTATGGTAAGAGAACCCAAATCCTGAAACATTTTCCATTGCAAAAGAGGGGCGGATATGGGGTAAGGGCCTCGAAAGTGTCCGGCAAAACCGGCGCTGTAATCGAAGCTCTCATCACCAATGATCTTGCCTCTGATCTCATCATCGTTTCCCTGCACGGTCAGGTCATTAGGATAAACACTAAATCAGCCAAGCATCTCGGACGAGACACCCAAGGCGTGAGATTAATGCGTCTAGGAGCAAAAGATCGCGTTGCTTCTGTCACGGTCAGCGAAATTGAAGAAACTGACGACGAGTCAGCTCAAGCAAAATCAACCGTCGACGATTCCGCACAAGTTAAAGAACCGGAGGGCAATCTCGAGGTAAATAGATATGACGACAAACGACAATCCAACAATTAAACTTCCCGATGTCGTGCCAGTTAAATTACTGGCCGAAGAAATTGGCGTTAATCCAACTGAAGTTATCAAAAAATTAATGCTCAATGGCGTTTTAGCCACCATCAACGAGAGCATCGATTTTGATACGGCTTCGATCATTGCTCACGAATTTGGTTTTGTTGTTGAAGAAAAAGAAGTCGAAAAAACTCGTCAAACTGAAAAATCTAATGACGCTAAAGCAGAAAGCCGTCCCCCAGTCGTAACTATTATGGGGCACGTCGATCACGGTAAAACCAAGCTTCTTGATTCAATTCGCGACGCCCATGTTATCGAAACGGAATCTGGCGGCATCACCCAGCACATTGGCGCTTACCAAACATCGGTTGAAATTAGTGATGGCAAGAAAAAAGTCAAACGAATTATTACTTTTCTCGATACCCCGGGCCATGAAGCTTTTTCGGCTATGCGCGCCCAAGGCGCTAATATAACCGACATTGTTGTTTTGGTTGTGGCGGCCGATGAAGGCGTCAAACCGCAAACAATCGAAGCCATTTCTCATGCCAAAGCGGCTAAAGTGCCGATTATTGTGGCTATCAATAAAATTGACAAACCGGAAGCCGACCCCGATAGAGTCAAACGGGAATTATCAGAACACATGCTGGTCCCCGAAGAATGGGGCGGCAAAACCCCCATGATTCCCCTTTCGGCTAAAACAGGTGAAAATATCGATCAGCTTCTTGAAACAATTGTTTTGACAGCAGATATCGAAGGACTTAAAGCTCCCGTAAAAAAGCTAGCCAAGGGAATGATTGTTGAATCAAAAATTCAGCCCGGTAAAGGCCCCGTGGCTACGGTTATCATTATCGAAGGAACGCTGAAAGTTGGCGACGCAATCGTTTTTGAAGATGACTACGCCAAAATTCGTTTTATGGAAGACTGGAAAGGCAAAAGAATTAGAGAAGGCCGTCCGTCAGATCCAGTTTTAATTGCCGGATTCAAAAAAATTCCTCGAAGTGGAACGGAATTTGAAGCCGTTGCCGACGAAAAAATCGCTAAACAGATTAGCGAAAAAGCCCAAAAACAAGAGTCTGTCAGAACCATTGCTAAATCAATCGGCTTAGGTGAAATATCCCAGCAAGCCCGCGAAGGCAAAGTTAAAGAACTAAATATTGTGTTAAGGGCTGATGTTAAGGGTTCCCTTGAAGCAATCAAAAGCAGTTTATTAGAAATTGAGTCACAGGGAATTAAAATTAATTTTGTTTCCGATGGAATCGGCGCCGTCACCGAATCCGATGTCAACCTTGCCATTGCCAGCCAAGCGGTGATTTTGGCTTTTGGTGTGAATGTCCCGCCGCCGGTGCTAAAACTCTCCGAACAAAACGGTATCAAAATTTCCAAATACGACATTATTTACCGATTAATCGATGATGTTACCGACGCGCTCGAAGGCATGCTCGAGCCAGAAATCACCGAGACAAAAATCGGCAAATTCGAAGTGCTTAAAATTTTTCTTAAAGTTAAAAATCGCGGTATCGTTGGCGGAAAAGTCACTTCGGGCAAGATTACGCCCGGAACGCGAATTGACGTTTATCGTGATGACGAAAAAATTGGCGAATTAAAAACCGAGCTGGTTCAAATTGGCGCTGAAAAAGTCAACCTCGTTGAAGCGCCTGCTGAATGTGGCATTAGTTACACTGGAGACCTTAAAATCAAACCGGCAGATAAATTTGAGCTCATTTTAGTTGAGGAACACCTTAAATCAATCAAAAGAAAATCTAAGGATTGAAAAAACCCGATTTAAGCAATATATTTAAATAAAGGAGGAAGAATTAATCCCATTTCGGCGGGGCAAGTGTTGGGTTCATCTAGTGAAACGATCTCTTTGGTAGGTGCTGTTTTTGGTCAATTCACGATTCTTTCCTTCGTAGATATTTTAATTGTCAGCATTTTATTTTATTGGCTTTATTCTTTAATCAGAGAAACTCGAGCCGTTCCGATTATTTACGGAATCCTGCTACTGGCCATCATTTGGTTAATTGCCAAAGTGCTTCAGTTAAATTTGTTAATGTTCCTTTTGCAAAATGTTCTCACCGCTTTAATCGTTGCCATTCCTGTAGTTTTTCAGCCGGAACTGCGCAACGCTTTGGTTAAAATTGGCCGCACGAGGATTTCAAGTAATTTGCTTGATCTTAAGAAAAAAGATATTGATGAAGTTATCAGTGTTCTCTCCCGCTCCTGCCGAATTTTAGCAAAAAATAAAACTGGCGCTCTGCTAGTGATTGCCCGTTCCGATAAATTAAAAGAGCATATTGAAAAAGGCCAAACTTTAGACGCTCGATTGACTCTGGATTTGCTTTTAACAATTTTTACGCCAAAATCTCCCCTTCACGATGGAGCGGTCATTATTTCCGGCAACCGTATCAAAGCGGCTCGTGCCATTCTCCCCCTTTCAGCCGAAAATCGATATAGCTATCAATACGGCACAAGACATAAAGCGGCCGTTGGACTTTCAAGCGTTTCAGATGCTGTTATTATCATTGTGTCAGAAGAAACTGGAGATATTTCAGTCTCTGTCAATGGCGAAATTTATAAAGTTGAGCCAACCGCTTTAGAAAAAGAATTGGCCAAATATCTAATTGTCAAAAAGAAAAAACATAATGTTGAATCACAGAATTAAAAATTTTTTCACTAAAGATTGGATCGCAAAACTCGTGATCGTCGTTGCCACGACCATTTTATGGTTTTTTATTTCCCTTAATCAAGTTTCTACGATCAATTTTCCTAGCAAGATTAAAATTGACTATCAAGGCCTGAAAGAAGGGCTGGTTTGCACTTCTTCTAACGAAAATGTGCAAATAAAAATAAACGCCGATCCAATTATTTTAAAAAATCTCAAAGAGAGTGATTTTAAAGCCACCGTTGATCTGACCGGTCTTGACGAAGGCACATACGAAAAAGAAATAAAAACAACGGTAGATTCGGATAAAGTTACAATTATTTCTACAAATCCAAGAAAAACTACCATTATAATCGAGAAAAAGGCCTCAAAAAATGTGCCTGTTAGAGCGAGGTTTGATGGCAAACTCGAAGACGGCTACATTGTTTCTGATTCGGTTGCTGATCCAGCCGAAGCAGAAATTGTTGGACCGGAATCCGTAGTCAAAACCGTTAGCGAAGTTATTGCTCCGATTAAAGCCAGCGGCGAAAAACAAAATTTTGAAAAAGTTTCCGAGCTTTTTGCTTATGATGCCCAAGGAAATGTTCTAAAAGCAATAAAAATTAATCCCGACACAGCCAAGATAACCGCCACCGTCGTTCCTGTCGGTGAAACAAAAACCGTTGGCATAAAAGCAAATTTCAAAGGCAATTTAGCGAGCGGTTACTGGATGAGTCTGGTTAAAACCGATCCTCAAGTCATCACAATTTCCGGCTCTAAAACCAAACTGACTCAAACAAAGTACGTTGAAACTGAACCAATTGATATTTCCAACCTGTCCGAAAATAAGACATTCTCCACAGCACTAAAGAAAGAAAGCGGCATCAGTGTAGAGGAAAAATATTCGGTTATAAAAGTGTCCATAGAGTTGTCAAAAATAGAAAATACTCAAGAAATTTCGATTAAACCTTCATTTATCAACCTCGCCAAAGACCTAAAAATTACTACCGTTGACCCGACAGAAGCTAAAATAAGCGTTTCAACAGATACCGGAGCTGACACAGGCCAAATTGTTCTCAATATCAATGCCAACGGTTTGAGTAAAGGCGAACACACAGCGAATCTAACGGAAAGCAATTTTTCCCTTCCTTCAGGTGTGAAATTGAATAAAATTCTCACCGAAAAAATAATCTTTAAGGTAGAATAGTTACTTTAGTTAATTCATTTTATCTTCAAAATATTAACAATTTCAGGTAAAAATAGGCCCATAAGGGTTGACTAATTTGACTTTCCGGGTTATAATACGAGCCAGTTTATGTTTAGTAAGAAAGACGAGCCGCCCTTACGCAGCGGTGGTAGTTGGAAAGAGTTTTTGCGTTCCAAAACGATCAACCTGTTTTATAAAGCAGGCGATTTTTGTTCCCACACTCTATTTGAACTAAAAAACGTTATTAAAAGTGAAAGAAAGCTGGCTTTTAATTTTCTTCTTTTGGCTATTTTGGCCTTTGTTCCGTGGATTTCCGAAGCTTCTTATAACCAAGAAATTTACGCTGGATTAAAAAAGTACATCGAACCAATTGACCCAATTAATGCTGGCCGCTTCTCTGAAGCAGTCAAAGCTTATACTCCCGGGATAGAAGCCAACGCTGATGAAATTGCCCTATCAATAATGGCAAAAAACGATTCTTATTCGCTCGATCAGCAATTGGCCCTAAATATTGGCAAAGAAATTGATGGTCCAGAACGCCAAGACGCCACTTATGTTGTCCAAAGAGGCGAATCGGTCACTACAATTGCCGAAAAATTTGATCTTCACGTTGGCACAATTCTTGAAGCAAACAACATTAAGGCCGAAGATAGCAAAAAAATCAAAGAGGGCGTTGTTTTGAATATCCCTTCCACAGACACGACCACTTCGAACGACTGGCTTGTGGCAATAAACGCGGCCGAAGAAAAAGAAAGACAAGCGGCGGCGGCCCGACAAGCAGAAGCTCAAAAACAAAAGCAACTCGCCTTGGCTAAAGCAAGCAAGGCCTATGCCGCCACCAGTTCATCTACCAGTTCGGCTTATTCCGGTGTAGACACGAGCGAACTTGGCATGCCCATTTCCAGCAACGGTATATCGCAATATTTCGGCCGTGGACATACCGGAACGGATTTCATGGCTGATGTCGGCACGCCTGTTTATGCTTCAGCTAGCGGTAAAGTTGTTAAGGTTAGTACGGGTTGGTCTGGCGGCTATGGAAATCAAATCGTCATTGATCATGGCGGCGGCCGTGCCACGAGATATGCTCATCTTTCAAAGATTAACGTTGACATCGGCCAAAACGTAGGCAAGGGAGAGGTGATTGGTCTGTCCGGCAACACCGGTCGTTCAACCGGTCCCCACCTTCATTTTGAAGTTATTATTAACGGAACTCCGGTTCGTTTTAGATAAAAAATGTTAGTAGATAGTTCAATCATCAAAGTTATTTCCGGCAAGGGCGGCGACGGCGCCGTTAGTTTTCATCGGGAAAAATATGTCGCCAAGGGCGGTCCCGACGGTGGCGACGGTGGCGACGGTGGCGACGTCATTTTTGAAGCAGCCCAAAATCTCGACACTTTAGCTGAATATACACGAACAAAAACCTTCAAAGCGAGTGATGGCAAAAACGGTTTTAAAAACAATATGCACGGCAAAAACGGTGATGACCTTATTTTAAGAGTTCCCCCGGGAACGGTTATTTTCGATAACAAAACTAACGAAATAATTGCCGATTTAAAAAACGAAGGAGAGAAAAAAATCGCCGCGCGCGGCGGTAAGGGTGGGCTGGGTAATGTTCACTTTAAGTCCGCCACCCATCAAACTCCACGCGAATTTAAACCCGGCGAACCGGCCGAGGAAATTGAGATAAGATTGGAGCTAAAACTAATCGCCGATATTGGTATCATCGGGTTACCTAACGCCGGAAAATCAACCCTTATCACTGCTTTAACTAACGTTAAGGCCAAAATTGCCGATTACCCTTTTACGACTCTTGAACCAATTCTCGGCGTGCTTGAGCATAAAGGCAAAAAAATCGTTCTTTGTGATATTCCCGGCCTCATCGAGGGCGCGGCACAAGGTAGGGGCTTGGGACACAATTTTTTAAAACACATCGAAAGAACGAAAATTTTGATCTATTTGCTCGACGCTTCTTCAGAAAACCTTCAAGACGATTATCGGACAATTAAAAACGAGCTGTCCCAATTTGACCAAGGGCTAACGACCAAAAAAGAACTGATCGTTTTAAATAAAATAGATCTCGCTCCCGATATCGACCAAAATTTTAAATATGACATGGCTATCTCGGCCGCTTCTGGCGAGGGTTTAGATAAATTGAAAGACGCTTTAATAAAAATATTATGATCGCCGAAGTTGCTGTTAAGCGAAATCTAATCAGCGACCAAGCTTTCGACTACATTTGCGACGACACGGTTAAGCCTCTTTCTTTTGTTGAAGTTCCTTTTGGCAAACAAATCGCTACCGGTATTGTTTTAAAAACCAAACCGCGCTCTCGCCAAGCCAAGAAAAAAATTATCCGAGTATTATCAAACGGACCTGTTTTTAACGGTTTGCAAGTCGAACTGGCCGCTAAAATTTCGCAATATTGTTTTGCTTCTTTTCCCGATACCCTTAATAATTTTTTGCCACCGCTAAATAAAAGAGATCTCAAAACGATTGGCAGTAATATTAAACCGGTTAGGTTTAAAACGACAGCCGGCGCCTGCTTTATTGGCGATTTTTCCTCAAGAATCGAATTTTTTTGTCAAAATGCACGCGCCGAGGGGCAAAATGTTCTTATTTTGCCGACAATTTTAAAAGCGCAAAAAGCGCTTAATAAAATTCGTCAAATAATGCCCGAAAGAGCGGCTTACATTTGGCACAGTTTTCTCTCCAGTGATCAAAAAGCGGCTACTTGGCAGAAAATTTTGAGTGGTGAAAAAGTGATTATCGTCGGCACGCGCCAGGCCATGTTTTTGCCTTTTAGCCGACTAGCGACAGCGCAAATAGACAATCCGGCTAATTTGTCTTATCGCGAAGATCAGTCTCCTTATTATAATTCTTATTCTGTTGCTCGAACGCTGACAAAAATCTCAAACGCGCGTCTAATCGTGTCGGCCGACTGTCCCGATCTTTTGACCTATGCGGCAATTCTTAAAGGCACGCTTGAGCTAAAAGAAATAAAATCTAAAACCCGCTATCAACTTTTTGACAGCTGGAAAAAGGCCCAAGAAAATTTGCAATTTCTCAACAAGGTGACACAATTTTTATCCGCCGGCAAACGGGTCGCCTTTGTCAGTTACTTTAAAGAATTTCAAAAAATTATTTGCCGCGAGTGCCAGCAAACCGTCGCATGCACTTGCCAAGCCGTTGAATTTGATGAAAATTCTAAATGCCACAAATGTCAGAAACCGGCGCCGACGCGATGCTCTCAATGCAAAAGTGAAAAAATTTACGCTTCAGGGATAACTTACAAAAATTTTGTTCACACACTTAAAGAGCTGTTCCCTTCGGCCGCCAAATCCATTGCTACAAATTTAAAAAACTTTTCCGGCCAGCAAATAGTCATTTTATCCCCTTATGAACTTTCGCTGATGGAAGAAAATATCGACCTAGTAATTTTTCCATTTTTTTCGCGAATGATTGATTTTCCCTCTTTTTCTAATCAATCGCACATTTTTCAGCTGATTATGAGCACAAAATCGACTGGCGCAAGCGAAATAATGATTTTCGTCAACGAAGAAGACGATTTTATTTACAACATTGTAGATGAAAACTGGCGAAAATTTTTTCACAATGAGCTAAGAGAACGCAAAGCCAGTCTACTTCCCCCTTACACCAAAGCCATTGAAGTTTGGACCAAAAACGCCAACTGCCAAAATGCTCGCCGCAAACTAGAAAATTTTTTGGTACCGGTCCAAAGCACCATCGTCAATCAAATTGATTTAGAACCCGAGTGCGAAAAAAATGTTTTTACTGTTAAAAAAATCATTTTCGTCAAAAATAATCTCTCACATTTGCCACTAAAAAAACGACCGCAAAATATTAAACTAAGAGTTGACCCAATCGAATACATGTAATCAAGCATTGTATCTGTTATGATTAAAACATGAATATTGCTTTTTTCTGCGATAGTTATATTCCGGTCTCGTCTGGGGCAGTTGTTTCAATCGAAACATTACGCTTAGAACTTGAAAAACGGGGACACCGCGTTTTCATTTTTTGCCCAAAATACAAAACTTGGGATTTAAAAGACCCGCGCGTTTGTCGTATGAAAACTAAATTTGCTTCTCGAGACGAATTTAGACCTCTCAAATATCCCGTTTTATCGCACACTAAAGATCAGCTAGCAAAATTAAAGCTGGACGTTGTCCACTGCCACAGCGAATATGATATTTTTGATTACGGGCTAAAAATAGCCGGATCGCTCGGAATACCCATTGTTCAAACCTATTACAAAATTTTTCCCTATGAAATAAAACTGGCAAAAAAATTTAATCGAAGCGCCTACCACGCTAGCGTCAAAAAACTCATCAATTATTCTAAGCAATGCGATAAAATAATTGCTTTAAGTCAAACGCAAAGAAAAATTTTGCAAAATTTAGGAGTAATGACGCCAATTGACATTATTCCGGTTGGTGTTTTTGCTAAAGATTACGTCGCCGTTCCCAAGGGTTCTTTAAAAAAAGATTTTGAAATTAAAGAAGATAAAATTATTTTATATGTCGGCTCGCTGGAGGAAAATGGCAATTTTACGGAAGTTATCAAAGCTTTTAGGAAAATTTATAAGACCATGGACGACGTTCATCTATTAGTTATCGGCGCCGGCAGTAAAAGCACTTATTTTAAACTCGTCAGCGAAAAATTAGGGTTGGAAAATCGCATCACCTACACAGGCATTTTGCCAAAAAATGTCGTCAATAAAATTTACGGCGCTGTGGATTTATTAGTGTATCCCAAAACGCTTGATCCCCAACCGCTTGTTGTCACCGAATCGTTGGCGGCCGGAACGCCCGTTGTAGCCCAAGCCGGTGCCGGCGCTCAAGATTTCGTTTTTGATAACGTCGATGGACTTATAGCCGAAAATAATCCTCAAGATTTAGCCGAAAAAATTATGATGATTCTTAAGCGGGATCGTCTACGGTTAGACCTTTCGATCAAAGCGCGCTTAAATGCACAAGACTATCGCTCTAGTAAACTGACCGGAGATTTGTTAGAATTGTACGAATCCTTAATCAGTTAAAATGGAAATTATCAAATCTCCTAACAAAATTCTGTCCACGAAATCAGCGGATATCGAACAAATTGATCAGTCTGTTCGTGATTTAGCTTCGGCTATGTACGAAATGCTGTCAGGAGTCGATGGCGTTGGTTTGGCCGCTCCGCAAATTGGCCAAAATATCCGGTTAGCGGTAATTGGTTTTGAACCAACGCCAGCCCAGCTGAAAAAAAATCCCGATCTTCAAAACGTGCCGAAGATTGTTTTAATAAACCCCAAAATTACTTGGCAGTCGAAAGAAACAACTATCGAAAAAGAAGGTTGTCTTTCCTGTGGCAACACAGAAATTGAGGTGCCCAGATATAAAAAAGTCCACATCGAGCATTTAGACCTTGATGGAAAAAAGTGCAAGATCAAAGCCCGTGGTTACTTGGCGCGCGTCATGCAACACGAAATAGACCACCTTGAAGGCAAATTGATCACCGATTATAAAAAATAATTTTTTCAAGTGATAGCGGTATTTTCTTCCAATAAGAGTTTTGAGCTAATTTATAAAACACTTTTAAATAGTGATTTTAAGGTCGGATTATTGATTACCGAATCGCCCAAAAAATCCGGCCGCGGTTTGCAAATTCACCGAAATCCCGCCCACGAATTTGCCAGTCAAAATAATTTAGAAATCTTATCTCCAGAAAAAATCAACGACGAATTTATCCAAGAACTAGCCGAGAAAATCAAAAAAAATAAAATTGAAATCGGTTTGATTTCCTCTTATGGCAAAATTTTGCCCGAAAAATTGCTAAAAATCTTTCCTAAAGGCGTTTTAAATATCCACCCTTCGCTGTTACCCAAGTACCGCGGTCCTGCCCCCATCGTAACGCCGATTTTAAACGGCGAGAGTAAAAGCGGCTATTCGATAATTTTAACCGGCGCCGGCTGCGATGATGGCCCGGTTGTCACTCAAGGCGAAGTCGAGATTGCCCCGAATGAAACGCAAACTTCCCTTCGAAGTAAAATTTTTGCCGAATTATTGCCTAAATTGCCGCAAATTTTAGGTCGATACACAGCTGAAAAATTATTGCCCGTTGAGCAAAACGAGAATTTAGCCACCTTCACGCAGAAGATTAAAAAAAATGACGGTTTGCTCGACGAGAAAATCGATGCTAAAACGGCCGATCGGAAAATTCGCGCTTTCGACGAATGGCCCAAGACATATTTCATAATCGGAAGGCGCCGTTTCATAGTTTGCCAGGCCACGCTAAAAGATAATTTTTTGGAGATCAAAAGTATCCAACCCGAAGGCAAGAAACCAATGTCAGTGAAGGATTTTACTAACGGTTATGGCAATTTATTGACTTCTTTCCCATATTATGTTAAATTTTCTATTAGCAAATCAAGTTAATCAAGGAAAAAGAAATGCTTGTAATCCGTTTACATCGAGCCGGCAGAAGAAACAGTAGCTTCTTTCGAGTCGTCTTAACCGAAAAATCTAAACCAGCAAAATCAGGATTTAAAAAAGTCTTGGGTTGGTATAATCCACACACCAAAGAAGCATCTTTCAAAAAAGATGAAATTTTAGCATACGTTAAAAACGGTGCCGTTGTTTCAAACAGTCTGGCAAAAATCTTAGCACTAAACGGCATTAAAGATGAAAAAATCAAATTTGTGGCAAAAACGCCTAAAAAACCAAAAGGCAAAGACGAAGAAAAATCTGAAGTAGCCCCAAAAATCGCTGAAAAGGCCGAAAAGAGTGAAGATGAAGCCGAAAAACCAGCCGAGCAAGCCAGCGAAGAAGTAGCGCACACCGAGGGTCAACCAGAAGAAATCGACGAACCACAACCCGACAAAGAACCTGAAGAAAATAAGTAAAAAGCAGGAGGCAAATGGAAAAAGATCAACAATTTGTCGAAATGATTGTAAAAGAGATTGTCGACAATCCCGATAAGGTCAAAACCGAAAGGAAAGTTGACGAAATGGGCGTTCTCATTGAACTAACCGTAGACGCCGAAGATATGGGAAAGATTATTGGCAAAGAAGGAAAAACCGCCAAATCCATTAGAACATTACTTCGAGTACTTGGAGCAAGAGAAAGAGCCAGAGTCAACCTTAAAATTATTGAGCCGGAAACTGGCCGAGAAATTAGCTCCGAATATGACGCCCCCAAGGCAAAACCAATCGAAGAAAGATCGACCGGCGTTATCTAAAACACATCATTCATCAATTCATAGGAGAAATTGCCGGAGGAATCCGGCAATTTCTTTAATAAAATATATGAAATTCACCGTTATCACCCTATTTCCTGAATTTATTGAAAATCTCGAATCTTACTCAATTATCGGCCGCGCCATAAAAGAGAAAAAAATCGAGCTAGTCACTTTAAATTTGCGCGACTTTGGCCGCGGCAATTATCATCAAGTCGACGACAAACCCTACGGCGGCGGTGTAGGAATGTTGATGCGCGTCGATATTGTTCACAAAGCAATTCAGGCAGCCAAGAAAAAAGCCCATAAAAACCATAAAATAATCCTCCTCTCCCCCGAAGGCAAACAATTTACTCAAAAAACAGTTGAATCTTACGCTAAAATTGACGAAATAATTATTATTTGCGGACATTACGAAGGTTTTGATCAGAGAATCAAAAATTTCGTCGATGAGGTTGTCGCCGTAGGCCAATACGTGCTTTCGGGAGGAGAAATTGCCGCTATGGCCATTGTCGACAGCGTTTCGCGTCAAATTGAAGGAGTTCTAGGCAAAGACGAATCTAAAGATATGGAAACGTTTTCGTCTGTTGGCAACAAAAGAATAATTGAATATCCCCAATTTACTCGTCCAGAGGAATATCTCGGACTTCGCGTCCCTAAAATTTTGCTAGAAGGCAACCATCTCGAAATCCAAAAATGGCGGGAAAAAAACACTAAAAATACATCTCTTGATTAACCGTACCGATTATAAGATAATAAAAACGTGTTGAATTTAGGTGAAATTTTCTCTATCATTTAAATAGTATCTTTAAGGAGGGAGTTGAAACCCAGCGGTTCATTCGTGGTGAGAATGCCGATTTTTCTAAAATATATCATTGCCGCAGTTTTTCTTGTTGGCTTAATTGCCGTTGCCTATTTCGTGCAAAAAGAAATTTCCGCCGATACCCAAACAAGCAAAGTCAAAAAAACTATTGCCATAAATAACTGGGATTCTGCCGGCCAACCCTATTTTCACCAAAAATTTGGCGATAAAACAACATTTCGTTGTACAACCGTTGATGTTTATTTATCTTCCGACACAAAAGCAGAACAGGAAAAAGCCGTGCAAGCCGTTATCCAAGAAAGCGGACTGACCCTCGGAGGGACTGATTTGAAATCAACGGTTGACTCTTTAATTTCCGCAAATAATAACCTTAAAACTGATGCCGATAAAACTAAAGCCCTCGAAGCACTTAATAAAACCGCTATCGTCAGCTCGTCTTTCCCTAATGGCACGCTGAAAAGTGTTTGCGACCGCGGCGGTAGCGCTTCCCCGGGCGCCTCGGTTGATTATGCCGTCTCACTGAAGGTCCCCGCCGCTTACGCCCAACCAGCCGCTTCAAGTTCAAGCGTGCCGACTGCATCAAGTTCGGTTAAACCAACGGTAGTGCCTTCGAAAGAAGCATCTCCGTCAGCTACCTCTAGCAATACGTCAAACAACACCGACGAGTTCACTATCAAAAAAATCTCTATTTATAAAAAAGGGTCAGACGGCTCCAAGATACCGGTCAAATATGCCACAATCAAGGGGTGGTACAAGGGCAAATCCGACGGCGCCATTACAGACAAAGTTTTACCAAAAATCAACAGTCTCAATACAGGAAAATATAATTATATCGAAGGTGTTTCCTTTAACAAGCCATCTGATGCTAATCAGGACACTATTAATTTAATGGCTTATAAAAGAATTACGCGAAACGGCCAAATGATTGATACACAAGCCACTTCACAGGTTACACAAATCAAATTTGCTAACCAAGATGCAATCGAAATTACATTTGCGGCCACGGCTGAAATTGAAGCCGACGCTGAAGATGTATCTGTGGCTCAACCAGCCACCGGTCAAGTGACTCTACCGGTAAGCGATAGCGATTTTCCCTCCGGCAATAACACAGTTATCTTTACAACTGTCAGACGATCAAAGGCCTCCTCAACAGGATGGACGCCCGTTGGTGGAGTCAGCTTTGAAATCACTATGGTGACAGAAAAAAATAGCAAACAAAGCCAAGTCAACCAAAATAATATCGCCTTCGCCGCCGAAGAAACAATCGACGGCATAAGCGTGCCTTATGATAAAGATTTAGTTAAAGTTTATTCGAGCAGTTGGTGGCAAAATATTAAAAATACTCTTAAAAACAGATTCGGTAGCTACAGAAACTATAGCATGAGCGGATACATTGCCGACAACGGCACGGCGTCAAAACTCACTTTGGCCAATATGCCTTACGGAATCTACACAATTACTCTTTCAAAAGATCATTTTAAATCTGTAAAATATAATTTCGGTGTCAATTCTGGCGAAAGTAAAACCTATGACTTAGGCGGGTTAGTCATCAGAGCACAAAAAGGCACCGAACCGCCATCAATTTCTAACGCAACCGTTCAAAAACCCAAGCCCGGTGAAGACTTATACAAGGCCTTTGTTGGCGAAAAAGCATATCTTTACACGGCAAGAGCCCCTTGGTACGGTTGGCAACCGTATATTGCCGGTGCGGAAAATTCGGGTTACGATATGACCGAGCCAACTTATGACACAGACGGCATACCGGAAGAAACTGAAGAATCCGGCAGCACCAGTTGGATGAGTACCGCTAACAGTCAAAAAATGGCCGAGCAATTTCGCCGCTGTGTTAACACCCAATCGCAATCTCAATTAGGCGTGAGTGGAGAGCTGGGCGATGTTTTAGCCGGACTTGGAATCGCTCGCTTCATGGATACCAGCACCGGCGCCCGGACACTTGAAAAAGGTCTTAAGGAAGCTGCTTTGACAATCGGCGTGCCCTACCTAATCGACAAGGTTTTTGGTACCGATATCACCGACACGGAAATCGGATTTAGTCTTGATACCGATTCGGTTTATTCAAAATGCATGTATATTATTTATGGTCAATCCCTGTCATCGACTTCGTGGAATATGCCCTCGCAATGCAAGAGTTGCTTCACGAGCACGTCACTGATAACCGATTCCTCGCTATGCCAGCAATGCATCAAAAATTATCCAGCTTATGGTATGTTTAGACAAATCCTTTCATCAATGTAAAAATGAAAAAATATAAAGATTATTTAATTTTCACAACCCTATTTGTCGCCATGATTTTTGGTTCTATCACTTTGGCCGAAGCCGAAACGGCTGAAGACCAAGATCAAATAATCCTGCCAATTTCTTCGCCAACCGCTTCGGTTTCGGCTACCGCTACAACATCCGTTTCGGCTTCGGCCAGCGTTAGCGTTGACAGCCGAAAATTCACCAACCTTTTGGTTGTCGTAACTAATAAGAAAAATGACCGAATTTTGGGCGGCGTAACGATAGATATCGATAATGTTCAACACAAAACTTCCGATCCCCCACCGCTGAATGGCTACGAGATCAAAAACTTCGTCACCGGCGAGCACAGCATAACCGTTAAGCGAAATGGTTATGAAATTTTAAGCGAAACTAAAACCATCAGCGCCGAGGGCGAATATACCAAAATGGAAATCAAGCTGACCCCCCTAGTTGGCACACCGGAAATTGATGAAAGTGACGTTGAGGATTATTTTTCTAATTATAATAATTCAATCAACTCAAATTCTGTTTATAATCCATTTTACAGCAACAATGGTTATAATCAGTATAGCGCGTCAGGCGATTTAGGCAGTTCTACTTATACCGGTTATCCTCTTCCGCAAATTAACTATTCTAATTCGACTCAAAGCTACACCGTTCCAGTTAAAATCCGACTGAACGCCAATGGTTATTCATTTGGTGGCAATGAACTTACGCAAGTGCAAATAATCGACCAATCCAGAAATACCATCGAGCTAAGCAACGTAATCAACGGAAATTTTTATTCAAATGGCGACCAGTATTATCGCCTCGGTTGCCTGCAGCCCAACACGCAATACACTTTCGTCATCAAAAATGTCAACAACTCCAGTCTTTCACCTTCTTATTTCAACTTTACAACCAATAAGACAGGCAGCTATTTTGTTGATATTACCGTCAATGCCGCCGCATTTTATAGCAACAGCTCGTTAAGCTCAAGCAGCAATCCCATAAGCGCCAACGCTCGGCCTTTGAGTGAACTTGGCACTAATTTTTACTGTCCATCAAGCATGGGCGGTAATTTAATTAATTTTCCCAATTCACTTCTCGATAGTTCCAACATTCTTTCAAGCGGAAATAATATTCAAATTTGGAACGGCGGTTCAATTTCGCTTTCCAATTATAAGATTAATTTGAGCCCTGTCGACGGCAATTATTATCTGATAAACAAAAATAATTCCTTCGACACGCGCAAGCTTTATTTCGTTGACCGAGGCGATAACAAGGGAGGATTGGTCTTCATTCCCACCCAATCAACCGGCGTTGGTAATGAGTTATCGCAATCAAGCGCTAAAAATTGGTATATCAGCACCTACACTCGATCATCGGAGGGTGAACTAACTCTCGGCTCCGATGTTTACCCTAGCTCGCTTTCTCCCAGTCAATATGCCAAAGCTTTGAATAAAGAAATTATTAACGCCTTTTCGTCCTCTTCTAAAAACTCTAGCGCCACCTCTCTCGATACAAGCAGCGGAACAAGTCTTGGTGATAATTGTCTTAAAAAGGATAATCAGTTATTTTGCCTGTCCGGAGAAAACATTGTAAGCAAGTATAAAAATGGCGATCTCAACCGGCGCATTGAAAAAATTGCCGATACAATCAACGCCAACATCAACAAAACAAAGGACAAAAAAGGGAGTCCTTTTTTAAATATCATCGCGGATAATTCAAGCTTTGATGGTTATTTCGGCACTTCAGCTATCGCCGTTACCTGCCCCGCCCAAATCGGCACTGAAGTTTTAGCAACTGGCACGGCCGAAAAATGCCTTAATTTGCTTAAAGCAACAATCGGCGCTGAACAATACTCTCAACTTTTTCGATCGTCTTCGAGAGATATTACTTTTATGGCCTACCGAAGTGAATCTCGAAATGGTCAAGATTTAGATGACAATTTGCTCGTTACGACAACCAATCACGAATGGGCACATGTTTACGATTTCCAATCTGATGAAAAAAGTTCCTATAAAACAATTTCGGAAAATCCCAACTATCTTTTTAAATCGTTTTTTGAGCTTACGGCTGAAACCGCTCAATCCCAAGCAAAATCCGGAAACATTGTCGGCAAAGAATTTCCCCTTGAATTAAATGATGCCGTTACTAAAGAATACCCTCTTTGCGTTTATTTCGGCTTCGAAACCGCCCCTGTTTTAGCCCTAAATTCAACCGATGAGATCAACTTTATCTTTCAAGGCAATCCCTACACTAGCGCATCGGAGTTGTTTGCTTATTCTTTTCAAATTTACAAAGAAAATACTCTCACAAAAATTAATGATATATTTTCTAAAGGAAATGCTAATAGCCAATGCGCTTCTTCAACAACAAAATTAGTCAACGAACAAAAGGAAATTTTTAATTAAAATGAAAAAAATTTTTATTGCCTTTATTTTCACCGTTTTGATTGTTTTCTCTTTTTATCTGATTTTTAACTATAATCCAAAACAAAAAAATAATTCCTTAAAAGCATTTAACGAACTCGTTTCCACAACAGCTTTATCTGATCAAACGCAAAAAATTTCAACCGCCAGAGGTATAATTGCGTCCGACAAAAGTTTTAACGGAAAGATATTTTTTGCCGATAAATCCACCACCGTCACTAACAACTCCTTTGACTTTGGTGAAATTAAAGCCGGTTATTATGCTGTTTCACTGCAAGACACAAACGGCAAGTATTATTCCGCCGTTCCGGCAAATATCCAAATCCTTACTGGGTCTAATTATGTTAAAATCGGGTTTTCCGAGTAATTGTAAAGGATACTTGACATTATCAGAAAAAGATGATGTGATTAAGCTAATGGAGGCAAGATGGATCTGATAGATCAAATTTTACAGCAAGCGAGAAATTATTTATTCTGTCCTGTTTGCAACAGCTCTTACATGGAAAACGAAATCAGATTTCGCGGTTTTATTGATAATACCTATATTTTTCAAGCTTTTTGCGCTAAAAACCACGCTCCATTAGCAGTGACTTATCTGGCTTCCTTCCAAAAGATGGATAATCCGGTTAGCGCTTACTTTCATGTTATGTCTGGTAAGAAGATTACCAAGGAAGTTGCTGATTCGGCGCAAAAGTATTTCGACTCATTCAGCGGCGATTTCCACAAGGCGTTTGTGACAAAATAACGCAAGGGGTTGAATTATTCTTATTTTCAGGTATTATTTTACCGTAATAATTAAGATTATTTAGGTTTTACAAATGAATGCAACAAAAGCAATCGCTTTAGAATCGACTAAAAGAGAAGTGTTTGGTAAGGGCGCCAAGAGCCTTTTGAAGGAAGGATTAGTTCCGGCTGTTGTGTATGGTCGCAAACTTTCCAGCCAGCCAATTTGTGTCAAAAAAATTGATTTTATGAAAGTGTATCGTGAAGCCGGCGCTTCAACTTTAGTTGATCTCAAAATTGAAGGTAAAACCGTTAAAACATTAATCAAAGAACCCCAATTCAATCCTGTTACTTCTACGCCGATCCATGTTGACTTTTACGCCGTAAAAATGGACGAAAAAATTAAAACTGAAATTCCACTTGAATTCATCGGTGAATCAGATGCAGTTGAAAACTTTGACGGAAGTTTGGTAACAAACAAAGACTTTATTGAAATCGAATGTTTACCGACTGATCTGGTTAGTCAAATCAATGTTGACCTTTCCGCATTAAAAACATTCGAAGATCAAATCACCGTTGCCGATATTCAGTTGCCGGCCGGTATGGAGCTTTTGAGCGATCCTGAAGAAGTCGTCTGCTTCGTCGAGGAACCAAGAAGTGAAGAAGAAATGGCTGAACTTGAAGAGTCTACCGCCGAGCAAGAAAAAGAAGCTCTTGAGAAGATGGAAGAAGAAGCTGAAGCCGAAAAAGAAGGTGAAGAAGCTGAAGCTGAAGAAAACCAAGAAAAATAAATTTTCTTTAAAAAATTTAATCTTGTCAAAACCCCTCCCTTTTAAGAGGGGTTTTGGCTTTAATAACATCGGTGTGCCAGGGAACTTCAAAAGATTTAGATTTGTAGTAAGATTAACCTGTCATGAAAAGCTTTTATGTTCACGTTATCGGTTGCCAGCAAAACGAACACGATGGTGCTCGGATAAAATATTTATTTGAAAAAATCGGTTTGATTGAAGCTAAACCAGAGCAAGCCGACATAATTGTGGTAGTCGCTTGTTCCGTGCGTCAGACTGCCGTTGACCGCATTTTTGGCAATGTCCGTAACTGGCTTAAAAACCACAAAGGTAAAAAAATCCCGCTCATTTTAGCAACCGGTTGTGTGCTCGAATCGGATAAAAAGAAATTTGCCGCTCGCAATATCAAATTTTGGGATATTGAAAAGCCCGAAGATCTCTCCGCAATCCTGAAATTAGACAACAAGAAAGTATTCCGTCTGCTGGAAGAAGGCAAAAATTTTACTAATTCAGTACCGATTATGTTTGGTTGTAATAATTTTTGTACTTATTGCGCCACCGCTTTCACTCGCGGTCGTGAGCGTTCCCGAAAAATGAGCACAATTATTTCAGATGTGGAAAATTTAATTAAAAAAGGACATAAAAAAATCTTACTTTTGGGCCAAACGATCGATTCATACCGAGACCCCGAAACCGGAGCCACACTCGACATGTTGTTTAAAAAACTAAACGAGCTCGAAGGTGATTTTATTATTTCATTTACTTCCAACCACCCAAAAGATATGACTGTGGCGATAATCGAAGCCGTCGCTAGTTTGGAGAAAATAAAAAAAGAAATTCATCTGCCGATTCAGTCTGGTTCAGATAAAGTTCTTCAGGCCATGCGCCGGCCCTACACTGCTGGACAATATTTAGACATTGTTAAAAAAATCCAACAAGTGCAAAAAAAATATAATGTTGAAATCGATATTACCACTGATGTCATTGTCGGCTTTCCTAACGAAACCGAAGACGATTTTGCCAAAACCGTGGAAATTTTTAAAAAAGTAAAATATACCACGGCTTACATCAACAAATATTCTCCCCGCTTTGGCACAGCCGCCTACAAATTAGGTGATCCAATTCCGTGGCAAGAAAAACAGCGCCGCTGGCGAATTTTAAACGATTTGATGAATTCTACTCGATCGCTTTAATTACTTCCTTGAGATCCATTTGACCTTGATCGCCAACTTCATATTTTCGCACCGCCACTTTTTTTGCTTCAATTTCTTTATCGCCGACAATCAGCATATAAGGAATTTTTTGTATTTCGGCGTTACGAATTTTACGGTTGATCGATTCAGATTTCTGATCTATCTCGGCTCGAATCCCCTCTTTTTCTAGTTTTTCTAAAACGTCTTGAGCGTAATCAATGTGACGATCAGCAATTGGCAAAACAACAACTTGCACTGGCGCCAGCCAAATAGGAAACGCTCCGGCAAAGTGCTCTGTTAAAATGCCGATGAAGCGCTCGATCGAACCAAAAACTACGCGGTGCAACATCACCGGACGCTTCGAATAACCGTCTTCAACAACATATTCTAGGCCAAACCTTTCCGGCATGGCGAAATCAAGTTGAATCGTACCGGTTTGCCAAGTACGACCAATCGCATCTTCAATGTGAAAATCAATTTTCGGCCCGTAGAAAGCACCGTCGCCCGGATTTAGCTTGTACTTTAGCCCTTTTATTTCGAGGGCTTTTTTAAGGGCGTCTTCGGCTTTTTGCCACATTTCATCGTCACCGATCGAACCTTCTTGCGGTCGCGTTGACAATTCTAAATGATATTTTAAGCCAAGACGATTATACATTTTATCGACTAATTCAATTACGCCGATGACCTCTCCTTCGATTTGCTCTTCGGTACAAAAAATATGCGCGTCATCTTGATGAAAAGTGCGCACTCTCATCAATCCATGCAAAGTGCCCGCCAATTCATGACGATGAACTTGGCCGATTTCGGCCATTCTAAGCGGAAACTCACGATATGAATGCAATTTTTCTCGATAAAGCAACATAGCCCCCGGGCAATTCATCGGCTTAACGGCAAAATCACGCTCGTCAATTTTAGTGAAATACATATTGTTTTTATAATGGTCCCAATGGCCCGATTGTTCCCATAAATCACGCGATAAAATGATCGGTGTTTTGACTTCCTGATAGCCAGCCGCCTTATGTTCCAGACGCCACCAATCCAAAAGCGCGTTCCAAATTCGCATACCCTTATCGTGCCAAAACGGAAAACCAGGCCCTTCCTCGTGAAAAGAAAACAAATTGAGTTGCGCTCCAATTTTACGATGATCGCGCTTTTCCGCTTCTTCACGTATAACCAAATATTTTTCAAAATCTTCTTGCGAGGGAAAAGCCAGCCCATAGATCCTTTGTAACATTTGATTATGTTCATCGCCTTTCCAGTAAGCACCGGCAATTTTATCAAGTTTCCAACCCATTTCTTTCAAATCATTAGTTGAGCTAACATGCGGCCCTTTGCATAAATCAATAAATCGGCCCGTTTTATACAACGACACATTTTTTTCGCCTTCTTTGATTAAATCCTTCACCAAATCGATTTTATATTGCTGGTCGGTTCGATAGAGTTTTTCAAGAACTTTTTCACTTTCGAGTTCGGTTTTCTCAAAATTATCTCCTTGAGCAATAATTTTTTTCATTTTTTGCTCAATAATTTCTAAATCTTCCGGAATTAAAGTGCGCGGAAGATCGAAATCATAATAAAAGCCATTTTCTATCGCCGGGCCAATCCCAAGCTTTGCCTCTGGAAACATTTCCATTACCGCCGCCGCTAACACGTGCGACAATGAATGCCTCATCGTTTCAATGTCATACTTTGCCATAAGGTGATCCTTTCTTATTTTTAATTATTTTAAAAAACAACAGCGATTGCTGTTGCAAGGGTCCCGATCGGGACGGTTCCACCTCGCTCCCCCGCTCAAAGCGGAGAACTCATTTTTCGCAAACTTACGCGTTGCGTTATCGGACGACTTTACTCCCTTTTCGGTTTCTTTCGTCGGCTCCACGGTGGTATCCGCTTCATCGCCTTTTCTACATTAAAACAAAAAGTGGATTTAATTTCAATCAGAGAAATTCATTACTTGGCCATCCAGCCAAATATACCGCTCAATGTATTAACAATAATCTGCAAAATAGAACGTGAAACATTTCCTGTTACAATGCTTGAATCTTTGGAAAATGTTTCATTGCCGGCTCCGTCGCTTGAAACCACCCGTAAATAATATGGCGTTCCCGGGGTAAGATCGCCTATGACAACAATGTGACTATTAGTTAACGAGGTGTCTTTGACTGTTCGATTAGAATAATCGCTGCCGGAGATACCCGGAGAATATTCCACTTGGCTGGTGGCCGGCTCATCAGTTTTCCACGACACCACAACTTGAGCTTTATCTTGCCTGTCCAGTCCGACATTGGAAGTTTCGATCACAATGTCGGAAATCTTGGGCGGACGCGTGTCGAATGGCGTGGCAAAAGTATTGACGTCGGATTTGACTTGATTGCCATATTGGTCTGAACCGGCGGCATAAATTTCATAAACCGTATTGTCCAGCAACCCATTGATGGTTATTTCATGTTCTTTGGCCTTATCGGAAACGGATACTTCTTTTTTGGCTTCGCCTTTAGGACCGTAAAAAACAGTTGACGTTGTGTCGATATTGGTCACCCAAGTGACTTTGGCCGAAGGGGCGGCATCAACGGTGATAGTTTCGAAACGCAAACCGGAAATCGCCGGAAGCGGCGGGGTCTGGAAAGTGATACCGCCGGAAAATTCGGCGCCATCCTGTGAAATTGCGTTCACGCCAACGCTGTATGACGAACCCGCCTGCAAGTTTTCAATTTGAGTGGAAAAAGCCGTCGCCTGTCCTTCGATTTTTGATTCTTTATCATAACCGCCCACGCCATACTTTAAGGTTGATTCGGCCATATAATTTGTTTTCCAGCTAACTATCGCCTTAGTCGGATTGGCAATGTCTGCTTCCAAATCAATTACGCGAGGCGTTTCGGCCGTGTTAGTTTCATACCAGTCGCTTTCGCCGACATTGCCGGATTCATCAGCCCAGGTGAGCTGATAACGGTAAGCTTTTTCTGATTTGAGTCCAACTACTTCGACCGAATGCACTAAGCTATAGCTGCCGTTGGCCTGCTCTGTGATATATTCATTCCCGTCATAAACCCTAACCGTTCCCCTGGTTTTTTTGGATGTCGTCCAAGAAACCTTCATTGAGGACGGACCAGCTTCTACTTTGGGACCGTCGATAATCGATACAACTCCGGTAGCACAGAAAATTCCCGTCTGCCAATTAGCTGATTGATTGCCAGCCGCATCGACCGCTTTGATATAAAAAACATTTTCCCCATCTTGATACGGTTTTATGTCGGAAACACTATTTTGAGACGAAGAAATTTGTTTTTCCTCGCCGTTCATTCCTATTTTATAAATATAATGGTCAAGCTGCGAGCCGCCTACGTCAGTAACGGCAGGCCAAGTAAAGGTATAAGCCGAGCTAGTGGAGCAGCCCAAGGGCGAAACGTTAATATATTCTGGTGAAGGCGGTAATGTCGCATCGTAGTTGTAAGTATAAACAACACTGCCAGTCGCCAAATTATTGGCCTTGTCCTTGGTTCTGGCTAAAAGATAATAAGTTTTGCCTGATTCCAGCGACAAGTTTTGCAAATTAAGATCGGCGGTTGTTTGATAATGGGGCGAAGAGTTCGTCTCAATCAAGCCGGATGTAGTGAGCGGATCAGCCGAATTACTTTCGCCGAAATAAAGATAATAACCGTCGACGCCCGAGATCACCTCATTAGCACCAGCTCGGTCAACAGCCGCGCCTGCTTCTTCACCGGTCGGAATATGAAAAGCAACGCTGGCGTATTTCGACCAAGCTCCAGACGCAATAGTAGTACCGTCAACCGTCGCCGTGGCTTGAGTAGGGTTATCCGGCGCCACCGTGTCCGCGATATAGACCGAGCTCACTGATTGTAAAATCGGATTGTCTATACCGTCCGTGATAAAAAAGGCCTTCCACTTTAGTGTATTTCGGGTGCCAGCTTGATTTATTGAACTAAAAGAAGTGACGTTGGAATTAATTTCATCAGCTGTGTTGGATTTATATGCATTGTTTCCGTCCGTTTGGGTCCAAGTACTATTGCTCGTATTGAAATAATACCAATTGGCCGAATCATTGTTGCCGCTGGTCGTATCATTAGAAAGCTGGTACCTGATGGTGCCACTTGAGGCGCCATCTAGCACTGGTGAAAAAGAGGAAATTGTAGAATAACCCAATGGCTGGTTCAAAGCAATTTGCGGATAAATTGATGAATCTGCCGTGCCAGCAGAATCATCAGCAATACTCACACCATATTTATCAGCCATGGTTTTCTCTATTTGGTTGCGCGAAGAGGAATCAAGAATCGAAGGAAAAACCACTATCGTTCCGATTGAGCCATCGAAAGCCATGGTTCCCGTCGACCGGTTGCCGATATAAGTATCAGAACCGGCGATCGGCGTGCCTGATGATTGATCGGCCGTACTGGAAAGCGCCCCGTTGATATAAAAATTGGTTACACCCGCTGAAGTACGCGTAATAGAAATTACATAGCTGGTTGACAAGACAATCGAGCTCGTGGCTGAAGCGGCGATTTGCGATCCGTCCGAAATCACCCTTACACTGTCTGTAGAATGAGATATATCAAGATAAAATTTGTTATTGGCGATTATTTTTCCCAGACCGCCCCCTCCCCAGCCGCGCGCATTTATTACCGTTGAAATAGTGACGTCGCCGGCGCCTATCACATCGCCAGTTTTCACTAAGGCATCGTTAGTTCCATCAAAAAGGAGGGACGGCGAGCTGCCAATACCTTGCAGCTGATAAGCCGGCCTGTTAGTCACAGTGGATTGGGCAAAGCCATTATTGCTCGCAATATCTGTAAAATTCGACACCGCCGTCGCATAATAATTGATACCATTTCCTTGAGTAACCGTGCCGCTGTCACTTAAATCAGAATGATTTGCGGTCGAGTCATATCGTGTGCCGCTTTTTTAGTCTAAATCCCAAAAACCTTTTAAAGCCGAATCATTTTTGACAGAATCAGGTAATTCAGAATACTTGAGAGATTTTCCGCCGTTGTATATCTGGCTCTTTTCGGTGTCAGTGAGAGTGCGCTTAATAAAACCGATATTGTCGATGCGACCCGGAAAATAATCAGCGCTACCATCGGCGCCAACCTGAAAAGCATAATTGCTATCAGCGTTGCCAGTTTTATCGGAAATGCTGGCCGTAGCATCGCTAGTGTTATTTAACCAAACAACCATATTACCGCCACGATTAAAATCAATCGCAAAATTATACCAGCTCGCCGCCGTCAAAGTCGTCGCGCCGGTGGCGATCGCCCGCGTGCCGGTGCCATCCGTAAACCTTGCCACTAGCTTTGAATTATTTAAATATATCCAATACCCGGCGGTGGCATCGCTACCGGCTCCTTTATAAAAAAGAGTGTAGTAATTTGAACTAGCCGGAACTTTGTCTAAATAAAAAGAACCGAAAATTGAAAAATCGCCCGTCCCGACATTTAGCGAAGTAGCTGAATCAGCCGCGCGTTGCAAATATTGGTTAGTCCCATTGAGTTGAGCGGCAAAATTGGCATTGCTGGAATTTGTCGAGGCTACCCCTGCTATGCTAATCGGTCCCAAAGATTCAACAGTCACATCGTCGATATAAATAGAATTAGAAGTAGCGCCGGCCCTATATACCCCAAAGTTAGTTGTGCTGGCAGCCCAATAGGACGAATATTGCGTGTAGCTTGTCGAAATTGTCGTAGCTGACATAGCGGTATCCCCAAGATATACTGTTGGCGTTCCCGAAGCCGCTTTCATATAAGCAGTAAATTTGTACTTTCTGCCTGCAGTTAAAATTGATCGATAGATATAAGCCAAAGAATTACTTGAATCGATATTTAATTTCACACTATGGCCGCCGGTGTAAGATGACGATGGCGCATCGCTCACTGTCGAAGACCCGCTGGCTGATTCAGTCCAATTGGAAAAATTATTCGCTCCATCTAAGTTTTCAAATCCGCCGTTGCTGATAGCTGCCGTATTAATTTTTTTAACAGAAAAATTGTCAAAATAAGCCGTAGTGTCTGTACCGTCCGGACTAATAGCATACACTCTGATCTTGGTGCATCCAGCCGGTGCGGTAAACGAAACTGGCACTAATGAATATGTAGTACTATAATTACCCGTGGTCGAAACAGGCACAAAGAAATTTGCATTAGTTTCGTCATAAACAGCATATCTCCCCTGGTTCGTTCCATCACCTCTAGTCCAAAAGGAATACAGATAATTACTTCCCGCAGTGACCGTTAACGTTTGATATAGCAAATCGGTACTAAGCGCGCCCGACCCCTGCATTTTTACCCCATAGCTTCCAGCATAATATTCGCCAGTTCCGGTCGTAACGGCGGCACTAGAAAAATTTGTCCAACTCGACAAATCACCCGTTTCAAATCCTGTGTTAGCCATCATTTCACTTCCATATACCGGCGGGGCAACAAGCTGGGCGGCGGCGGCAGAAAGATTATTTGTACCAGCCGAATCAAATCTCATACCTGACTCTTCATCGAGATTCCACCAGGAGGTCAAGTCTTCCTTGAAACCGCCTAGCCCATTAGATGAAGTTAAATCACTATAAGTTCGCCCAACGCCGGAATTGTATAGGGCGCTTGCCTCATTTGCAGACGTTGATGATTTTTTGAAATAGATCGAATCCATGCGGCCGTCAAGATAACTCGCTGATCCGCCTATCACAGTGTAGCCAAGTTTGAAATCTCGGTCTCTGATATATGGCGTATTAGGAAAATCAGCCGAGTTTATGGTGCCATTATTGATTTGGATATTGATGGTTTTGGCCGTTTTGTCATACCACGCCCTCACAAAATTCCAAGTCCCAGTTGTAATTGTCTCCGAAGCGATCGAATACAATTTATTACCATCACTGACTTCAAAGGTATATTTATTAGTATAGAGAGCGGCCAGCCCATATTCCGTCTGGTTAGGCGCGTCCCACCAGGAAGTTTTGGTGATGCAAAAATTATAATTGCTCGTGGTATTGAGATAAATCCAGCCGCCCAATTCAAAATCCGTTGCCCCCGTTTGCAAAGATGTGTTTGATGGTACGGTCAGATATTCCTTATTGGCGCTGGAAAAATCGGCAGCTTGATCACTTTCCACATTGGCTCGAGGGTTTAAATTAAGACTGGCGCCGTTGGCCGTAGCGGCATTATTAAGCCGCGCATCAGCGCTTGACACATTAAGTTTTTCACTGTCATAGCTATATTGAGAATTATCCTCGGAAAAATTCCAAGTTGCCGTGGCCGCTTGAGTCTTACTTTGAAAAAAAGGAATGAACTGACCTAACACGACACAAAAAATGCACACGGCCGTTACAGCCGGTACCCATTTTTTACCGTGTGTTTTAATTATCCTCCTTAGCATCAGATAGGTTAATTATACAAGGCAAGTTTTAGCAAAGCAAACCCCCAACGAAGAAAAATCTGACAACATTATTAATACTTCGGACTAGCAAACGCCTAAATTATTAGGACAAGGGCATGTCTTAAGCCCGATCATTTATTATTAGACGATATATTTCGCTGGTTTCGCCTTGGTCAGTGGTAGTGTTGCAGAGTTTTTGCCAGCCAAGTTTCTGATAGAGTTCAGCAGTATGCTCGGTATGTAGGTAAACCTTATCGTAGCCCAGCTTGCGCGCCGTATCTAATACTTTTTTCATCAAGGTTTTGGCAATGCCGCGACCACGGTATTCCGGCACGGTAAAGACACCGCCCAACCAGGGTGAAAGATCAGGCCGTGAGTCGAGGTCATGCAAAAACAAAGCCGCCGAAGCGATAAATTTACCATTTATTTGCGCCACCATAATAAAAGGTGCCTTGTCAGTATTGAGCTTAGCAAGAATGCTTTGCTTCTGCCTTTCAAACCCTGCTTCACTTTTGTCGCTTGACCACTCCGCCTGCCACCATTCAGCCACCCGATCCACTAATTCAGGGCGATCGGCTAAATAATTTATTTTTAGGTTCGAATCCATAGTATTATTCTTTTTGGAAATATTCCCCATACTTTTTTTTGAGATCAGAAGTTTCTACCTTTGATAAATCAATTTTTACCCCCGGACGATTGTTTAGCTCGTCTAATAAATCATAAAATTCTTCTTCGCTGAAGACTTTTAGTCCTAAAGCTTCTACTTCAGCGTCGATTTTCTTCTCCGCCGCCTTTTTCTGATTCTCTTCGACTAGCATCTCTGCTTCAAAATAGTAGCCCCAATCCGGAACCTCTACCAGAGAAAATTCCACATCATGATAGCGATAGTCATATTTAGTGTTAGCCATAAGCACAGCTTGGTCGTAACCTAAAATTTTTAGAAATTCTATATAGTTTTCATATTGTTCTGAAGCAATGTGAAAACCGAATTCTCGGCGCGCATCTTTACCACTCCATTTGCCATATTTTAAAGCAATTTCCGGTTGGCCGTTGGTGACACGCAACTTTAAGTCGATTGGATTATCTTTATCTTCACGAACGCTCTTTTTTTCTATATTATTTGAGTAAACAATTGAGAAACGTTTTTTAACACTAATAAACTTGGCTTTTTTTGAAAATAGCTTCGTTAAATCATTAAATTTTTCCGCTGTAAGCCTACCGCGATGTTCAACTTCAATCTTTACCATGGTTGAAATATACGCTCAAGTAAATATATGATCAAATACCGGTGTAAATGTTTATTAATGAAAACTATCTTCGTCGACTGGCCTCGCGCTCTTCATAACGCCTGACTTCCTGCTGATACATTTGCTCATACCAATCTTGAGAGTGTTTAGCATAATCAGGGCCTATATCGATTTTGTCAGCCCACTCGGAAAAATTTTCAGAATTAACTGTTCCTCCCCAAAATGAAATGGCTTTGTCGGGATTGTTTAAATCAGGTCCAAAACAATCGAAAATAAATCTGTATGGCATTTCTACCCTAAAAAAATTCCCATCGATATAGCTACCCGCCTCCGGAACTGCTTCCTGATACCTAAGATTTGGAGTGGCATTATAGTTTGTCCCTTCCTTAATGCCCATGTCCCAAATTCGTACGCGAGCCCCAGTGTTCATCTTATCGCCTCTCACCATTAGTTCGGCAAAAGATTTAACAGTATTGCGCTGTGTCTCCTTTTCGGGAGTTCTAGCTTTTTCCACCATGACCGGATCCGTCTTTTGCGGTGGTGGAGTATCCAATGGTTGAGCCGGCCGCTCTCTATCGGCAGCCCCTATATTCTCATTTGGCTTATTGCTCGAAGACCTCTCGTCGTCGGGAAATTGGTGTGGCCGCTCTTCGTCAGAAGCTGTCGCGGCTTCCTCATTATTCGGAGAACCCTCTTCGTAGTCAAAAGGTGGTTTAATAGATTCCGGCATATTACCTCACTATTATTTTTGCCAAATATTGCCTGGCTCTAGTTTATTACTCAAATAAATTAATCTTTATAACTAATAAAACTCTAAAAACCAAAAACTTACAATACTAGAAAGGTTGAAGCAATCAGGAAGCGGAAAAAACGCGGATTTTAGTAAAATTTTTCGTTATCTAATTCGAACTAAGAGAGCAGTCACTTTACTTTTTCTTGAGATTAAGTAAATTTTCTTCACGCTGAATATCTCGTCGGCGCAAAAACCTTTTAGTAATTTCAAAAACTTCACCGGCAATTTGGGCCCGTGATTGCATACCGTCGAGAACATAGACATTTTTAAATTGTCCGCTTAGCCAGTGGTAAGTTTGCCACACCTTAACCAGTTTTTGTTCCTGCTCAAAAAGCTCTAGCTCAAATCGGCTGGCCTGCATCCGACGGACACATTCTTTTGGTGGAACCTTAATTAAAAAAGTGATATCGGGCTGGGGAAATTTTTCGTTTAGCATCATGAGCCACTTTGTGTCCAATTCGAGTGAACCGAAGGCAACCGTTGAAAAAAAATAACGATCGGAAATCATAATTTTGTTGTTTTTTAAAGCTGGAATAATCTCGCGATGTAAATGATGAGCGCGATCGGCGGCATATAAAAGTTGCAGACATTCCATACTGGACGACCAATCGTGTGTTAGCTGACCGCGAATCAGCCCACCGATAATGTTATTAGTCGGTTCCTTAGTAACAAAAGCGCTGTAACCTTCTTCTTTTAATTTATCCGCTAAAAGATTGACTTGGGTTGACGAACCCGATCCGTCCAAGCCCTCAAACGCAATAAATAATCCGCCAAAATCATTTTTTTTCATTTTTCCATCTCCCAAAATTCAAATTTTATGTCATTTGAAATTCCAGAACCGGTTCGGCGACGCTGATTGAAAGCAGAGTAATCGGGAAAAAACACATCGGCTTCGCGCGAATCATCTATAAGTGTTAGATACAATTTATCAGCGATTTTTATCGCTTGGTCATAAACGCTTGCACCGCCGATGAAAAATATTTCGTTTTCTTCGGATTTTCCAGCTAGATCAAGGGCTTCGCCTATCGAACCAGCCGTCAAACAATCTTTGGCGGAAAAATTTTGGTCATGAGTCAAAATAATGTTTTTCCTTTTCGGCAAAGCATGACCGATCGACTCAAAAGTTTTTTGGCCCATTATGACAGCTTGACCGGTTGTGATCGACCTAAAATGAGCCATGTCTTCAGGAATATCCCAAAGAAGCTTGTTGTTTTGGCCAAGCTCGCGATTTTTGCCTATGGCGGCAATGAGTGAAATAGTCGGTTTTTTCATACCGCCACATCAGCTTTAATCGACGGCCACGGATCGTAATCGACCAATTCGAAATCTTCGTATTCAAAATCAAAAATATCTTTTTTAGCAGGATTAATTTTCATTTTCGGTAGTTTACGCGGCTGTCGAGTTAGCTGTAGTTTGGCTTGCTCGATATGGTTCTGGTATAAATGAACATCGCCGTTAGTGTGAATGTAATCGCCTAACTCCAGTCCAGTGGTTTGCGCTAACATCATCGTCAAAAGCGCATATTGGGCGATGTTAAACGGCATGCCCAAAAAAGCGTCATTTGAACGCATATACAGCTGGCACGAAAGTTTACCGTTGGCAACAAAAAATTGAAACAGAGTATGGCAAGCCGGCGGCGCTGACTTTGTCCCCTTAATTAAAGTTTGTAGATCGGCAACATTCCAAGCGCTGACAATGATTCGCGCACTGTCAGGATTGTGTCGCAACATATCTTGTACTTGGGTAATCTGATTAATTTTTTCGCCGTTGGGACCTTCCCAACGAACCCACTGCTTACCGTAAACCGGCCCAAGCTCACCATTTTTGTCCGCCCATTCGTCCCAAATTGTCACGCCGTGATCGTTAAGATATTTGACATTAGTATCGCCGCGCAGAAACCATAGGGTTTCATAAATAATTGCTTTAAGAAAAACTTTTTTGGTTGTAACTAACGGAAACCCCTCGCGCAAATCAAACCTCATTTGATGGCCAAAAACGCCGCGACGGCCCACGCCGGTGCGATCTTCCCGATCGACACCCTCGTCGAGAATTCTTTGCAATAGATTAAGATATTGCTTCACTTTACCCCCTATTTATTCCGGGTACCGGAAATTTTTTGCACATTTCGGCAACTTCGCTTTTAATTTCCGCCAGTTTTTTGTCATCATCAATATTTTCAGCCACTAAATTATACATTTCGGCAATCCTTTGCATTTCTGCCGGCCCCATGCCTCGGGTTGTCAGGGCAGCTGTGCCAACGCGAATGCCCGAAGTGATCATTGGCGGTTGAGTGTCTCCCGGCACAGAGTTTTTGTTGACGGTAATGCCCGCCTTGCCCAACGCTTCGGTAAATTCCTTGCCAGTCAGATTTTTCGACCTAAGGTCAACTAAGATTAAATGGTTATCGGTGCCACCGGTGACAAGCTCGAAATCAAAGTGCATCAGCGTTTTGGCGAGAACCTGCATATTATTTACCACATCGGCGATATATTTTTTGAATTCCGGTTTTAGCGCTTCGCCAAAAGCCACCGCTTTAGCGGCGATAATATGCTCAAGCGGCCCGCCTTGCAAACCCGGGAAAACCGCTTTATTTATTTTTTTAGCAATTTCTTCATCGTTAGTCATAATGACGCCGGCCCGCGGGCCGCGCAATGTTTTGTGCGTTGTCGAAGTAACCACATCGGCCACGCCAATCGGGCTGGGATGAAGGCCGGTCGCCACTAAACCAGCAATATGAGCAATATCAGCCATCAAATATGCTCCTACGCTGTCGGCAATTTGCCTAAATCTTTTAAAATCAATCTCACGCGGATAGGCCGAAAATCCGCAAATAATCATTTTTGGCTTAACTTTTTTGGCAATTTTTTCGATTTCGTCATAATCCAGCCGACCGGTTTTTTCACTCAAAGAGTAGCTATAAGATTCGTAAAGCGTTCCGGAAAACGAAACTTTGGCTCCATGAGTTAAATGCCCACCGGAATCCATGCTTTGGCCCAAAACGCGATCGTTTGGTTGAAGCAAAGCAAAATAGACCGCCATGTTGGCACTGGATCCGCAATGCGGTTGAACATTGGCAAATTTGCAGCCGAAAAGTTTTTTCAGCCGTTCAATCGCCAACTCTTCCACTTCATCAATATATTCGCAACCGCCATAGTAGCGTCGAGCCGGATAACCTTCGGAATATTTGTTAGTTAAAATAGAACCAGCCGCCTGCAAAACCGCTTTTGATACATAATTTTCCGAAGCGATCATTTCCAGCCCTTCGGTTTGCCTTTTTTCTTCTTTTGAAATTAGATCAAACACTTTTTGATCTTGTGCTTCGATTGCCGCAAGATGACAATCTTTTTTTATTGCGTTACCATCGACTTTTTTGTTCATCTTGGTCTACCTCTGTTATTTGCTGATAATTATTTTCGTTACTTTGTTGGGGCTCATCGCTCGAGCCAAAACCCGTTTCGCCCCTTTGCGTTTCGCTTAATTCATTTGATATTTCGATTTGAGCCGTTTCAATTTTTTGAATTAGAATTTGAGCAATTTTGTCACCCTTCATTATTTGCACCGGTACATCGGAAACATTAGCTAGGGCCACGACTATTTCACCCCGATAACCGGAGTCAATTACTCCTCCCAATGTTTTAACGCCCTTTTTGGTCGACATTCCGGAACGATCCCAAATCAGCCCGACATAACCGGCAGGGATTTCAAACGCTACACCGGTGCCAAATTTAGCTCGAGATTGCGGCTGAATTTCCCCACCCTCAACGGCCGAAAGGTCTAATCCGGCATCACCGGCCTTAGTGTAAGAAGGCATTACGGCCGACGGATGAATCTTTTTAATTTTCAGTTTTACTTGCGCCACTGGATTATCTTGCGCATTATCTTGCACTGCGGCAATTTCGGCAATCGGCAAGGGCAAGGACGGTTCTTCCGACTTGCTGACCGGTTCCGGTTCATTTTTTATAAATTCAAATTTGATACCAGCTTGGGCCGCCATGGTCATAACTTTTTCGCTTGCCCCGTAGCGGCTACCATAAAAAGCACCGCAAACGATTCTCGTGATACCGGCGTTGACCAGTAGCTTGAAACAATCGTAACAAGGCGAAGCGGTAGTATAAACCGTTCCGCCGTCTATGGCTACGCCATGCTTGGCCGCCGAAGCCAAAGCGTTGGCTTCGGCGTGGACCGTTCTGATACAGTGCCCGTCCGAGAGTTCGTGACCAACGTCGTCGCAATGCTCCAATCCCCTCGGCGAGCCGTTGTAACCGGTCGCCAAAATCACCCTATCTTTGACAATAACCGCGCCGACGCCCTTGAAACCGGGCATATATTTTAAATCAGCGCCTCGGTCGCAAGTGGCGCGCGTTGCCGCCAGTTGCGCGATGTTCATAAAATATTCGTCCCAGTCAGGCCTTTTTTTGCAATTTTGCGACGACACTATCCACCTCCTTATAAAGATCCTCAAAACTCCCGTCGTTAATTATTTCCACCTCCGCCATGGAAAAACATTTATTCATATTCATACCACCGCCGGTTCCGTCGGCCTGCTTTTGTTCGATTTCTTGCAGTTCCTGCATATTTTTAACGTCACCCGGGCGCGATCTTTTAACTAAACGATCTAAACGCACTTCAATCGGCGCATCTAATTTTAGTAAAGTAAAATCGGAAAATTGTCTTAAATATTCAATCTCACCTACTTGCCTGATTGAAGTCAAAACGGCGTTTTTGCCTTTTAATTTTTTGTAGGCCTGTTTCGCTAAATAATCACAGCCAAATTTTTCGCGCAAATTATTGCCGTAATGTGTCATGTTAGGAATGGTTACTTCGATTCCTTCTTTACGCATTATTTTCCGCAAAATATCCGAAAGCGAAACCGCTTCAAACCCTTTTTTTTGTAAATATTCGGCCACGGTGTCCTTACCCGAGGCGATAGAACCAACTATGCCAATAATCATTTTCCTCCTATTTTTCTATAACAAAAACTAAACTAAATGCAAACTTTTAGCAAATTTTTTTGCCAAAACCCTCTATCTATCAATTTTATTTAGCCCTTAATTTCTTGCAAGATCTGCTCGATTTTCTCTTTAAGGTCCTTTGGCGTTCCATCGTTTATTAAGACAAAATCCGCCATGCGCCGGCACTCGCCCAAATTCATACCACCACTTTTGCCGTCAACTTGTTTATTTTCAATTATCATAAATTGCTCAAAGGTCTCGCTGTCACCGCTTCGCCCGCGTAGTTTAAGCCGTTCAAATCTCGTTCTGGCATCGGCATCAACAAAAATCATTTTAAAATCTTTTTGTTTTCTTAGCTCGGTAATTTCCCCCGGTTGGCGGATGCTTGAAACAATCAAATCCTTTGAAAAATCAGCTTTCTCTCGCGCTCTTTCAATAAGATATCCCTGCCCAAATTCTTTGCCCAGCGAATTTCCGACTTTAGTTAAATTCTCCAAATTTATTTCCAAATCTCTCTCGCGCAGGATATCGCGTAAAACGGCCGACAAAGAAATATGATCGAAACCCTTATTTTGTAAATATTCAGCTACGGTATCTTTGCCCGAAGCAGGCATTCCACTTAATCCAATGATCATTTTTAAACCCCTTTTCCCAATAAAGACATTAAGTATGTTATCAGAATAAAACACTATCTTCAAGGGAGATAAGGTAAAAAATTCGGCAAAAGTAAATAAAAGTGCAAGAATTTGTTATGATGAAAGGTAATGAAAAATATTCGAATTTCCAACAAACAGGCGCGATTTAATTATGAGCTGATGGAAGATTTTGAAGCCGGCATCGTTTTAGCTGGTGACGAAATCAAGGCGGTGCGAAGTTCGAGCGTGAATTTGGCCGGCTCTTATGCCCGAATTCTTTACGGTAAAAATCAAAAACCCGAAGTTTATTTAGTCGGCGCTCATTTTAAATCGGATACGATTGACCCATATCGCACCAGAAAATTATTGCTCCATAAAAAAGAAATTAATCGGCTCATCGGTAAAATCCAAGAAAAAAATCTCACCCTCGTTCCCGTTTCAATTTATATCAAAAAAGGCCACGCCAAAGTTCAAATATCGCTCGGAAAAGGCAAAAAACTTTTTGATAAAAGAGAGCAAATTAAAAAACGCGACCTTAATCGCGATACTATGCGAAGCGTTCGGGGCAAAAGTAAATAATTAGCGATGTTCTCGGCTAACCAGCCAGATAGCCACTGCGGCATAAATAACGGCAAACGACACCAAAATCGCCAATTCTTGCCAGATATCACCAAAGCCCCAATTAAAAAGATTAACTTTGCGTAAGGCGGAAACAGCGTAAGTTAACGGGTTAATTTTGCTAAAATAACGAAAATATGGGTGAATGTTCTCGCTGGCAAAGAAAAATTCTGAAGTTAGCACAATCATGAAAAAAGTATAAAAAGCAAATTGGATTGATGAAGCTAAATCGCGCGTGATCACCGAAATTAACATTCCCATCGACACCGACACGATCGCCATAATAAAGGAAATCAAAAGAACCAGCCACCAGCTGCCCAAAGCAGCGCCAAAAATAAATTTAAGCATTAAGATAATGGCAAACAGCGAAACAATGCCGATTAAAACATTAGAGATAATTTTGGCGATCATGACTTTAAACCGTGAAGCTGGGGTAGAAAATAATCTTTCCAAAACGCCGCTTTCTCGATCCTGCGACATCGAAGTGGCTGATTTGAGCAAAAATATCAAGACAATCACCAGAGGAATGGCACCAGAGGAATATCGATCAAAATATTTAATGTCTTTTGATAAATATTCCTTGCTTTCCAGCTTGATTGGTTCAGTATTTATGGCAATGTCAACATCTTGCTGTTCTAAATCAGTTTTAAACTGATCAACCTGCTGTTTAATCGCCTTATAAATAGGGCTTTCGGGATTTGAAGGCATTAAGCGTTTTTTATAAGTGTCAAATTTCTGGTCAACAGTGGCAACAAGCTGCTGCTTGATCTTGCTTTGAAATTCGCTCATTTGTTCGGAAATTTCCGCATTAATCGTGCTTTCAATGCTAGCCGTCAGCTCTTGACGATAGTTTGTCAGTTGGGCGGTAATGGTGTTGGCCACTTCGCCCGGCGGCAACATACCCGCAATTTGGGCGGTAAAAGCATCAAATTTAGAACTAACTTCTTCATTTAATTTAGTCGACAATTTTGTTTTTGAAGTCGCCAGATTTTCGCTGATTTGAGCGTCGACTTGGCTGTTAATTTGCGAAACGGTTTCTTGCTTAATTTTGTCCAGCTCATTAGTGATTGTTTTGGAAAGTGGCGTATTAGAATTTTGCCCTAAAATTTCATCGGTAAATTCAGTGAATTTTTGATCAATTGATTTTTGATATTTATCCTTTGCGGTACTTTCAGCTAAAAGGGCCGTCGTTTCTTTGATAATTTCTTTGGTCGAATTGGCAATTTCCTCTTTAACCTTGCCTTGAATTTCGGGATAACGAGGATCTTCGATTATTTTTATTTCGCCTTTTTCGTCGGCAATATCAATTTCTACAACCGATTTTGCCTCACCCGATTTTAAAACCCGTTTCCCCTCCTCAATATTGCCAGCTTCTTTAACCTTGAAAAGAGTGTTTTCTTTTATTTTGGTGGTAATTTTATCGCTTAGTTCATTGCTGGTGACATTCACCAAGGCAATGTGAATATCTTTGGGCGATTGATAAGCAAAAAGAGCAAAAACCGCCGTGGCCAAGAGTGGGCTAATGAAAAATATTAGCACCAACTTAATGTTTTTGAAAAATCTTTTTAGCTCAAAGAGAATATATTCTAGGATTATTTTCATCGGCCGCCCTTGTTTTTGTTGGTAACTAATTTATAAAAAACCTCTTCGAGATTGTGGCAATGATTTTCGGCAATTATTTTTTTCGGTTCGCCTTTAACTACAATCTTGCCCAAGTCCATCAAGGCGATGCGATCGCAAAGTTTTTCTGCTTCCTCTAAATAATGGGTGGTGAAAATTATCGAAGCGTTTTTTTTGAGATCTAGCAATAAATCCCAAATTTTTCGACGTAAATCGGGATCGAGGCCAATAGTTATTTCGTCAGCGATAATAATTTTAGGATAATGAAAAATGCCAATGGCAATCGATAAGCGCTTTTTATAGCCACCTGATAAATCTGCCACGCAATAATTGCGATATTTTTTTAACTCAAGTCTTTGCAATAATTCTTTGATTCTCTCCTCGCGCTCTTGGTAGGAAAATCTGTAAGAGCAAGAAAAAAGACGCAAATTATCAATCACGCTCAAATCCTCATAAAGCAAATCCTGCTGGGGAATGTAGCCGATCATATTTCTAACGATGTTTTTATCGCCATCGGCATCGCGATAACTAATTTCGCCATCGGTGGGATCAAGAACGGTGGCGATCATTCTTAGCGTCGTACTTTTACCCGAACCATTAGAACCTAAAAGACCAAATATTTCGTTTTCTTCAACGGAAAAAGAAATATGGTTGACCGCCGTAACATCACGGTCAAAAATTTTCGTCAGCTTGTCGACTTTTATGACGGCTGGCATTTGTTTTATTTTAGCACAAATCT
>CAZOJE010000008.1:0-53345 GCA_964580065.1 uncultured Candidatus Saccharibacteria bacterium
CAAGATGATTGATGAAATCTTGTCGAAATAAGCACCCATTTTTGCAATTACTTCTATTTCAATGTTTCCCAATCCTCGCCAACCGCCACATATGTCAACGTTACTGACTCCGACGCCAATGGCGGTAATGCGATTACACCGGTTACTTCGATCAGTGGTGGTAATAACGAAAATTGGCTCTTCGATACCAATTCCCCACCTGATACACCATCAAATCTTAGCCAATACAAGCTTGGGGGAGTATCGGAAATAGAGGTTGGTGGATGGACTCGCGAGAGTCAAGTGACTTTTTCCGCCATTGTCAGCGATACTGATAGTTCCGAAACTCTGTATCTTTGTGTTGAAAAGGACACCCTTGGTACCGCTTTTTCCTCAACTAACGGCGGTGATCTTTGCGGTGATGGAGTAGCATATTCTGGTTCTCCGGTTGTAGCCACAGTCATCATTAGTGGTTTAACTGATGCCGCTCAATATCATTGGCAGGCACAAGTTAAAGATGATTCCGATAGCTATTCTTCCTTTGTTTCTTTTGGCGCTAATACCGAAAATCCGCCAACAAATCCAGCCGATCGGGATTTTGGCGTTGACACTTCTGCCCCAACCGGCGGCACCATCTATGATGGTACCGACGGCACCGATGACGATTATAATAGCGGTTCGCTGTCGTCTCTATCTGCTTTTTGGACCAACGGCGAACCGAATTTTGACGCTTCCGGAAAACTACCATTTAACACATACTCCTATGCCATCGGCACAACCGCCGGCGGCAATGATACGCAAGATTGGACCTACACTGGCAGCAACGGCACAAACTCTTATATTGACGCTACTGGTTTAACTTTAAAAACAGGCCAGACTTACTTCATTTCGGTCAAGGCGACTGACCAGGCCGGCAATGTTTCAGCCGCCATTAGCTCCGACGGACAAGCTGTTGCTCCAACTTTGACTTTCAGTTATGCCTCTGGCAGTGCTATTACTTTTGACGAGTTAAACTCCGGCAATAGTTGGACGGACAGTGGCAAAACCACCGTTTTGCAAACTTCGACTAATGCTTACGGCGGCTACATCATTAAGGTCCGCGCTATTGGCAAGCTAAGCTTGGCCAATAATCCAACGTACTACATAGATCATTATGGCAGCTCTAACAGTAGTCCTTCTGTTTGGAGTGGAAGTGGTTTTGGCTATACTACCTCCGATTCTAATCTTTCCGGCGGCACGGGCAACCGTTTTACGAATGGCGGACCGAAATACGCCGGTTGGACCGAAACTAGCCCGGGCGACCCTGTGGCTGATCACACCGATAATGTTACCGGCACGCCAATTTCTAATGAACAATTTACGATCACTTATCATGTTACCGGTTCGCCAACTTCTCCCGCCGGCAAATATCAAACAACCATAATCTATACATGCATACCTCAATACTAAAAATCATCGCCCGAATCGGCTTAATAATATGTGTAATGTATTTTGTGTATCAGCCAAGCGTTGCCGCCGCAGCTGATGAAACCACCTTACCAAATTTCAATCAAGAAATTACTAATCTTACAATTACTCCTTCGATTTTTGAAGGAATTGTTACGCCCGGCCAAACCACAAAGCAATTTTTTGAGCTAAAAAATAGTTCTGATTTTCCCTTGCCTATTAAAAGTTACATCAGATTGTTTGACGCCAGCGATGAAGTTGGCGGCGTAACTGTTGCTGACCAAATAGATACTGCTCGTCTCTCTCCAAATAATTGGATTAACGTCGAAAAACCCGATTTTGTCGTCCAGCCGTATACCTCACATCAAATCACTGTCGTTTTTAGTCCGCCCATTGATTTGCCACCGGGGGGGTATTACGTGATTTTGTTTGCCGAACCTTTAGTGCCTGAATCATTTTTGGAAGAAAGCTCCCTGACAATTGGCGGGCGGATCGGTTCTTTACTTTTTATAATTGGTGAGGGAAAAATAGAAGAAAAAGGCAAGCTAGTCTCCTTTGATATCTCTCGATTTATTTGGAAAAAAAATCTCTTAAAAAACTCTGTGCGTTTTACTAACGAAGGAAATTCTCATATCAAGCCCAACGGTCAGCTGACTCTCACAAATTTAATTACTCGAAATCAAAAAATTTTAGAAGTGCCGGAATTCACTGTTTTGCCACATAAAACCCGCCAGAACATAGTTTCTCTTAGCAATCTAAAGTGGCTGGGAATGTATCAGCTTGATTTGCAACTCCAATATGGAAAAGATCAAACAAGCTCAAATAGCCGTGTGTGTTTTTACTATTTACCAATTGCACAAGTTTTTGTTATAATTTTCATAGTTGTATTTTCCTTCTTTCTAGCTAGGGGTAAAAGTAGAAGTCGAATCTTACGCTCAATTAAAGTATTAATTAGAAGCAATAATTTCGACAAAAAAAGCTCCGACAATTAACAGGGGGAAAAATGAAAAGGTTCGTTAGAAATTGGCAGAGTGTGCTTTGCCTGATTGCCACTCTTGCTTTGCTATGTTTTCCATATCAAGCATTTGCAGCAACTGTTTCTAGCTTTTCGGACACTTTGTCCGATCCTCGGCCAACAGTTCTGGCTAACCACGACATTAAGTTCAAGATGGACGCCTCTACAACTATTGCCAATACCGAGACTGTGGCAATAAAATTCACCGGCTTTACCGTCGGATCAGCCACTTTAGTCCAAGCTGACTTTGCGGTTTTACATGACTCCGACGGAAGCGGTTCATACACTGCCTTAACGCCGACCACTGATTATACAATCGCAACAGTCACGGCCGGTTCCGATAAAACTGTTACAATAACCTTTACGTCCGCTGGGGCTACGGCAATCAGCACAAACAAATATATGGAAATAACGTTTACGAACGGGACTGATAAATTACCTAATCCGTCAGCCGGTTCTTACACGATTGACCTTGATTCAAGCACGTTTGGCGATACCGGTCAGGTTCAAGTCGCTATTATTGCCGGTGTAACGGCTACCGCCACCATTTCCGCTTCCTTGTCAGTTACGGTTGACGGAGTAAGCTCGGGTGGAACAGTTAATGGTCAAAGCTTAGACATTACCACAACCTCTTCAACTGTGCCCTTTGGCTCAATGACAGTAAACGCCTATAAGGCCGGTGCCCACGATATTACCGTTTCCACTAACGCCGCCTCGGGTTATACCACTTCCATTCGCCAGCTTGATGGGACTGGCATGACCAACATCCTCAATAGTTCTTCAAATAATATTGATGGATTTAGAGGTGCCGGCGGAACCGCCACTAATGCCGCGCCCTTGGCTTGGGCGGCCGGTACCAACCCATCTGGTACATCTTCCAATACTAACACTGGCTGGTATGGCTACACGACAGAAGATTCCTCACTAGGCACAGGCACAGCTGATCGTTTCACTAGCCCAGGAAATTACTGGGCGCCCTTTGACGTAACTGCCTACGAAGTGATGTACGATAGTGCTCCTGTTAATGCTCAAAAAGTTAGGATTGGTCATATGCTCGAAGTTAATGCCTTGCAACCGCAAGGTAATTACACTGGCACCATCGAATATATAACGACAGCAATCTTTTAGGGCACTAAAAAGGGATAAAATATATGCTTAAATTTGCATCTCCCAGGGTTTGCCTCGTTATAGCGCTAGTTGGCTTGACTATGTTCTTCGCTACTGATACTGCCCAAGCAGAAGAAAGCGCCGGTCAAGGATTCACCGTTTCGCCGCCAATCCTCGAACTCAAAGCTAACCCAGGCGATCAGCTGGAAGAAACAGTCAGTCTCTTCAACAACGGCGGCAACGATCTATCGATTAGTGCTACAGTCGAAAATCTTAAACCGATGGGAGAAGCAGGCCAAGTCCAAGTAATCGGTGATTCAAATGAAGGCCTCGCCACCCTTAAAGATTGGGTGCAAGTGACGCATAACACGTTGAGTCTGCCAAAAAACGCAACTAAAAATGTAAGCTTCAAGATCAAAGTGCCAGATAACGCTACGCCGGGCGGTCACTTTGCCACAATTCTGTTTGGCACTGTCTCGACGGGAGTTGACAGCACTGGTTCCCTTATTTCCCAAAAAATCGGCACTCTCATTCTCCTGACCGTTTCGGGTCAAGCCACTGAAACTGCCCAAATAACCAAATTTTCTCCGGAGAAAAATATTTTTTGGGAAAATAAAACCGTCAATTTTGCCCTTAAGGTAAAAAACGAGGGCAACGTCTATGTTCAACCTCGTGGCTTTTTAGTTATCACAAATTTCTTTGGCAAAAAAGTTGCCGAAATTGCAGTTGACGGCAAAAATATTCTGCCTACGGCTATTCGCGAAATCCCAATCGAATATCTGCCAAAATATTCTTTCGGTCCATATACCGCCACGCTTACCATGGTCTATGGCGGATCCAACCAAAACTTAAATAGTGCCGCTGGTTTTTGGGTTATCCCATGGCTTCCGACTTTAATCGTCTTAATTGTCGTAGCTTTGATTTTTCTTGCTCGCCGGCGACTTTATCAAGCCATTAGAGTTTTGTTTGGCAAGGACTGATAAAAAATAACCATGTTAATATGGAAAAAGTCACTGCTTATCGTCGTAGCGGTTTACATCTTTTTGGCCGTTCCAGGAGTTTTAGCCGCTTTAAATTTTTCTGATCATATTTCGACCGTTCTACCTTCTATAGCCGCCAACCACGATTTGCAATGGACAGTGGCAGACGCAGGTGGAATCGCCGAAGGAGAATCTTTTACGATCGAGTTTGCTTCGCAATTTAATACTTCTTCTATTACCGTAAATGATGTAGATATTTTTGATGACGGTGGCGATTTGACACTGGCGGGCGATTGCTCCGGAAGCGAAAAAATCAGTCTATCTTTAGTTACGGCAGATGTGTTTGTTTTTACAATTTGTCCGGCCAAGGGCGGAGCAATCGCCGCCAATAGCATCGTCAATATTAAAATTGGTACTAACGCCAATGGAGGTACCCAACAAATTATCAATCCCATCGCTGGCACCTATTGGATAGATATGATTGGCACCAACGGTTATGATGACGATGCTCGGACTCAAGTCGCCATTGTCGCTGGCACTTCTGTATCGGCCTATTTTGCCGGCCCAACCGGAGATTTGAGGATAATCGGCTACGCTAGCCCTAACGCCATGGTCTTTTTTTTGGAAAACGGGGCTGTGGAAGGGACTCAATCGGCTAATTCTAACAGTTACTTCGACAAAACACTTAGCGGGCTTGAGCCCGGTATTCATATAATTAGCATTTACGGCACTGACAGTTATGCCCGCAATACTTTGACCATAACCTTCAGCGTCAATATCATTAGCGGCTCAACAACCATCGCTTCGGGAATTATTTTGCCGCCGACAATGTCTGCCGTAGTCAGCGAGGTTAAACGTCCCGCCTCTTTGATAGCCGTTGGTGCGGCTAAAAACAATGCTTCTGTGCAAGTATTTATTTCCGGCTCTGGCGACAATCAATCGACAAACTACAAAACTAATAATTCGGGCAACTGGTCGGCAGAGCTCAACCCTAAACTTCATTTAGGGAATAAAAATGCATCTGCCATTGCCCTTGACGGCTTGGGCGGCCAAAGTGAATTTTCAAGCGTTGCTTCCTATAATGTTTTATTATCAGCTGATTTGAACGTGGACAATTTGGTTAACTTAAACGATTTTTCAATTTTGATGTTTAATTACGGCACTTCTAATCCGCCCAACGTGCTTGCCGACATTAACGATAACGGCCCGGTCGACTTGGTCGATTTTTCGGTCATGATGTACGGCTGGACCGGAGGGTAAAAATGAAAAAGCCATCATTGAGCGCCAAAATTATCCGTTCCATCAGCATTTTAGTTATTGCATTAGTTGTTGTTTTCATCAGCGCTTTTTTAGAAAAAAATTCGGCCCATATCAGCGCCGAAATCAAACAGCCAGTCAAAATTGGCGAAAAAATTCAAGTGCCAATTTTCATTGCTACAGGAAATAATACTATCAACGCCGCCGAAATATATCTGAATTTTGATCCCAACAAATTGCAAATTATCGAAGTTTCAAAAAATAATTCTTTTTTTCAGCTATGGATTAAAGACGAGCCAAAATTTTCCAACGAAAAAGGCGAAATTTCTTTTGCCGGCGGATTGCCTCAACCCGGTTTTAAAGGTAAGGGGCAAGTTGGAGAAATCACTTTAGTCATCCAGCAATCGGGCAGAAATGAAATATCATTTGATAGCAAGACGCGCATTTTGTTAAACGACGGCAAGGGTACAGCTTTACCTTTAGATTTAAAGCCAATAAAAATAAATTCTCATGATTGAAAAAAATCAAAATATTTTTATTTTTGAAAAAAAATTTTGCGTTTTGTTGGCAATATTTTTGCTTATGTTCTTTTTTCCGCAAAAAACGCAAGCTTCGTCGGCCAGCTTTTATTTAAGCCCTTCGGGTGGTGATAAAATTATCGGTGACACCGTTTCGGCTAGCGTTATGATCAGCACCGATGCCGCAATTAACGCGGCCGAGGGTTCGGTTAGTTTCTCCTCCGATATTTTGCAATATCAGTCAGTTTCGACTGACGGATCAATTTTTTCTTTTTGGACAACAGGGCCATCGGGCGGATCAACGTCGGTTAATTTTGGCGGCGGTTTAGCCAGCCCGGGATATACCGGCGGCGCCGGCAAAATTATTACTATTACATGGAAAGCCGTCGCCGCCGGAGAAGCGACCATAACAATAAACGGCGGGAAAATTCTTGCCAACGACGGGGCTGGCACTAATATTCTAGCAGGAAACGGTAGCGGCAAGTTTAACATCTCGCAAGAATCACAGCCCGAATCGCCAGCTAAACCCTCATATGCCAAAACTAGCCGGCCTATTTTATTAACAGTTCAAGCCAACTCGTCAACCCACCCCGACCAAAATAAATGGTATTCAAGCAAAAATATCAGTTTGAATTGGTCGGCCAATAAGAGTGCAATTTTTCTCACAGCTTTCAACCAGTCGGCTGATACCGTCCCAACACAATCAGTCCAAACGGCAGACGCTAATTATGAAGCAACCAATGATGGTGTTTGGTATTTTCATATTCGGGCCAAAAAAGATCGAGAAACGAGCGAAATTGTTCACTATAAATTTCAAATTGACACCACCCCGCCCGATCCCTTTTCGGTCAATATTTCCCAAGAATATGGTCCTTACGACATCACCCCAAAAATTAAATATGAAACTAAAGACGATATCTCGGGAATTGAAAAATATGAAGTTATTATCGACAACCAAGGCCCCCTCATCATTAAAAGTGGTCGCGATTTACCCAAGCAAAAAGTAGGCAGCCACACCGTAACCGTCAAAGCTTACGATAAAGCCGGTAATATTCGCGCGAGTAAAACTAATTTTCAAATCAGCAACCCGAACATCGCAACAGTAAAAATATTTGGTCATAATATTCCTGTTAAATATGTTATGATTTCTTTGTTGGTGTCGATTTCGGTGCTTGTTGCTACTAGCGTCTATTTATGGCGCCTATTGTACGCGTCAACCGTTAGAGGTTTTTCAGCGGCCGGTGCCATTTTTGGTCGAATTAAAAAAATATTTACTAAAACAGAATCAGAAATAGACAAAGACATTGACGAAGCAATTTCCGCCAATGCGCTAACGCAAGAATCAGTTGAAATAATGAAACAAAATCTAAAGAAAAAAATCCACGCTACAATCGAAGAAGAGGAAAACGAAATACAAGAAAACAAGCTCAAGGGCGATAATAATCAAGAAAATAGCTTAAAATAAATAGCATTCTACAAAATTTAGCTAAAATATTGGACAACAAAAAAATTCATTGAACAAAAGTCCTAGTTAAGGTATAAATTAAGCGCGGAATAAAAAATTATAATGAATAATAAGGTTTTGGCAATCAAAATTTGTGCTCCGGCTGGCTCGGGCGTTATGCAGATTAGCGAATTGCTTTGCGCCGTTCTCAATGAAGCGGGTTTCTACAGTTTGGCTTACCCTGAATATCCTTCGAGAATCCGAGGTGGCGACAATAATGTACAAATTCTCATTTCAGATAGGCCCGAACTTGCCCCTCAAAACAAAGTCGATGTCCTTTTTTTGCTTGATGAAAATTTAAGAAACGACCATCTCAAGGATATTAAAAATAACGGCCAAATATTTTCTACTGCCACAGCGAAAATAGATGCTCTTTCCGAAGTTAAACAAAATCCTTTTGTCAAAAATACGGCTTTGGCTGGCTACATTTGGAAAACGCTCGGCCAAGACCTCGCTATCTTGACCCAGCAAATTGAAAAAAAATTTCGCCATAAGCATTTAGTCGAAAATCTTAACGCCGCTAAACAGGGATATGATTTAGCGAGTAAAATCGCTGAATATGTTTTAAGGGGGGTAAAAGAAAAAATTATTAATGCTACTGGTAACGAAATTATGGCTGATTTCGCTGTCAAGGCAGGCTGCGAGTACGCTTCAATTTACCCAATGACACCAATTACCGGTTTATTGAGCCATTTATCAAAAAAAATCGAAACCATTACACCGGAAGACGAAATTTTCGCCGCTTTAAGCACCCTTGGCGCTTCTTATGCTGGCAAAAGAGCCCTCACCGCCACCTCCGGTGGCGGATTTTGCCTTATGAGCGAAGCAATTGGCTTGGCCGGTATGGCCGAAATTCCTTTTGTTGTTATTTTAGGTCAGAGACCGGGGCCTTCTTCAGGCATTCCGACTTATTCTGCTCAAGCCGACCTCAATTTTGCCATCAATGTCGGCCAAGGAGAATTTCCCAAGATTATTTTAGCCCCGGGCGATCTAGAAGAAACGGCTAAACTCACGCTTGACGCTTTCAATCTTGCCGATATTTATCAAATTCCCGTCATTATTTTGACCGATAAATATTTGAGTGAAAACCGCTTTTCTTTACCGCAAAAAACTATCGAAAAAATTAAAATAAAAATTGATCGCGGTAAAAGATTTTCTGCTAATCAAAAAAATTACGCTCACTACCAGCTGACCAAAGACGGTGTTTCGCCCCGCGCCTTCCCCGGCGAAACGACTTTTTTGACCAATTCGTATGAGCATGACGAAAAGGGGTTTTCGACCGACAATGTTGAGATTAGAAATAAAATGATGGCCAAAAGAATGAAAAAAACAAATGGTCTGAAAGGCGGCTTTGAGATTTTTGGAGATAAAACATCGCCGACCGCCATTATCGGCTGGGGCTCAACCAAAACTCAAATTCTGCCTCTCTTGGAGCGAAACACCAAATATAAATATATTCACATCTGGCGAGTTTGGCCCTTCCCGATCGAGCTTAAGAGAGAATTAAAAAATATTAAAAAAGCCATTGTGATAGAAAATAATTTTTCCGGCCAAATGGCTAAAATTATTCAAAACGAAACCGGCGTGTCCGTCAAAGCAATTACCAAAGACGACGGCCGACCATTTTTCCAAGAAGAATTAAACAAATTAATTAAGCAAAATTTATGAGCCAAGCGTTAAACACAAACCAGCTACCAACATGGTGTCCGGGATGCGGCGCCTTCGTTGTCGGCGCCGCGATCAAAAATGCCATCACGAACAAAAAACTTCAGCCCAAAAATGTCGTCATTTGCTACGATATCGGCTGCAGCGGCAATATGGCTAATCTTATTGATGTTTGCGGTTTCGCTACTTTGCACGGCCGTTCGATTCCAGTTGCCTGCGGTGTAAAAAAGGCGCGGCCGGAATTAACCGTTATCGCTCAAGCTGGTGACGGCGGTCTACTAAACGAAGGGTTAAACCATTTTGTCCACGCCGCCAGACGTAATGATCGCATCACTTTGATCTTAAACAACAACCAAATTTTCGGTTTAACCGCCGGTCAACAATCTTCGGCGACACCACAAAATGCCATTTCCCGCGCAACTGGAAGAATCAACGAGACCGCCCCTTTGAGTGCCGTTGATCTTGCCGTTGCCAGTGGCGCTAAATTTATCGCCAGAGTGCCCGAGACTGATTTAAAATTGATGCAAGAAATAATCCAGCAAGCCATTGTCTTTGAAGGTTTTGCCTTAGTTGAAATTATCCAGCCCTGCAAAATTTGGGCGAGAGATTTTAAAAAAACCGAATTTCGCAAAATTACTAAACCATTTAAGAGAAAAACTGATCTAATTGGCCAAAATAATCTCATCGGCCTACTTTATTGGGAAAAATAAATTTCTCAAACATCTCTTCACACCCATTGGCTCTAGGATCCAGCTCGCTCCCCCTTGTCTCGCTATGAGACTCGCTGACCGAGAACGGTCTTTTTTCTTTTGACAGAAACCGAACATCTTTGTAGACTAAAAGCAAACAGCAAGTGTACAGCGTCTATCATTACCAAAGGAGGTAATATGGGGGTTGAAACTGAAGGGCTAGAAATAGAGCTTTCTCTCGATCTAACTTGTAAAAAAATCATTGCACATTTGGAGAATGTTCGGCAAAATATTGCAACAAGACAAGCTCAAAGTGCCAATATCGAGTCAATGATGAATAATATCGGCGGTGGAATTGGCCAGCACAATCAGGAAGAGCTGAAATATATTGATGAAATTATAACAAGCGTTGAACAAAAAAATGCTACTGTACTGCAAAAATTTTTAGATAAACCTTTTCGCGGACTAGAATTAACCGAGGAAGAGAAAAAAACACTTAGGGAGTATTGTCAAAGCCAAACAATCGAAAAGGCCGCTTAAATTAAAGGTTCAGCAGAAGAAAGGCGGTGATTTGAATGAGCAAAAGAGACATTGTCAAGATTCAAAAAAAATCTCATTACAGCGTCAGAAACAAAAAAGGCCAATTCACAGATATTACTAATATCAATGAATCCGTTAGGGCTGATTGTCGAAATAAAAACGCAAAAATAGTGAAACCCGGCCACGGCCATGAAGGCGATTTAGCCAAAAAAAGAAAATCAAAGACTAAAAAATAAAAATTTTTTTATAATTTAACCAAAAAAATCCTTTGAAAAAATTGAGTAGCTGGAGGGATTGTGTTTTAATGTTCCCGAGCGATCCTTGAAATACTAGACGACAGAATAGGGAGATGCAAAGCATATGTTTGGCCATGCTAATCCAACAGTCGTAATAGTTTGTGCCGCCCCCAATACTATAAGTATAAGACGAAAACCTTGGATGGCACCAGGGGCGGCACCGGTCTTGGCCGGCATGATACCGGACGGATGGAACGTCATGGGTTGGGACGAAACAACCCAAGGTCCCGCCCCACAGGCCTGGCTAGATCAAGCATCTCTTGTGATGCTGACCGGCTTGACGCCAGCGCATGAGAGAATGGTAGAGATCTCTACCTACTGCAAGGATAACGAGATTCCGCTGATCGCCGGCGGCCGTAACGTCATCGGCTTTTCAAGGGAACCGAAGGGGATTGATTTTCTTTCGGGTCTCTTCCCTTCGTTCTGTACTACAAACGTCACCACGTTACTGATGGAAAAGATCCTGGATGATTGTCTCAAGGGTCGGCTTCAACAGCACTATGCCGTCCAAGAGGGCGAGTACGAGTTCGTCCTTCCTGATCGGAGCATCATTAAGCCCTCGCAGTATTGGGCCCCCTACTGTGTTCGAAGTTCAGCGGGTTGCACCCGCAACTGCCCTTGGTGCACCGTTGGCGGACAAGGGCAATACTACAAACCCGCCGAGATGCTTGAGGCGGAGCTCAAGACGTTCCATTACTGGTTCTTTCTTGACGTCGCCGACTCCTTTGCCGGCGACCCGAGCTTCGTTAGCGAGGTAATTCTGCCGATTTACCGAAGATCGGGAATGCGTTGGGGGACGGAGGCGGCGGTCGCCGATTTACTTGGCCAAGACGGTTGCGGCCAACTGATCGACGAAATGAAAGATGCCGGCTGCTTCATCCTGTACATTGGGATTGAAAGCATCACCCGGCGCATCGGAAAAGCGAGCCGAGAGAGAGCCGAGGAAGTGATCCGGCGTTGCCGGAAAGCCGGCATTGTTGTCATCGGCTCGCTCATCTTGGACAATTTCGGCAACGAAACCGTTACAGAGATCAGAGAAACGTTTGAGTGGGCCAAGCGTTGGCTTGATTTCGCTCAATTCTCCTTGACTGCCGCCCTACCCGGTTGCGCTCTTCGCCGTAAGGCAGAGGCAGAAGGGCGAATCATCGAACAGGATTGGCGCAAGTTTGATGGCGCTCACCCGACGCTATTCCATGAACTCTCGCCAGAAAGGAGAGAAAAACTCTTGATCGAAGCATATCAAGAGTTTGCCGCCTTTCCTTGGGTTGCTCTTCGCGCACTACGAGCGCGCGGGCTCACAACAAAACTAGGGATTCTAGCAAGCGGCCTGCGCTACCGCCAGGGAATTCCCCACTGACCCCGGGCGCGCCGAAAGGCGCGCCCCTTCCTTTACAAAATCACCCTTTTAGAAAAAGCGCAGATTTTTAAAAATTTACCGCTAAGCTAATGGCGAAATAAATCGCCACAATATTCAACGAAAAAGTTAGCAAAAGAAATTGCCAAGTTTTAATTTTTGACACCCCAATTATCGAAATGCCAATCTCATCAGGAATCGGTAAAGCAATCATCGCCGCCCCAATTATGGGTAAAGCCCACGAAAAATATGGGCTGGAAAATAATTTTCTTAAAATTGATCTTTTTCTCAATTTAAAAAGCGGCGCGATTTCGGCAAAGACGTTATCTTTCAAATATCTAAATATAATATAATCGCCTACCGCCGCCCCCACACTCGCCACAACTGCGATTGCAATCGGATTTAAGGAATTAGCCAAATCAAATAATATTACCGATGATGGTGCGATGGTGAATATCGAAACAAACATCATTCCGCTAACAAAAGCGCCAAAATATCCCAAGGCGCCTATCTTAGTTAAAAAAAATTGCACTAATGGCGATTCGATAAAATAAAAAAAGACCGCAATGCTCAAAATAGACAAACAAGTGTTGCGATAACGCCATTTTTGCCACTTTTCCTTAACTTTTTGTTCAAATTCGATCATATTATGATTATCTAAGATAAAACATTTAAGTCAAATCTTTTATTTTCTCATCTTAAAAACTATTTTTAAAATATCTGGTATAATCTAAATGTAGATTTTTACTAATAAGGGGGTATATGAAAAACGTCCTAATAGCAATCTTCGTTGCTATTTTTGTTGTTGGAATCGGTTTTTGGATATGGGGTTATCTCAAAGGACAAGAAATAAAAAAACAAGGCCAACAATTAGAACAAATAACTTCCGATACTTTAAAACTAGCGACAGTCAATTCCGACAGTTTTGAAATTTCTCTAAGTGAATGGAAAAATTTGTCCGAAAAAGCACCTAGCATAATCGACCAATTCGAAACAATTTCTGCCGCTTCTGATTTGCTTAAAGAAAAAGCCAATCGATTTTACGGCGCACAGTCGCAAGATAAGTATAGAGAAGCTCAATATTTGCAGATCTTACTCAACGGTCAGCGAACAATGGACTTAAAAAATACGCAGTCAAAATCAAAAGGACAAATCGAATCTGCTTTAAAGCAACTTGAAGAATTTCAAAACTCTTTAAGCGATTTGTCTTTAGGACCAGAATTCAACGAAGAATTAGCCAAACTCAACCAGGAGTCAAGCACCTTTAAAGAAAGCATCACGAGACTAAACGAGCAGATGAGCTATAGCAGTTCGTCGGTACAACTCGACTCGGCTGGACTAGACAAGGCCATTGATGAACTGAAACAAGCCCTCATTAAAACATTGAATGACTTTGTTGATTTACAAAATTCAATTAGAGACGAAATACAAAAAATGTCTTCCACAAAATGGTTTAATCCGCTTACAAAATAGGAGGAAAAATGAAACGATTTTTCTGGGGATTGTTCACTGTTGTCATCATTGCCGCGCTGGGATTTGGCGGTTGGTTTTTCTTCATTAAAAAAAGCGCTGAAGGCGGCCCATGTCGCAATGACACGACTTGTGAAACTGACCTAAAATGCATTAATCGAACTTGTTCTTCTGGGAAACTTGGCTCAATTTGTGCCCAAAAAACCGATTGCCAAAGCGGATATTGTGTCAACAGCATTTGCACCGAAGGCAAAGAAGGCAACGCTTGTGCCACCTACAAAGATTGCGGCAATGATTTACTTTGCACTAAAAGCATCTGCACCAAGAAACCGGACTATTCAAAATATTTTTCAAAAGTGACGGTCTCTAAGATGAAACCCGGTTTGCCACCCGGGGCAGATAATCCAACCACTGTAACAACCACTTTCACAACCCAAGACGCCATAGAAGTTGACATTACCGGTGTAAAAAGCACAACCGTCGGCGCTTATTATTTTGAATTAGTTGATTCAACCACGGGCGAGATAGCCAGATCGACTAAATCAATGGAAACCGTTCTCGATGGTCGCGACACTGGCTCCGGTACGGATTTAAGTAATTTAGCTCCGGGTGAATATGATTTTAGTCTCTACTATAAAGACGAGCTGGTTTATTCGACCATAATTACAGTAAAATCTTAAAATTGTAAACAAATAAGAGCTTAACCGCGATTTTTTGCTGTTTGTATTTTGAATGTGGCAAATATTCGGCTTAAAATTTATTGGGCTGATATGGCATTGTTTTTAATCAGATGATATTCTCAAATATAGAAAACAAGCATTAGATAATATGAAACCTAAAAAAATTCAGTTTCCTAAGGACGAATCCAAACACACCACTGTGGGCGAATGGTGGTATTTTAACGGCAATCTTAAAGACGTAAAAGGCCGAGAATATTCATATATGAACACACTTTTTCGGGCCGCCTTTCCTTTCGAGCAAAAGAAACTGCTCAAAAAAGTGCCGCGCAATGATTATTACATTTACCACTCAATTATTAGCGATATAGGGCATAATAAATTTTATCCTCACATCAACTACATTGTCAGAACCACCGATGACAGTTTCAGAACGGATGGTTTGAATGTTTACTTCTCGTCGGCTAACCCTGTAAAAAAACTAAAACATTACTACATAGAACAACCCAGCCTCAATGAGTACCGCATAAAAGGAGAAAACACCTATCTAAAATTAACCTCACGCAAAAATCCCCTTCTAGAAAATCAAAATGGCTATGTAAACTTTTTCAATCGGCCGACTTTTTATTACAGTTTAACCGACCTCGAAACCGAAGGAATTATTTTTGTTGACGGCAAAAAAATTGAAGTTAGCGGAAAGTCATGGATGGATCATCAATGGTCAGATACTTACGACATCAGCAAAGATTTTTGGAATTGGTTTTCGATTCAACTGGAAAATAATATTGAGTTGGTTTGCTACGAGTACGGTCATAAAGGAAAATCAGCCGCTTTAGCCACAATTATTTACCCCGATGGCAAAATGGAAAGTTTTCACGATATTTCTATCCAGCCGACGCAAAGAAAATGGCGCAGTGCCAAAACAAAAGCCGTTTATGATCTGTCGTGGGAAATAAAAATTCCTCAAGTAAAAATGGAATTCAGCATCGAATCTAAAGTGGAAAATCACGAAATGAATTTTCTGCGAATAAACTATTGGGAATCACCAACAAAAATTGCCGCCAATATCAACGGGAAAGAAATTGCAGGATTCGGTTATATGGAATTGGCTGGCCGCCCATCGATTTTTAATAATTTTAATTTGCTGAAAGAATTATTGGACAAAAAAATCAAAAAGCGCTTAACAGGTTGACCAAAGACCCAAAAACGCGTATAATCTACAAGTTGTTGGGTTAGGCCCATTTTTTGTTTTTAGGAATATAAAATGCAAAATAATATCAGAAACGTTGCCATTATCGCTCACGTTGATCACGGAAAAACCACCCTTGTAGATGGTCTTTTAAAGCAATCTAAAACTTTTCGCGAAAACGAAGCCGCTTTTTCGCAAACGCTGATTATGGATTCCAACGATCAAGAACGCGAGCGCGGGATTACTATTTTAGCCAAAAATACAGCGATTAATTATTCTGGAACCAAGATAAATATTATTGATACACCCGGGCATGCTGATTTTGGCGGCGAAGTTGAAAGAACTCTCAATATGGCTGACGGAGCCATTTTAGTTATTGACGCTCAAGAAGGCCCCATGCCTCAAACAAAATTTGTTTTAAAAAAAGCGTTAGAGATAGGGTTAAAAATCATTGTCGTTATCAATAAAATTGATAAGAAAAATGCCCAAATCGAAACTGTGCTCGATCGCACTTACGATCTTTTTTTAGACCTAGCGACAAATGAGGAACAACTAGATTTCCCCATTCTATATGCCATCGCCCGAGACGGAAAGGCGTGGGACGAAGCACCAAAAGATTTTGCCCAAAATGCCGATTTAACGCCAATCTTCGAAGCCATTTTAAAATACATTCCCCAGCCAGAAGCTCAAGAGAACGGCGATTTTCAAATGCTGGTTTCAGCGTTAGATTGGGATAGCTACCAAGGCAAATACGCTATCGGCAAAATTTTGCGTGGCACAGCAAGAGCTGGCTTACCGGTTTCGATTGTTAACGCAGAAGGCGTCAAGGAAAACGGTAAAATTGACAAAGTATTTGTCAGCGCCGGTTTGAAACGAGTTGAGGCGAGAGAGGTAAATGCCGGCGATATTGTCTCGATTACAGGATTAAAAAATGCTTCTATTGGCGAAACAATTGCCGCTCAAAACAATCCCGAAGCTCTGCCGGGCATCGCCGTCGAAGAGCCAACTTTGTCGATTGCTGTTGGCGCGAATACCTCCCCTTTTGCCGGCCGCGAAGGCCAATTTGTGACCAGCCGACAAATTCTTGAGCGCATTAAAAAAGAGCTCGAAACGAACGTTTCCCTAAGACTGCACATTAACGAAGATGGCGAATATGTCTTATCGGGGCGAGGAGAATTGCATCTTTCAGTTTTTATCGAAACCCTTCGCCGCGAGGGCTATGAGCTACAAATTGGCCGACCACAAGTTATCACTAAAAAAATTAATGATGAAATTTGCGAACCGGTTGAAGAGTTGACTATTGATGTTGAAAATGATTACGCCAATGCTATTACTGGTGAAATCATCAAACGTAAAGGCACACTCGTTCATCAGTCGCAAATGAATGATGGAACAACTCGAATGGTTTACGAAATCACCACTCGCGGTTTACTTGGTTTAAGAAATCAGCTTTTGACTCTTTCGCGGGGAACGGCTGTATCTAATTCGCTTTTTTTGCGTTTCGAGCCAACCAAATACAGTATTCCTAAATTAAGAAACGGCGCTTTAGTTGCTTCGGAAACCGGCAAAGCTGTCATTTATGGGCTAAATAACGCTCAAGGTCGCGGTACGACCTTTATTACGCCCCAAACGGAAGTTTACCGCGGTATGATCGTTGGGCTTAACTCGCGCGAAAATGACATCGATATAAATGTTACTAAAGAAAAGCAGTTAACCAATATTCGTTCTGCCCACGCCGACGAAGCACTGGTTTTAACGCCGCCAACGATTATGTCGCTTGAACAATGTCTTGATTTTTTGGAAGACGACGAACTACTTGAAGTGACACCAAAAAATTTACGTTTGAGAAAAAAAATCCTCGATCCGACTTTGCGGAATCGTGCCCGCAACAAAAACTAACCGTTCTATATAAAAAACAAAAAATCGCCCTTTTTCTAAGGTAAAACAAAGAAAAAAAATATAATATTTTTTTCGCCTGTCAAGCTTGATTGAGAGGCGACAAAAATGGTATTTTTATTTTATGGAAAAAAATATGATAACATCATATGCCCCGGGTCGAGTTGAACTTCTCGGCAACCACACTGATTATAACGACGGATTTGTTTTATCGATCGCGATTAATTTAGGCGTATCAATTGAAGCCAGCAAAACCAATACTCGCAAGATAAAGCTAAGAAGCGATAAATTCGAGAAGCCATTTGAAACAAATATTGGCAAAATTGAGCCAATTAAAAGCAAGCATTGGGCTAACTATGTTCTAGGCGTGATCGACGAATTACAAATTCGCGGCAACAAAATCGAAGGATTTTCTTTTGACATTGACGGTAATTTGCCCATAGGCGCCGGCTTAGCCTCAAGTGCGGCGTTTGAAGTAGCTACGGCCATTGCCTTAGCCAAAATGTTCGATATTAAACTTTCGACGCTGGAATTAGCCAAAATCTGCCAAGCCGCCGAACACAATTTTGTCGGAGTAAAATGCGGATTGCTTGACCAGATATCATCTTTGTTTTCAAAAAAGGGCTGTTGCACTTTTATTGATTTTCGCACAATGCAAATTAAAAATATTCCCATTTCTAAAGAATACGGATTTGTCATAGTCAATTCTTTAAAAAAGCATGCTTTGGTGCGCGGAGAATACAACGAACGCCGCGCGTCATGCGAAAGCGCCGCCAAAAAACTTTCGGTTAAAGCGCTAAGAGACGTCGATTTTGACACATTAGAAAAAAATAAAGGTATTCTTTCAGAAATAGAATTAAAACGTGCAATGCACATCGTTGGCGAGAATGGCCGTGTTTTAAAAGCGATTGAGTTGATAGGAAAAAATCAATTTGAAAAGATTGGTGAGCTAATGCTGGAATCTCACGAAAGTTCGCGCAAATATTTTGAAAATTCTTGCGAAGAATTGGATTTCCTCGTTCGGAAAGCCGTTTCGATTGACGGCTGTATTGGCAGCCGCCTTTCAGGCGGCGGCTTTGGCGGCGCAACAATTAATTTAGTTAAAAACGAATCTATCAGAAACTTCTCGAAACGCATTGAAAAAGAATTCCGCAAACAATTCGGTCTAAAACCGCAAATAATTTCTTTTGAGTCCTCCGATGGCGCGAAATAGTCGAAAAAAAATTTAACTAAATTTTATCCAGGTTCGGTTTCTGTAGGCGTCTTTCAGTTTTTCCACCCAAGTATCAAAGCTAACGTCTAAACCATCAACTTTGTCTTCAGCGAGAAAAATGTGATTACCCATATCCGATTTAACTAAATCGCTGACTTGACCCTTGCTAAGCTTAAAAACAGCGTCTTCCATGTCTTGAGATAATCCGGAGCCGCGGTAAATAAATTCGCCATCCGCCAAGAGGCCACCATTTTCTTTTGTTTCGGTATCTTCAGAAAACTCTTTTGCCATATCCTCAAATTTTGCCCCATCTTTGATCTTCTGTAAAACCTCTTTTGCCTTTGCTTCATCTTTAATTAAAATATGCCTTAATTTTACATGGGCTAGTTTGCGAGACTTTATTTCCTCGGAAAGGATACTCGGGACTGCTTGCCTTTCTAATTGACTCAAACTCATTCCATAATAACTTTCGACATATTCTCTGGCGCGCTCCTCGTTGCCAATTTCGCTAATAACAATTTTAAAGCGTTCATCTACTTCATGTTGGGAAATTCTTACACCCATGCGGCTAGCTTCTTGCATAATCATAGCGTTAGAAACCATATCATCTAAAACACGTTTAGCTAAATCGTTCGAGATACTGCTTTGAGTGTTCTCGGCGAAAGTTTTTGCCCAATTCATTTTGTATAGTAACTCATGAGAAAACAAAACGCTGCGGCCGACGTTAGCGACTGGAAAAGGATAAATATAGGAGGCCCAAAGATCAATTTGGGCTGTTTTTTGCTGTTTATAAAGACGTAAGCCAAAGGTAACGGCACCAATAACATAAAGAATCGCCAGAGCATAAGCGATATTTTTTAGACAATTCATGCCGTTTTTTTGACAAAAACCGTAAAATTTTTTCCATATCAAAATAAAGAAGCGCGCAATTTTTAGAACGGCTTTCAAAATGATTCTTTCTGACTTTCTTAAAAAACTAATGATTTTTTGCCACATTTTACCCCTTTAAATTTTTACGAATACAATAACGAGCAAGATTATACTAAGTATGGCGAATATTGCAATTTTTCTTGAATCTTTCTTTTCGCTGGAAAGAATATTTCGAGTAAAAAGCTGGAGATTAAAAAAGATTACGGCTGTAATTGCTCCTTTTGAAATTGGATTAGAATTATAAAAGCTTAACACCCAAAAAATTTCCGTAAAAATAATCGCCAAAGTAACTTTATAAAATGACTTAACCGGGTTCGCCACTGGTTTTATCGGACTAAGCAGATAATTCGTTAAAACTAGTGTCAAACCGGCAAAGACCGCCATGGACAGCGCCTTAGCCAGAGAACTTGAGGCGATTATATTGGAAAAGAAATAAAAACAAGCCGTTGTGCCAAAGAAAAAAATGAGTAAGCTAACCGAGTCAGAATCCTCTTCTTTCCATAACATATACACCGAAAAGCAGAGTAGAGCTACCGAGATAACATTTACGGCCATCGATTTATCAACCGAAAAAAGAAAAGCAATTAAGGCGGCAATGGCAAACAAAGAGATAACTGAATGGGAAAGAATCTTTATGCCTTTTGCCGGCAGTCTACTTTCCATAATCCTGACCGATAATTATTTTAATCACTCCCTTGGCTCCGTTTGTTTCAGTTTTTGCTTCGCCGATAACCGATTTAATTTTAGTTAGTGTAGCAGTATCACCCGTTCCGTCAATGATTTTTGTGGAGGGGATTTCAGTTGAATAAGTGTCTATCGTATCAATTGTCAAACCTAAATCTTTCAGTTTTTGTGCGACCGCGCCGCCGCGTCCCGCCACTCCTGAACCGTTATAAACCTGAATTGAATCTACCGAACTTTGACCCGAATCAGTAGAAAAAATACCTTTGACTAGGGCTTGAATTTGGCTGTAATTATTTACTCCCGCTTTCGGCACAAGATAATAGCCGCCTTCGCTAGTAGAAACCAGCAACCCGTCCTTGGCATTATTGTCGATAACTTTATTAATCATACTACTCTGCTCAAGAGAGCTAATTGTTTCGACGAGTTCCTTGATCTCCGATAATCCCAAATCGGTTTTTACATGGTTACCCACACTCGAAATCATATCTGAAACACGCTTCGGATTAGCCAAAACACCCAGCGAAAGAGCTTTTTCCTTTACAGCAAACAAAATTTCCTGTTGTCTTCGGGCTCGGTCAAAATCACTGGTCGTTTCGCGACTTCGAGCATATTTTAAGGCCAGCTCACCGTTCATATTCTGCTTACCCGCTTTGATGTAAAGTGGTGAATAGGCATCTGTTTTCACATAGCTACCGTTGGAAGTAAAATAATCTTTAGGATAATAAGGATCGGACAAATCCTTGGCCACATTCACTGTCACGCCGCCTAAAGCATCTACCAGCTCCTTAAAGCCAATAAAATCTAAAGAAATGTAGTAATGAATCGGTACACCAATAACTTTGGTAACGGTCTCTTCGGCCGATTTAACACCAGCTTCATTTTTTTTGTTTTTGTCCTTTTCTTTTTCGTAACCAGCTGTATAAGCATAATTGATCTTATTGACCGTTCCGCCAGAATAAGTAATTTTCAAATCTCGCGGAATTGAAACCATTGCTACTTTCTTGTCGGAATGATTAAGCATTAGAACCTGAATCGTATCGGTTAAATTTCCCCCGGGGTGATTTTCGCCACCTTTGCCCAAAATAAGAATATTCGTGATTCCATCAGTTTCCTTCAAAGAACTTTTTGAAGCGCTGACAAAATTTTTTATATCACTAAAAGAAACATTTGAATCCAAAATATTGTTCGCCGCCTTAAAAAACGAATAGCCCTCATAAGCAATGATCAAGACCAGAACCGTTGCGATCGAAGCTAACAGTGGTTTAAGCCACTTTTTTTTTGCTTTTTGGCGGTTCGAGATAGTAGTGTCGTCAATTTTTCGCACTGTGTCACTGTGGTGAATGTTGTGTCGTCTTCTCATTAATTCTCCCCCTTAAACTCGCATCCTGTTTTGGTGTAGTCAGGAGCAACGAAATTGCCCTTGACGGCTGTCCCATTGATAATTACTTTACAGTTTGAAAAAAATTTACAGATGTTTAGAAAAAGATAAACCTGACGCATAAAAGTGTAGGACTTCGTTTCTCCCTCTAAACTAACGCTTTTTATTTTACCATATTTACCACCAATGAAGCCAATCAGTTCATCAAGAGATCGCCCGCTATTTTTTTCGGCTTTATAAGCTAAATCTCGGTTGTTGATTCTAATTTTCAACTCCATTTTATTTCTACCTCTCGCCTAGTTGGCGATATTGGTTTTATCTCTACTGTCACGTCGACTATTTGAGATATTTGCGGTGAATTTTCCGGCCATTCAATGACTGATATTACTCCTTGCGAGGTGATTTGCTCGATAATTTCACCTATATCGGCTGGGCTGGGTTTATTTAGACGATATAAATCGATGTGACACAGTTTTTTAAAGCCGAGTAGATTATCAGGAAGGTCATAAATCTTAACTAAATTAAAGGTTGGGCTGGCGATGGGTTCTTTTACTCCCAAAAGCTTGCCCAATTGCTGAACCGTTGCAGTTTTACCCGCGCCAAGGTCACCACGCAAGCCAATCATAATCCGGTCGCGTTTGTTTTTTTTAATTTCCATCAAAAGCATTTCGGCTATTTCAACGCTTTTGCTCACAATATATTTCATACAGTAAAATTATTAAAATAACCTGAAAAATACTGTAAGAGTATAGCAGAATCCGCTCTAAAATGGAACTGTTTTGGCTAAAGTTCAATCTTATTTTTTCAATTTCTTTAGATGAAAAAACAAATCTCTGCGGATAATAATCGTCCGAGACATTTTTGCTGTTTGAATTAATTTCGGTCTTTACGGCCGCAATCTTTTTTACAGAGTCAGATTTTTCATTTCGCGCCAAACTTGTTGCGTCAATTACTGGGTTCGCACCACTATGATTGGTGCCAACTATTTCAACTTTTTCGCCAACTGAAAAATCATCTTCACTAGCGGTGATAATGTCGATCGACATATCCTTATACGACACGCTCACTCGATCTCTTTCAACGGAAGTAATTTCCGCCGAAAATTTAACCCGCCAACCCTCGTTTTGTTCTAGTTGCACGATCGTAGGATTTGTTTTTGAAGCTTTTTCCACAATAACATTCTCTGCTTCAGGTGTGATTGAAGATGTGAAATACCATTTTTCTGCCCATTTGGCGTAAGAATAATTGTCTTTTGAATTACCAACCGACAGATTATCGGCTTCATCGCCAGTACAATCAAATAAAAATAAGATTTCGCCCGTATTGTTGAGAGCAATTTTCGACTGTGATCTCCTAATTAGCAAAAAACTCAAAGGAGCAATTGTTGTTTGACTAATTTGAAATTTTTTTCCCGATTTGTCGGCAAATATCCAGCCGTCAAGGACGACTGGTCCGGTCGAAATATTGGCTAACTCCACCCACTCGTCGTCAGAAGAGACAACACCATCTAAATTATAATCGACCTTAGGGTCAGCCATCACTTCACTAAATTTCACGTTTGGTGATTTTTGACATGTCGTTGGCTGATCTGGCTGAATGTCGCTTAAAATCGCCGAGCTTTCTGGCGTCATATAATCTAGAACATTTTCGTCAAGATTTAACCGTTCGTTCGTTGGCGCCCAAGAATTTACCAAAGTACCCGATGTCGAATAATCGACCCTTGCCATTGAAGCAATCTGGCCCTCGTACTCACCAAAAAATGGCTTTTGTCCGTCGCCAGCCGAGTCAACTGCCGCTCCTTTGTCATCAAGAAGGATGAATTGGAAATGAGTGTTTGAAAGCGTCATTGAAGGCAAAACCAAATTAGCATCAATATTCAAAACTGATTCACCCTTGGTGTAAAGATGATTTTTTGCCGCCCGCGAAATTAAAAAATATTTTTGTCCCGCAATACGTTCGCTGTTAAAATCCAATATTTTTTTCCCCGATACACCATCAACAATCGACCACCCCGCCAGATCTATTTGTGAATCAGATACGTTTTTTAGCTCAATAAATTCATCGGCCGTTGATATGCTAGAACCCCGCCAAGCTATTTCATTAAAAACAACTGTTCGTTCAGCCGCTTGCGCTCGCTCAACTAAAAAAAATCCGCAGGCAACCACCAAACCGACCCATAGCCAAATTGATTTCATAATAATTTATAAATCAATCATTTCGTCTGTATGATCCGGATTTATTTCTTCTATTGGTTTTATTTGATCGGCTGTTTTTTTCGATGAACTTTTTGCAATGTGTTTTGCAACTGCTTTAGACTGCTCCACCGTTTCTTCGATCAACTCGCTGTATTCGGCGCTATCATTACCAAAGGAAATATTCGTCAAACTGCAGTGGCTCCACCACCAACTATCAAATTTTTCCCTCAAAGTTTGAGGATGGCGCAATTTGTGGCCATATTGCAAAGTGGATTTTCTCAAATTTTTACCAAAATTCATTATTTGCGGTTTGGGCCCATCGCGCCCAATGAGATGGCCGCCAATAATTCCAATTGTTGCTAGGCCGGGAATCCTGTTTTGCGGAGCAACACCGTTTTTGGCTTGTTCGGAAAGATCAATGATAACCGCAACAATATCATGAGTCATGCCGATATCGCTAATAGTGAAATGCCTTTGTGAACCCGCTGTTTGAATTTCCAGCGAGCCAGAATCAAAAAGAGTATTTAAAAAACCTCTTGTTTGAGCCGAAACATCCTCAATTTGCTCAAAAACCAATTCATTAATCGTTCGATTGAAAAGGCCGACTTGGGCAATATCAACAATCCTTTCGTCTGATACAACCAGAACATTGTAATAAAAACTAATCCAACTAGCGATTACAAAAGTCGCCCAAGAAAGATAATAAGCCGTCATAGCTAAAATAACCAGATCAAGGCCAAACTGTGTTAAAGAATTGAAAAATCCTCCGACTACCCTTGATCCGAGTCCGGCTATTAGAGGCGGAATGATAAAACTAAGCGTTGCCAAAATAATAAAGGGCAAGAAACTAATTAGCCGTTTGCGCATAAAAATATAGATTCTCTCATCATCCCTTTGGTTAGGGATAACTGGTTGAGCAGTAGTATATAATCTCATTGAAGGCATATTTTTAAGTAATTAAATGGTTTAAGACAACTAAAATTATGGCCAGAAAAACAACTCCGGCCATGAAACCGACATACAGAGCTAATCCTCTTTTAGAACTATCGCCAACCAAATTATATCTCATGACGTGGTAAAAGATGGTTGCCGCGAGGGCGGAAAATATCGCGCAGATTGAAACAAAAATTATTACAACCCACAATTTTTCCATTTTTTAAAACATAGTTTTTTGCGTCCTTTTATTAAAAAATTCCATAGTTTTGCCAGTTGCAACGCGCCCCTTTGGGGTACGTTTGATAAATCCGATTTGCAAAAGATAAGGTTCAATTACTTCTTCAATTGTATTTCTTTCAATAGCCGTTGAGGCCGAAAGTGTTTCGATACCCACAGGACCGCCATCAAATTTATCTACTAATGTTAAAAGATATTTTTTGTCTGTTTCATCTAAGCCATGTGCATCAATACCAATTCTCTCCAAAGAATCTTCGGTAACATCCTTATTAATTCTGCCCTCATTATACACCAGTGCAAAATCACCCACCCTTTTAAGTAAACGGTTGGCGATTCGCGGCGTTCGCCGCGATCGGGTAGCCAACATTGCCACCGAGTCGTTATCAATATCCAAATTGGTAATTTTCGCCGAGCGGCGAATTATTTTCTCCATTTCTTGGTTGGTGTAAAAATCTAAACTGTGCACAATGCCAAAACGATCGCGCATTGGCGAAGACATCAAACTAATACGCGTCGTCGCTCCGATCAAGGTGAATTTAGGCAAATCAATACGTAAACTTTTAGCCGAAGGTCCTTTGCCGATAATAATATCAACGGCATAATCCTCCATCGCCGGATATAAAATTTCTTCCACTACTTTGTTTAATCGATGGATTTCGTCGATAAACAGAATATCGCTATCTTCAAGACCGGTTAAAATTGAAATTAAATCGCCCGTTCTTTCAATCGCCGGACCGGAAGTAACTTTAATGCTCGCCCCCATCTCATTAGAAACAACATGCGCGAGCGTAGTTTTACCAAGTCCGGGCGGCCCATAAATTAAAATATGTTCCATCGGTTCATTGCGAATCTTGGCCGCTTTAATAAAAACATGCAAACTGTCTTTAACCTTTTCCTGGCCAATGTAATCGCCCAAAACTTTTGGACGCAAAATATTTTCATACTGTTTTTCTTCGGACAGCTGTTTGAAATTTGAGCTTGTGATTTCTTCTGTGTCTTTCACAAGCCGATTATAGCACAGAAAAGGTAATTAAAATTAATTTTTAAAAAAAATATTTCTTGAAATTAGAGCTAAATCGGAAGCAACTGCTTAATAAATATAACTATAAGAGCCATAGTCACCCGGTCTGACGTGGCTACGATAGCTATAAGAATACTTAATCCAGTTATATTCGGAAATATCGATTGTACCGTCAGAATTTACGGCCTCCACAATCGCAACATGCCCCCAACTCGAAGTCAGCGAGCCAGCCGCCCAGGATATTGCCGCGCCAACTCGCGGCGAAGAAGACACTGTGAGCCCTTGGTCTCTGGCTAAATTGGGCCAATTATAAGCGCTACCGCTGCCCGGTCGTGTATTAACAAAATCCTTCCCTTCCATCACATTGAGATACCAAGCCGCATAAGAAGTGCATTCTCTTGTTAGAAAACCCCAAGCGTCGGGTTCGTCAATCGAACCATATGGATAGCCCGAACTACCGCCAACTAAAGTTTCTCTGCCGCCGGTCAAACGCTTTTGACGCTCGGCATAAATTGCCGCTGATATTTGGGTCATTTCTGTTTTGAGTTTTTGAATTTTTGTCTCATATTCCTGCTTTTGGGCAACCGTCATATTAAGAAGCTTACTCTTGGTATTTTTTTGGTATTCAACGTTTTTCTTGTAAGTTTCCTGTTGTTTTCTCAAATCATCAAGCTCGGCTTTCTTTTTTTCCTGATTGCTTTTTTGCGATTCTAATGTTGTTTTCGCCGAGCTTACCTTGTCGTGCAAAATCTTAACCTGCATTTCAACGATTTGAAGATAACTATTTTCATTAGATGTTTCCGACAAACTGGTCGCCCCAAGCACAACTTCAAAATCTGATTTCGTCGAAGAACGATATATCTCTACTAAAGAACTATTTAATTTAGCTTTTAGTTCGTTAAGGGCCTTGGTCTGTGCCTCGATTTGAGTAGAAAGTGAATCGATAGTGGCTTGAACGGCGGTAATATTGTTGCCCGTGTCAGCGATTTTTTGTTCGGCCGATGAAATATCTCGGTCAATATTGCTAATTTGCGTTGAAAGAGTTTGAGCTTCTCTGGCTTTATTATCCGCCGCCGCCTGATTATTTTTAATTTGGGTGTCAATTTGGTTTTTTTGATCGAGCAAACTGTTGAGATCAGCCGCGCGAGTACCAAAAGGAACAAAAACCAGCATAGCGGCCAGTCCTGAAATAAATATTCTACATAAACCCCTCGTTTGTTTCATGGGATATATATTATAGCAGATTTAAAAAATTTCACTAAAGTTTGACACTTCGATTAATGCTTAACCAGCTCGAGACAACGCCAACAGCAGATCCAACGACAAACTGAATCAGGCTGATATACCAAAACTCGCCATAATAAATCGGAGCAAACCTATTCATGAAAGAAAAGAATTGCGTGCCTTGGGTAAATTTGAGCACTAATCCCAAACCAAAATAAATTATTAACATCGAAAGAACGAGGGCGAAAAGGCCGTACAAAAAGCCCTCGATCAAGAAGGGAATTTTAACAAATGATTCCGAAGCGCCCACCAATCTCATAATTTCGATTTCTTTGGCGCGGAACATAACCGCTAGACGGACGGTATTAGCCACAACCAAGGCAGCCACCAAAATAAAGAAAATGGCCAAACCTAAACCAAATTTTTTTACAAAATCGCCTAATGAATTTATCCGAGCAATTAGATCTTTGTTGTCATCGTAACTCGAGGAGTCAATGTAGCTTGAATAAGTTGCCGACTTAGCTAGGGTAGAAACAAAATCGAATTCCTGAACATCAACCGATTGAATGCGGAGACCGCGCGGCAAGGGGTTGTCTTCGCTGGAAACTAAATCCCTAATTTCCCGCTTAACACTTGATCGCGATTTAAATTCTGCCAAAGCATCTTCTTTAGAAATATATTCAACCGAAGTAATATTGGGGCGGCCCAAGAGTTCCGATTTAAATTTTTGAATTTGAGCGTCGCTGGCCGTATCTTTAAAATTGACCACGATGTCAATTTTATTTTTTAGCTCGGCGACTATTTTATTAGTTGATAAATTGATCGTGGCAAAAACCCCGACAATAATTAGCGCCAGCATCATAATTAAAGTTGCTGTCAGCGAAAGCCAACCACTGCGAAAGAAGTTAATGATTGATGTTTTAATTATTCTTTTAATTCTAAGCCACATCATTCTCCTAACAAATGTAACGACCTTGCTGCTGGTCGGAAATAATTTTACCTTTCTTTAGAGAAACGACCCTCTTCCTCATACGGTCAACGATTTCACGATCGTGCGTTGCCATCAACACAACTGTTCCCTGACAATTGATTTTTTCTAGAATATCCGCAACTTCCAAACTGGCCTCCGGATCTAAATTCCCCGTTGGCTCATCGGCAATCAAGATTTTTGGGTCATGAACCAGTGCCCGAGCGATACTGACTCTTTGCGCCTCACCACCAGAAAGTTGGTGAGGATAAGCATAGGCCTTATCTTGTAAATTTACTGCTCGTAAAATTTTCGGGATTTTCTTTTCAATTTCTTCATCGGAAACGTCCGAAGCTTCTAAAGCATAGGCGATATTTTCCCAAACAGTTAAATTTGGCAACAATTTGTAGTCTTGGAAAACAATGCCAAGATTGCGTCGGTAAAACGGCAAATCAGAAGGCTTGAGTTTGGTGATATCGCGTCCAGCAACGAAAATCTTGCCACTATCCGGCAATTCCTCGCGAATTAGTAGTTTCACGAGCGTCGATTTACCTGCACCAGAAGGACCGACTAAAATAACAAACTCACCCGACATTACTTTTAACGAAATATCGTTTAAAGCAACAGAGCCACGATATCCCTTGGTCAAGTTTTTTATGTCCAAAATTGCGGTTGATCCCTTCAGAGCCAAATACCTCCTTAAGCAAATATATTTTAACAAAAAATCATTGTAAGAAAAAGTAGAGGATGCTCGTCTATAAAAAGACGATCAGACACCGCGACTTTTGAGCTTTTCGTCCAATAATTTTAGCATTTGCTCAAAAGAGTCATCAAGATCAATTTTGTAACGATCGGCCAGATGTAACATAATGAATAAAATATCGGCCAGTTCATCACTGATTTGGTAATCCAAGTTATTTGCTTTTCTTTGTTTGTAATATTCCTTCCGCAAAATAAGCTCGGTTAAATCGCCGACTTCGGTCATGAGTTCCATTGTCGTTCCCTCAACCGTCCAGCGCTTCGGTTCAATTTTTTCAAAGCGTTTAAGATATTGGCGAACACGCGGCTTTAATTCTTCTAACGCCATCTTCCTCCCTTGGCGGTTTTATTTTCCGTGACAATGCTTGTACTTAACTGGTCGCCCATCGGGCTTTTTCGCTCCGCAAGGGCAAGGGTCATTTCGGCCAACTTTGGTTGCATTGCCAGAAGCATTTTTTTGACTGTCAATCGCGCTGTTCATTTTATCCGCCACTGTTCGCACCGATGTTACTACACCAGAAGAACGTTTAACAACAGCTTGAGCAGGGCGGACCGCCACATCGGTTTCTTCGGCTCCAGCGGCCTCTTTAAGACTTTGCGAGCTATCGATCTCTTCGGCACCCTGCTGAATAGTTTCACGCGGCTGGGGCGTGGCTGGCTGTTGGGGCGCGGCCGCAAAGCTCACTTTCGTTACAATATCCGTGACTTCGTCATCGACAGCATTCAAGAGACGCCTGAACAAAGCAAAAGACTCTTCTTTGTAAGCCATGAGTGGATCAACCTGACCATAGCCGCGTAAGCCAATAGCGTCACGCAACTGATCCATAGTGTTCAAATGGTCCACCCACAAATGGTCGATAACATTCAGATAAATTCTTTTTTCAAAATAGCGATAGACCTCTGCCGGAACATTTTTAATCTTTTTTTCATAATCGGCTTTTTCCTGTTCGGTCATCATTTCCATAATTTGCTTGTGTAAACTCTCGTCGGATTCATAATTAAGTTCAAGTATCTGCCTTCTTTTACGATACAAAACCTCCCTTTGTTTGTTCATGACGTCGTCGTATTCAACCAAATGTTTCCTGATATCAAAGTTGTGGCCTTCCACCCTTCTTTGAGCCGTTTCGATTGATTTTGAAATCATAGAATGTTCGATTGGTTGATCATCGGGCAAGCCCAATCGGTTCATCAAATTTTTTAATCGGTCTCCGCCAAAAATTCTCATCAAATCGTCTTCCATCGAAATGAAAAATTCGCTTTCCCCTGGGTCGCCCTGTCGGCCAGACCTTCCGCGAAGCTGGTTGTCGATGCGACGCGACTCGTGCCGTTCAGTGCCAATAACGTACAAACCGCCAGTCGAAACAACCTTCTCACGTTCCTCCGGCTTTGTCGGACTGCCGCCAAGAAGAATATCCACACCGCGTCCAGCCATATTAGTTGCTACTGTAACGGCAGCAGATTTTCCAGCTTGGGCGATAATTTTTGCTTCCTGCTCATGGTGCTTGGCGTTAAGCACTTGATGACGAATGCCGGAACGATTAAGTAATTTGGCAATTTTTTCCGATTTTTCGATCGAAATTGTTCCAACTAAAACCGGCTGGCCCTTCTCGTGCAATTTTTTAATTTTTTGAACAATGGCCTCATATTTGCCGTTTTCCGTCTTGTAAATTTGATCTTGTTTGTCTTGACGAACCATCGGACGATTTGTTGGAATTTCAACCACATCTAGCTCATAAATTTTGCCAAACTCTTCCGCCTCTGTGGCCGCCGTACCCGTCATACCAGAAAGCTTTTTATATAACCTAAAAAGATTTTGAAAAGAAATTGTCGCCAACGTGTCAGATTCCTTTTTGACCTCCACGCCTTCTTTGGCTTCAATGGCTTGATGCAATCCTTCGGAATAACGACGGCCCGGCATCATTCGGCCGGTAAATTCATCGACAATGACAACCTCGCCGTCCTTAACCGTATAATCACGATCTTTCAGAAAGAGAAATTGAGCTTTAAGAGCTTCCTCTAGATGGTGAACCAAGGCAATATTTTCGTTTTGATAAATATTGTCCAAGCCCAAAAACGCCTCGACAGACTTGATGCCGCTATCAGTAATCGAAATTGCTTTGGCTTTTTCATCAATTTCAAAATCTACATCGGCTTTTAGCTTGGGCGCAACAAGAGCAAATTTGGCGTACAAATCAGCTGATTCTTCGGCTGGAGCCGAAATAATCAACGGCGTTCTGGCCTCATCAATCAAGATCGAGTCAACTTCATCAACAATGGCGAAGTGCAAATCACGTTGGCATAATTGGGCAATATCTTGGGCCATATTATCCCGAAGATAATCAAAACCAAATTCATTATTTGTGCCATAGGTAATATCGGCGCCATAAGCTTCTTTTCGAGTGCATGGTTTCAGGTTTTCCTCATTGACCTCGGCCGCTTGCGAACCGTCTTCGGCATCTTTAGCAAAACCACGTTCAAAAATATAACTGATGCCTTGATTCTGGATAACACCCGTTTTTAAACCTAGTCGGTCATAAATCCGACCCATCCATTCTCCCTGAAATTTGGCCAAATAATCATTAACTGTAACAAGATGTGCCCCTTTTCCTTCGAGAGCGTTCAAATAAAGCGGTAATGTTGCCACCAATGTTTTTCCCTCACCGGTACGCATTTCCGCGATTTTTCCTTTATGCAAAACCATTCCGCCAATCAATTGAACGTCAAAATGCCTCTGACCGATTTCTCTTGAAGCCGCTTCTCTGACAACAGCGAAGGCCTCTGGCAAAATCTGATCTAATGTTTCTCCTTTTGCTAATCTCGATTTAAATTCCTCTGTTTTGCCAGTAAGTTCACGATCGTTTAGTTTTTTTATTTCATCTTCGAGGGCGTTGATTTTTTCAACAATACCTCTGTAGCGACGAACCTCGCGCTCATTGCCGCCACCGAAGATTTTATTTAGGATTTTGTTCATTTTGTAATTCTTTTTTCCTGCGAAACGATAATTTAAATTTAATTTTTGGTACTCGTAATTTCGGCATTTTCACCCTAAAACGCGAACCTTTTTCTTTATGTTTAACGACAATTCTTTCGACTTTATCTTTGGCTAAATCAACCGCTTCGGTAAAAGAATTTTTATAAACTTTGACATAAATCGGTTTTTTGAGCTTGGGAACACTTAAATGAATAAAAAGTTCAATCGCTTGGTTGGATCTTTTAGTGATATTTTCCTTAACGCCAACGGTTAAAATGGCAGAATTCGGCAAGCGCTCTTCGAGCCACAAAAGCTTTTTACGCAAATATTGCTTTTCGCTTTCGTTCAATCCACCCGATAAAGATTTGATTTGAAGTTTCATTTATCTCCTCCTTCGTTCCGTTGCCCCTCGAAGCGGAAGAAATTATTTTTTGTTAATTTTTTTACATCCGCAGAGCGGTTGCAAAACCTTCGGCACGTCAATCGAGCCATCTTCATTTTGATAATTTTCTAAGATAGCAATCAAAATGCGCGGGCTGGCAATGACGGTATTATTCAAGGCGTAAACATATTTCTTTTCGCCCTCGGCAGTTTTGTATTTAATGTTCAATCTTCTGGCTTGCCAATCGGTTAAATTAGAATCCGAATGTGTCTCACCGTAATCATTTCTTGACGGCATCCACGTTTCGATATCATACATTTTACGTTTGCCGGCGCCCATATCTCCAGTACAAACTTGCACAACGCGATGCGGCAACTCTAAATCTTTAAGAATTTCTTGGGAATTGACTCTCAATTTTTCCAGCCATTCATCCGACTCCTTGATATCGGCTCGGCACAAAACAACTTGTTCTACTTTCATAAATTCATGGATACGATAAAGTCCTTTTGTGTCTTTGCCGTAAGAACCGACTTCATTACGATAACATTGCGAAAAGCCGCAAGCCATTTTCGGTAAGTCTTTTTCTTCCAAAACCGTATCCGAAAAATAAGCCAATACTGACGGCTCTGAAGTTCCCCCAAGATAAAGCGTTTCGCCAATATTGGCACCGGTCTCTTCCTTGCCAGTATTAGCTAATTGATAGACGTCATCCTTACCGAAAGGAAAATGTCCGCTTCCCACTAAGGCAAAATCTCTCAAAATAGTCGGGGTGATCATCATTTCAAAGCCCTTCTCGCGCATTTTGTTAAAAGCGTAAAAAAGAATTGCCATTTGTAAGCTGGCCGCTTCATTTTTGAGATAATAGCCACGGAAGCCAGAAGTTTTAACACCTCGATCAAGATCAATTAAATTCAGCTGTTTACCTAAGGTAATGTGATCCTTAAAAGGAAAATCAAATTGGCGCGGCGTGCCCCATTTTTCTACTTCAACATTGCCTTTGTCGTCGGGACCAACTGGCGTATCCTCGGAAGGAATGTTGGGGATCATAAGTTGCATCTCGTGCCATTTTTGCTCAATTTCTTTTAGTTGCGCCTGTTTTTGCTTCAAATCATTGGCGACAACTTTCATATCGGAAAAGAACTTTTGTTTGTCGGCTTCATCAAGCGAAGTGACTTTGCGGCTGAATTCATTTTGTTTGCGACGCATTTCTTCAACGATAGCCAAAACACTACGCCTTTCATTATCCAAAGCCAAAAAAACATCTAAATCAAAATCGATATTTTTTTGTTCGATCGCTTTCTTGATCTTTTCGGGATTATTTTTGACGAAATCTAGATCCATCATAATGCTTACCTCATAAAGATATTAAAGTAAGCCGATTATATCCTTTAGGACTGAATAATTCAACAAAGAATTATTTTATATCAATAATTCTTACCTTGAGTTCGCCGCCCGGAGTTTTAGCGACTAATTTTTCGCCTTTTTTACAGCCGATAATAGCCATGCCAATTGGCGACTCGCTGGAAATTTTACCGGCTGAAGGATCGGCTTCGGTTGAGCCAACAATTTCGTAATTTAATTTATCCCCGTCTAAATCTAGCGTCACTTTGCAACCCAAAGAAACTTTATCGCAACCTTTGTTTTCAACAACTTGGGCATACTTCAAAATATATTCTAATTCCTGAATTCTTCCTTCAATAAAAGACTGCTCATTTCGGGCATCCTCATATTCGGCATTTTCACTCAAGTCGCCAAACTCTTTGGCGCGCTTGATTCTTTCAACAATGGCGGGTCTTTTTTCCTTTTTTAACTCTTCAAGCTCTGCTTGCAGATTTTGTTTGCCGTCTTTTGTTAGGGTGATTTTTTTGTCTGCCATATTTCCTCTTTAATTTAAGCTGTATTAATATACAAAAAATATTACATAAAAACAATACCCAAAGTATCAAATTTAGTCGAGCTTATAAAGGTTTTTCTCATTTTTTACATTCGATTTTGTTGCCACCAAGAATATATCTCTTTTGCCACCGGCGCCGCCGATTGATAACCCTCACCGCCACCTTCAATTAAAACAACTACGACAAGTTGAGGATTGTCATAAGGAGCAAACGAAGCGAACCAAGCATGCGTTTTACCCTCGGTGCCAAATTGGGCTGTTCCCGTTTTAGCCGCCACATCCATGGGAAAATTATCACCAAAAATTGAATGGGCCGATCCGTCGGTAACCGTCATGCGCATACCTTCACGCACTGTTTGCAAATTGTCCTTTGAGAATTGATTTTCGCTAACTAAAAAATCCTCTTTTTTAAAATCACGGATAATCTCGCCCGAAGGCGTCACAATTTTTTTAATAAAATGAGGTTTATATTGTTTGCCGCTGGAGGCAATCGTGCTGGTGGCGTTGGCGATTTGCAAAGGTGTTACCAGCAAATCTCCCTGACCAATCGACATATTGTAGGTATTACCGATAAACCAAGATTCGCCCGTAGTTTTCTTTTTCCATTCCGGCGTCGGAATAAAACCGTTCGATTCAGCCGACAGATCAATCTCGGTTTTACTCCCAAAACCAAGTTTTTCCAGACCCTTTTTTATTCCTGCCGGCCCCAGCCCATTTTTAATCGGACCCCAGCCGCCGCCTAAAGCATAAAAAAAGATATTGTTTGATTCGGCAATAGCCCGCTCAATATTGGTCGTGCCATGATCTTTCCAGTCGGGAAATTTCCATTGTCCGATTTCGATGTAGGCCGGCGTATCAAACGAAAGCTTTTTATCAACGATTTTTTCCTCGAGAGCCGTCAAAGCAATGAAGGGCTTGATTGACGAGCCGGCCGGATACTCTCCGCTTGTTGCCCTGTTTAAAAGGGGCTGATTTTTGTCGTTGGCAATGGCATCATATTCTGACTGGGTCATGCCGCTAGACATTTTAGTATTGTCGTAATCAGGATAGTTAACCATGGCTTTTACCTCGCCATTTTGGGGATCGAGTACAATAGCTGTGCCCTTGGTTTGAAGTTCGTCGGCTTTTTTCTTCAACGCTTGAGAAACTGCCTCCTGAAGTCCTTGGTCAATCGAAGTATAAATGGAGTCTCCCACAACCGGATCCTGGCTTGAAAGCACCCTTAGAGATTGGCCCGAAACATTTATTTCGGTTTTCTTTTCGCCCGGTGTTCCCTGAAGATAGCTATCGTATGTTTTTTCCAAACCACTTTTGCCCGAATATTCATTGACGGCACAAATCTGGTTTTTTCTAATATCTGTTTCGCTCGATTTTCCGATATAACCCAAAACATGGCCCAAACTCCCGACAAGATATTTTCTGGTATAAAAAGGTCTTATTTCAAAACCTTCGTAATCTGCCAATCGAGATTTAAACAAAAGTGCGTCCTCTCGAGAAATGCGATCTTTCAAAACAACATATTCTAAAGAAGTATCTCGATTTTTAATTATTTTTTCCGCTTCAGTTTCCTCAAGCCCAACTATCTTCCAAACGTTTTTATCAATGTTGGCATAATTTTTTGCTGTGGTGCTATCAAGTGTTAACTGATAACTAGGTTCGTTAGAAACTAATTGAGCCCCCGCACTATCATAAATTATTCCTCTGGGTGCCGCTGATGAAAATGTTTTCAACCGATTACCTTCGGCAAGTCTTAAATTTAGATAGCCCTGTTCAACTTGCAGAATGAACAGTCGCGCGCACAGCCCGACAGATAGAATCACCGCAATCACCAGCGGGAGACCGACGCCAGGTCTTTTGCCGGAAGAAAAAATTTCCTCGCCGGTAATTTGGCGATCAAAATATTCGTGTTCTTTAAGATAATCGGTAATCTGGCCAAATCTTTTTTTCATAAAACTTCTCGTTGGACTGATTTTTTCCAAACAAAGTCAAAGAGAAAATAACACAAAATACTAAACAAAATATTGAGCAAAATTGTTTTAGAAAGATAGGGCAGATTGAAACCAGCCGGTGAAACAGCCAACATTATTAGCACCCTTAAAATTGCCAAAGAACAAGTGAGTAGAACAGCATTTTTATTGGAAGAAAAATCCAAACCCCTTTTTTGCGCTAGCAGTTCCCCTGAAAGGCCAACGACAGAAAACAAAAAATTTACCGGCAAACGAAAACCGGCCGCCACATCAAGGGCAAAACCGTAAATCAAGGGCAATAAAACTGCTAAAGACAGATTTTTTTTACAAATAAAAAAAGCGGTTATGACCGGCAAGGCCGAAATAAAAAAAATATTAAAAAATCTCCCAAAAACACCTATTTCTAAGACATAAACCGCTAAAATAAAAATAAAGAATAAAAATTTTTTCATTTTTTGATAATGGTTAAAACTTCAATCTTTTTCAGATCGACAGGTAAAGCCAGTTTAGCCGACAAAAATACACCTTCGGAACCAGTAATTGACTCAACTGTCCCAACAAAAATCCCGCTAGGCAAATCTCCGCCAAGGCCGCTCGTTAAGACTTTTTCGCCAACCGATATTTTAGCACTCGAAGGAATGTCAATGGCATTAACACCGCCCAATCCCCCCCTAATCAAGCCGATTTCACGAGACTTTTCCGTCACAATAGGGACAACGCTATTATAATTTGTAATCAGTTTTACTTCGCTTTCGTTAGAATAAACTCGCCCAACAACACCAATGAGCGCTCCGGAATAAGTGATGGCCTCGCCTCCTTTGAGGCCATCTTGGCTGCCTTTATCGGTGATAATGATTTGATCGTAACTGCCGGATTGACGTCCTTTTATTCGGCCAACCAGCAAACTGCTTTCGGGAAAAAGTCCGCTAAGCGAATCTGCTTCTTGTTGGCTTATTTGGCAATAATGTTCATTATCGGAAATTTTGGCCAGTTGAGCTTTTAAACTGGTGTTTTCTTTTTCCAGAGCGTCGTTTTGTTTGACTAAATCATCAATGTTTAAAAAAATGCTGAACGGCGAAAAAACAATTTTTGCGGCATCGGATATTTTTTCGCCAGTTGGCAAAATAATCTTTCGCGATATATACCAAAATGGATCGGGCCAAATAACATACATCGCCACAAGCACGGCGATAGTAATGAGCGGCTTAAAGGGAAATTTTTTCATTTCCTATCCTCTTAGAGCGCTGGCTAAAAGAACATTTCTCAAGTTATCCAAATCTTCAATCACAACGCCAGTTCCCCGAGCCACGCATGTTAAAGGATCATCAGCAATATAAACCTTGGTTTGAGTCTGTTCGGCAATCATTCGGTCAAGCCCCCGAAGCAATGCCCCGCCGCCAGCCAACACAATCCCTTTTTCAATAATATCCGCCACCAATTCAGGAGGCGATTCTTCAATAGTTGTTTTTACAGAACTAACAATGGCTTTTACCGATTTAGAGATAGCGCGACGAACAAAATCGTCTTCTATCATAACCTCTTTTGGCAGGCCGCTAACCAAATCCCTTCCGCGCATAGGGTAAGCTAACCGTTCACTTAATTCCATAGCCGAGCCAATGGTAATTTTTATTTCTTCAGCTGTGCGAAGCCCAAGCGACAAATTGTATTCTTCCCTTGCCAAATCAACAATATCTTCATTCATTTCATCGCCGGCAATCCTCAAAGATCGGCTGGCGACCACTCCGCCCAAGGAAATAATTGCCACCTCGGTTGTGCCGCCGCCAATATCCACAATCATACCACCTTCGGCTTCTTGCACCGGAATTCTGGCGCCGATAGCGGCAGCCAAGGGTTCTTCAATCAAATATACTTCCCGCGCGCCAGCGTTGATAGCCGCTTCTTCAACCGCCCGCCTTTCCACTTCTGTTACACCATAAGGAACACCAACAACAACCCGCGGCCGCGGCGCCAAACTAAATTTGGCCGGTTGGGTTTTTTGAATAAAATATTTCAACATTTGCTCGGTTACTTCAAAATCAGAAATTACACCATCAGATAAAGGCCGAACAGCCACAATATACGAAGGAGTTCGCCCGACCATTTTTTTAGCTTCTTCGCCGATCGAAAGAATTTGCTTAGTTTTTTGGTTTATGGCCACAACCGACGGCTCATTGAGAACAATGCCCTTATCTTTAACATAAACAAGAGTATTGGCTGTGCCAAGATCAATTCCAACATCGCTTGATAAAAAATTTAATTTGAATGCCATAGTAATCGCAAATTGAATTTTAACAGCTAGAGCCGTTTCGTCAAACTTTAGCCGAAAATAGCCGAAAAGTATTTAATTTAAGGAAGGCCAAACTCTTGTATCAGCTTGAGGTGTTCTTCGTAAGTTTTAGCAAAATGAATTTTTCGATCTTTATCGTGGAAGAAAAATAAATAATCGAAATCGGCCGTCGGGTTTTGGGCCGCTTCAATGCTTTTTAGTCCGGGATTGCAAATCGGCGCCGGCGGCAAATTTTTGTTTTTGTAGGTATTAAATGAGGAATTTAAATTTTGGTAGTCGCCTCGAGAAATACCTTGCCAAAAAGTAAAATCTACAGATTTAGTTTCAAGATATTTTTGGCTATCGAGCCCGTAGCGAATTGTCGGATCGGCTTGAAGTAACATATTTTTACTTAATCTGTTGGTATAAACAGCCGCAATTTGGGGCCTTTCCTCGTCGTTAATGGCTTCTCTTTCAATAATCGAAGCCAAAATCAGCTGATCGCTCGTAACTTTCAAGTTGGCCGTTCGTTTTTCGTAATTTTCTTTCATTAATTTGACAATTTTGGCTGGCTCGGTATTAGACGGCAAAACATAGGTGTCGGGAAATAAAGTTCCTTCAGAACCGGTTGCCGCTCCAATAAATTTTGTCGGTTCGATACCGGCCTTTTCCTGAAAAAGTTTAGCAATTTGCAGATTGCGATACCCTTCTGGAATCGTAATTGAATAAGCGTCCACTTCTGCTTTTTGAAATTTCTCTAAAATTTCACTGTTTGTCATGCTAGGAGATATTTTATAGTATCCGGCGCAAATAGGCCCGCCCGACAACTTGGCTAAAATATAAAACGTTGTATCTGATCTTACCAAATTTTGCGATTGTAATTTGCCAGCAACCGCTCGCGTCGAATCGCCAGTTTTTATTTCAAAATAATCAAATTTTTCTTTGTCCGATGACAGCGGCCGCCCTTGAAAATTAAGCCAAGCGATCAAGGACAAGCTTACAACAACAATTATACCTAAAACATAAGTCAAAATTGTAAAAACGAAATTAGGTCGTTTTGGCTTTTTGCCTTTTTTTACTTCAAGGTCTTCACTCGGCGGTGTTTCCTTTTCCTGATAATGACTCTTTTTCATTGAGATATTGCTCCAAAATTATTTTTGCTGAAAGGGCATCAATTTGATTTGAACGGCTATCAAGCGAAACCGTTGAATAGGCCTCGTCAACATATTCTACATGAAGACCGAAATGTTTTTCAATCTTCTCGCCTTCAGCTTTGTTCCAAATGCTTTGCTCGGTTTCCGCGCCAGTTTTACTCAAAGGTAAACCGATAACAATTTCTTCGACTTTTTCGTGTTCGACAATTTCGGCCAAATCATCAAGAAAACTATCGCCGAAGTCTAAAACGGCTATCGCTTGAGCGACAAATCCGTGGCTGATGGCAACCCCAACTCGCTTTTTACCAAGATCGAGGGCTAAAATAGTCACTTTTCCAGATAACCCACGTTAACTTTTATATTTCTGGCCAATATTGGTCCGACCGGAAAGGCAATTTTCGGCTTGAGATCGAGAGAAGATAATGTTACACCTTCAATTTTGCTCAAATCATCGCGGATTTTTTTGATCGGCTTGCCTCGCCATGATTTTACCAAGCTAGCAAGGTCCATTTTCGGCCCGACGTGGCTAACAATTTTTGCCTCGACAATCATCTGGCCAACGTTGTTTTTGTCTTCTTTTAATTTAGACGTTAGCGAATCGGTATCGGTTAAAACCAATCCTTTGCCTTCTGGCAAAGACTTTTCGGCCAAGGCAACCGCAGCCGAGCGCAAATCCTCCATTTTGAACGATAGAGTTGTGAATTTCAGTTTGGCTTTGGCGTTAATTTTTTCCGCTTCATCGCCAACATTTTTATCAACAGAAAATTCAATCACATCGATTAAACCAGCATCTTCTAAAACTGTCGTATCTTTTTGCTTGTCCGAATCTTCAATGAAATCAGTGGCTTTCTTGCTTTTTAGTTGCTCTTTCGCTTTGTCGATATCGCTTTTAGTGACAATTTTTATTTCTTTAGTTACGCCGCCCGTGGTTGAACCAGTAGCTGAAATTTTCGACTTGCCGTAAACAGAAAAACTGGTGCCAGAAGGCAAATTACCGTTTGCGCCAATCTCTTTAGCCGTAACCGCACCCGTGTTTTGGCCTAAAATCTTATCTCCATCGGCATTCAGTTGGGCCTTTGGCACTGTAATCGCATTATCTAAAACAAATTCAACACCCGACGAGCTCCTCACCGTTGTGCCAGAATTAATAGTTTCGTCCGTACCGGATTCATTTTTAAAAGTCAGCGTCCCTTTGGCTTTTTCGCCAGCATTTTTTTTGCCCGTTGAGACAAAACTATCCTCAAAAGTTTTTTCCTTGATAATTTGAGTGCCACCAATTATGCCTGCCGCTAAATCAGGGGCGTTGTGATCTTTGGCAACCGTTACATCAAAGCTTTGATCAAACACCGCCGCTTCAACTTCTAAATTGATATTCATTTTTGCCGCTAATAAATTGATGAAGCCAAGCAGGGCAATCCCTAAAACAGTGCCAACAACATAGGCAACCGCTTTCCACTTTCTTTTTTTATTTTTATTTGAACGAGAAATTTCTGTGTTTTCTCTTGAAAGCGGTCTTTCCGCCTCAAGAGCGTGTCTGGCACCGGCATCATTCTGATTCTCTCGATTGAAAGAGCCAACGTGACGGCGCGAGAAACCGCCTTCAGCAAGACCATGGCTGGTCTGCTCTTTTTCGTCCATTTTTTTCGCCACTGGATTCGATTCAAAATGTTCTTTTTCGCTATCTCTTTCTGAACCACCATTATCCGCCATGTGGCTAGCGGAAATTTTCTTTTCCATATCAGGCGACATTAAAGCTTCCGAATCACTTTCTTGATCTAATTCTCCTTGAGATTCATCATAGCGATGAACTTCAATACCGTTACCCGCTGGGCGATCAGATGGAGATTGCACCGAAGATGAGGGCTTCTCGCTGTCAACACGTTCTTCAGCGGGCAAGGATTCTTTTGTTTCTGTCGGCAGACCTTCAGTTTCGGCATCATTAATTTTTATTTCTCGACCATTGGTGGCTTCTTCCGGCAAAACAATCTCCAGTGGTTTCTTGCTTTTAACGTCGCTATAAACAGTTAAACCGACTTGAGCGGCTAAATTCTGCCCTACTTCATCGGCGGTAACTATTGCCAAATCTTTTTCCAGCGCGGTTGCTTGCTTGGCCAACAATTTCAAACTAACCAGCGATTGAACAATGGACGAACCCTTCGGCGCCACTAGGCCAACCGAGTTTGATTCCAAACCCTTGAGTTTGTCAATCACGCTGGTTATTTCTTCGTCGGCTTCTAGGTATAAAAACTCGTCCATTTTAATTTCTTAAAGTGTTTATTATTTTTGAAAGGATACCGTCCAAAACTTTTTCTTCGCCAACCGAGTCAATCGCCAAATTAGCTAAAGCCATCGGTGTAACATCGGCAATCCCCTGCAATTCGCCTGTTGCGTCCGCAACAGAAGTAATATTGCTTGGCTTGATAAAACTAACCGTCGGCCGTTTAGCAAAAGGAAGATGCTTATCCCATTTTGCTTCTTTCAAAACTTTTTCGATTTCCGGCAAGTTGCTTCCGCCGCCGCAAAGCAATATTCTCGACGGCAATAAATCTAAATCTTCAAATTCCTCTAGAGTTAATTGTACTCCTGAAAGCCATACATCACAATCTCGTTTAAAAGCGCGCTCAATTTCTTCTTTTTTTTCGGCCGAAATTCGGCCGGCAGAATATTCCAGTTTGTCTTGTTCTGCCTCCAAAAATGGTTCGCTCAATACTTGGGAAACCCGTTTTGTAAAAGCTCGGCCGCCAAGAGCAAACATTTTTGTACCCGCCAAACCGCCTTGATTGACAACGGCAATATCCGTTGTGCCGCCACCGATGTCGATAAAAATAGCCGAAAAATCATTGCCCTGATCCGGGCCCATGCAACGAGCAACGGCAAACGGCTCGGCCACTATCGAAAGAAGATCTAAATCTAAACTTTCGGCAATGGTTTGCAAGGCGCCTAGATGGACATTTGGGGCAAATGAATTAAAAATGCTTACTTCAATTTCACGCCCCTGAAAACCAAGGGGATTTGTCACATGATAACCATCAATTTTGACGTCTGTAATCGCCGCATTAACCAGTTTGACATTAATTTCTTTGTGGCCCGTTTCAAAAGCCAGCACTTTTCTGGCTCGCTCGTAAGCACCGCGCTGGACTTTTTCAACAATTTCCTGCAGTTCTTTCATCGATATCCGCGCGTTTTGATCTTTACGAACATATTTTACATCGGTTGTAACGCCCTTAACGAGCTCACCGGCAATACCGATAATGACCTGCTCGGGCATAATTTTTGCCTGCGTTGCCGCCTGATCCAAAGCTGCTTCGCAATTGCGAATCACGCCATAAATATCGGTAACAACGCCACCTTGAATATCAGCCAATCTCTGGCGCTGTTTGCCGACTCCGATCACCTTGGCTTTGTCACCCTCAACCTTAAAAATTAGAGTTTTAACAAACTCCGTGCCAATATCCAGCGAAATCGCGTAATCGTTAAAGTTGGTTTTATCTTTAAACAGATTTAAAAAACCCAAAGCCGACTCCTTCATTTAATTTTAGCAAATGCGTTGGGAATAACAAAATTTCCCCTTTTGAAAAAATTTATGATAAAACGGCCTTTATGCGACGGACCCCAGACGAAGAGGATTCTTCTTTGACTATTTTAAAATGGCCGAGTTCACCCGTTAAACCAACGTGTGGACCGCCACAAATTTCTCGGCTAAAAACATTATCTCCTGTCCCGATTGTGTAAACTTTTACCTTTTCGCCGTAACGGTTATCAAAAACTCCCATTGCCCCGAAGCCCTTGGCGTCGTCAACATTCATTTCCTCCATAGAAATAGGCAGATTTTCTTCGATTTTTTCATTGACCAAATTCTCAACTTTCTTAATTTCGTCTTCGGACATTTTTTGATTATGGGTGAAATCAAAGCGTAAACGCTCTTCAGTAATATTGGAACCTCTTTGGACAACGTGATCGCCCAAAATACGTCTCAAAGCCGCCAGCATCAAATGAGCCGCCGTGTGCAAACGAGTCGTTTCGATTTTGTTATCCGCCAAACCACCCTTAAACATTCCGGCTGAAGCTGTGCGCGATTTTTCTTGATGCTCCCGTTTCATATTTTCAAATTGATCTAGAGCACCATCTTCGATAACAATATTTCTTTCAGCAGCCAGTTCCACACTCATTTCTATTGGCAAACCATAGGTCTGATAAAGATCAAATAATTTTGTGGCGTTAAGTTTCGGCTTCTGGTCGTTAGTTTGGGCCATCGATTCAAACTGGCGCAAACCGTTTTCTAAAGTCTTGCGGAATTTTAGTTCTTCCTTTTCAAGCTCAAGATTAATTTTATCGGCGGTAAACTCATATTTTGGATAAGCGGTCTGCGACTCTTTGGCTAGCTCGGCCGTAAAATTTTTGTCGATTTTTAGGTTTCTCGCTTTGACAATCGCTCGTCTAATCAGGCGGCGCAAGATATAACCTTGGCCTTTATTTGACGGCTCAATTCCGTCGTTAAGCATGAAAACTGCCGCCCTGATATGGTCAAGGATTATTCTCATATCTTTGCGCATATCAACCCGGCATTGCTTATCCTCGTCTCGGTATTGTTCATCTGCCTTGTCGCCATATTTTAGGTCAGTCCACTGCTCAATTTTTTTCAGCATCGGTTCAAATAAATCTGTTTGATAAATATCCGACTTGTTTTGCATCATCGCCAATAACCGTTCAAAACCCATACCCGTATCAACACCCCTAAATTCCGACGGTTCATATTTTCCATCGCGCAAAACATACTGGTTAAAAACTAAATTCCAAACCTCAACGCCATCAACATAAAATTCGACTGTCGGGCCGCCCGGCGATCCTTCGGTTCCAAGCGACCAAAATGTTTCCGAAAAACCCGTTCCCAAAATCCGAGAGTCCTCTAAGCCAGTAATCTCCTGCAAAAGTCCCTTTGATTCTTCGTCAGAAGATACTCCTTTGTCACCGGCAAAATAGGTTGCACTGATTCGTGAGCGATCAATTTCAAGCTCCTCGGTAAGAAAACGCCAAGCAAATTCAATCGCCTCTTTTTTAAAATAAGAATTTTCGGTTTTGGGATAACCAAAACTAAAATTGCCCAACATCTCAAAGAAAGTTAGGTGTGTTTCATCGCCGACCTCGTCAATGTCGCCTGTACGAACACATTTTTGACAAGTTGTTATTCTCGGAGAAGACGCTTCATTCGGAAAAAGATAAAAGCGCTTAAATTGTTGCATCCCAGCCGTTGCAAATAAGACCGTGGGATCATTTTCCGGTAACAAAGAAGAAGAGGGCAAAACTTTGTGGCCCTGAAGCGAAAAAAATTTTAGAAATTTTTCCCGTAAACTACTTGCTGATATATTTTGCGAATGCATCTTTTAGAAAGCTTTTCCAGAAAGAATTAATCTTATCAGATTCCTTTTGAACCGCAAGTCCAGACGCTGATGATACAGCATTTGTTTGTGTTCCTTTAGATGACGAGCCCTCGAGAACATCAGCGTAATTTTTAGCGTAATATTCACGAGCCGAAAGTATTTTTGGGGCATAAAGTCGAGTTTCGCTGACTAAAACGTTAGCGGTTTTAGCCGCCAAATATCTTCGAGCCGCCGAATCTCCGCCGTTATAAGATATTAACGCTGCCGTCCAATCACCGTCGTAGTTGGCTAAAGCACCGGCTAAATATGCCGCCCCGGCACATATGTTTGATTTAGGGTTATAAATATTCATCTCTAGTCCTTGCAGTTCGGGGGCCTTTTTCATGATGCCAGAAAAAGTTGCCGGCATAACTTGCGCTAGTCCAACCGCTCCAGCCCGCGAAACGGCCTTCTCGTTGTAATTAGACTCTTTTAAGATTAAAGCGGCCAACAAAGGTTTGTCCAAGCCAAATAAATCAGCACAATAGTTAATTTCCTCAACATATTCCAACGGATAAATTACATCGGCAAATATTTTCGGGAAAACATAATAAAAAGAGGTTCCTAAAAATAAAACCGCCACCACAACAGTAATTAGGGTTGTTACTCTTTTTCTCATTAATATAATCCTATCAAAACATTAAAAAAGATAAAAGAAGTCTAAATGTCGATTCCAGCCGTCCTAATAATTGATAAAGAGCCATTTTTTTGTTATATTTTTCCCCATGAAAAAAAGAACTCAAAAAGAAAATCTCAAGCGAAAAGGCGGTTTAAGAGCTCTTAACAAAGAGCCCAAAAACGGGATTGTAGTTATTTTGGATAACATTAAATCGATGTTTAACGTCGGCGCAATTTTTCGCACTTGCGAAGGCGCTCGAGTGGAAAAAATTATTTTATGCGGCATAACCGCCACTCCACCAAGAGATAAAATTTACAAAACTTCAATGGGCACCGTCGATATGGTTCAGTGGCAATATTATAAAAAGACCGAAAATGCCATTGCTGATCTAAAAAAATCTAAATATACGATCGTAGCTTTAGAGCAAACAGACAGTTCAAAGCATTACCAAAAAGCGCAATATAATTTCCCGATTGCCGTTGTTTTGGGGCACGAAAAAAACGGCGTTTCTAAAGCCGTTTTAAACCAGTGCGATTTTTCAGTTGAAATCCCCATGTACGGTCGTGCCAATTCTTTGAACGTTGCCACTTCCGCCGGAATCATCATTTACGAAATCCTCTCCAGGGCAAGAAGATAAGTGATAGGGTATGCTGAACTTTGGTTTGCTTAGATAAATTTGTAATTATTCTTAATCAAAGCATCTTGAATTTGAAGCTTGAGTTCATTGTGGCCTTTGCCACCCTTTAAGTATTTTTCGCGACGTTTAGCGTCGCTGATTTCCGAATAAGATTCATAATAGATAAGCTTCAGAGGAATGCGATTTTTTGTCGCAAGAACATAGCCAGAGTTGTGTTTTTCCAACCGTCTTTTTAAATCTGTTGTTGTCCCAATGTATAATCTCTGATCGTTCAAACTGACAAGAACATAAACATATTGCATGATCTTATCATAATAAATGCTGGTGCGGCGCTAAGCGCCGCTTTCACTCGCTGTTGTGGTGCGGCGCTAAGCGCCGCTTTCACCACGCTAAGCGTGGTGCGGCGTAAGTTGTCTTTTATTATTCTTCAGTATAACGAGAGCTAAGCTGCTTTCACGATGCTTAGTCTGGCACAACGCTTTCACTCGCTGTTGTGGTGCGGCGCTAAGCGCCGCTTTCACCACGCTAAGCGTGGTGCGGCGCAGGTGTTACTTTCATCTTGCTTGGTGTGTGGTGCGGCGCTAAGCGCCGCTTTCACCACGCTAAGCGTGGTGGGCAGAGAGGGACTCGAACCCTCAAGACCTTTCGGTCACATGATTTTAAGTCATGCGCGTATACCAATTCCGCCATCCGCCCATTTTGATTTTTTTGTGTGCAATTTTGATAAATCAATTATACCCTTTTCAAGAGTAAAGCCGGCTGCTTTTTTGTGTCCTCCGCCGCCAAAAATTCGTGCCAGCTTCGAAACATCAATGCCCTCTTCGGTCCGCACACTGGCCCTGATTTTACCATCAGGAAGCTCGAGAAACAAGATCGCAATGCGCGCCGCCGGAATCGTATTTATTAAATTAACAATCCCCGAAGTGTCCTCAATTTCCGCACCGTTAGACAAAATATCTTCATAGGTTATGAAAGTCGAAACAATTCCCTGACGACTTACTTCCATTCTAGTTAGAGCAACGCCCCATAATTTCAATGCCGCTGGAGTTTTGGAAGCGCTAATGTGTCTTGAAATAAAAGCAATTCGTCCGCCCAAACGCAAGCATTCAGAGGCCACTTTTAAGGTTTTGCCCGTAACATTAGAGTGATAGAAACCGCCCGTATCATAATAAATGCCCGCTAAAATATAAGTAGCAATTCTCGAGTCGACCCTAGCTTTCAAAAAGCGTAAAAAGTCCCAAACTATTTCGGCGGCGGCTGAAGCGTCCGTGTCGATGATATTGACACGCGCCATCTTACATAAATTATTCTTGAGATGATGATCGATATTGATTAGCGGTTTGCTTTTGCAAATTGTGTCCAATCTTGTCGGAAAACCAGTGCGATTAGTGTCGCCACAGTCAACCGCCATAATCAAATCGTAATCACCTAAGAGAAAATCATTTTTTATGTCGTCAGTACCCGGAAGAAAACGAAAAGCTTCGGAGATAACATCTTTAACAGCACAATCAACTTTTTTACCTGTTCTTTTTAAATAAGTTGCCAACGCAAGAGAGGAACAAATCGTATCCCCGTCGGGGAATTTGTGTAAGAGGATTAATATTTTTTCTGAACTTAAAAGAAGTTTTTTGGCTTCTTTAAATACTTTCTCCACTGGTAAGCTCGATAAAATATGACTTCCCCTCTATTTCGACATCGTTTTTCGTAAATTTTATTTGCTCGGTTTTTTCTGGCGTGAAACCATCTTTTTCCATTTGAGAAAGGGAATCAGCCGAACCCAAATAAATACTCATTTTTGGCTCGATTTGATTGACCTGTTCCGCCGCCTCTTTAGAATTGCCGTTGACTCTAACAATCAAAACATCAGCATTGGATAAGGTTTCAGCTTGCTCTTTGGAAATCTTTTCCTTGAAATCGAGCAAACCGATGGTCAAATCTTCAACATTGAAAATATAAAGATTGTCTTCAATCCCCTCAACCGATACTTCACCGATTTCATATTCTCCCGCTCCTTCAAGCTCAATTCCGTTAATTGTTAGCTTATCGGTAAAAACAGTTGTAGCTTTTTTAGTTTTTAGCTCAATTTGGCCTAGTTTATTTTTTGAAATATTCACATTCCTCCTGCTCTGTTTGGAAATTCATTGTAGCAATAAAAACCGGTTTAATCAAACGAAAGGCCCGTGTTCCTTTTTCCGAAAAAGGAACACGGGCCGAGATCATGCTACCAGACACGACCGGGCTGCTGCACACGCTCCAGGACCATGCTCTTTCCCCCCATATTCCCCAGAAAGCCACCTACTCCCTCGGGGTGGTTGCGCAACTCCGCTAAGTCGTATACATCACTTACATTGAAGAACACCACGTCCTTGTACTCCCCGCCGTCCTGGACGTAAAGCGTGGCCACAACCTGCCGAGGACCGCTGGCGGTTCCGATTACTGTTTGGACCTTTTCCAGCGTCCACGACATAAGGCCGCAGTTATCTTTCGCCAGCTGTACGTCGAACTGGCGAGGAGGGGCATACCTACTAGCTAGAGTCAGCCGCCCCTTCGTGTCACTTGCTTTGGCGTAAGTGGCAGTCAGAACGTCCTCCTGCCACTCCTTCTGGGCGCGATAGACACGCCCATCGCCCACAAACTCGGGTTGAGGAGGAGTAAGGTCGGGTGGGCCTAAAGTCGCCCTGACGCTGTCCGCCGCGGCGGATTCCTGAACAATCTGTGGTAGCGGCGATTTGACGTGGATCTCGATCGCCGACGTCATTATCTGGCCGGCAATAAAGACATACATCTGCCAGATCCCCGGCTCTTTATCCTTAAACCGATAATCGAAGTCGGTGCGGCAGGATGCATTCATCCCGCCAAAACCGAAATTGTCGATCTCCTCGTCCCAAGTCAGCGTTTGCCCTGAAGGACCAACGCAGAAGAAAGTCGAGACGTTGTATTTCCTGAACTCGCTTGCATACGGTATCAAGCGAATAGTCTCGATGATGAACTGGCCTTCAGCGGGCATACTGTGACCAGGCATCACCGTCATTGACCTGATCCTGGCCCCGCCGAAGGCGGCGTAGCAGCGATGTTCCCTCATTGCCGCCACTATCGATCTTGCCGACACATCGTCGGCCTGAACGACAGTGAACCTTAGAAGAGAAGGGACATAGCTATAACCCCATGGCGCCGTCACGAGAGTGTAGGCACTCTGGGGCATGTCAAAATGAAAGTCCGAGCCGGCAACGATAGTCTTGGGCCTAGGCGGGCAACCGGAGTTAGACAAGACATACTCCATGAGATCACGGGGACTATCATGATCCCCGTGGTTGAAGATCTCATACGCATCAACCAACGCGCCCCCCTTGAACAAGAAGTCTTCGTTGGTCGGATGAGCTGCGATCGCCACACCGCCGACCATCTCAATAAGTGCTCGGCACTCTTGAATGGCCTTAACGAGCGTAGCATCGTCCGTACTCTCTGGATCCCTCATTTTGTCACATAGAGTTTTCCAGATACTGCGGTTATCCCAAGATGTACTGACTGGCGCCAGAACCAGCATGTGGTTCTTGCGATCAGTCCCAAGCCCTAACTCCATGCCATACACGAGGACATGGCCGTTGGAGTTTAGGGCCACACGGCTCATATCCGACATCCAACTGTCCACCCCAAATTCGAGCTTAGGGAGGCCAAATATCGCCTCCGTACTGTCGATTTTTTCGGCGTGGTCGTTGATGACCACGGCTTCAGCGCCATTCATTATGGCGCCTCTGAAGACCTCGGAAATCGTGTACGCCCCGTCCGAGAACAGGGTGTGGTTGTGTAGCGACACAACCACATCGCGGCACCAAGCCGGTGCCACCAAAGCGATAGAGAGAACAACCAGCAACGTCAACATGGTCGAACGCTTCATGGCCGTCTCCTTTTGGGGCTTCTACCCCATTCTATTGACACCCTATATCAAGGTGCTTGTTTCAAAAACAGCGCTCAACCGAATTTGGCTAAGCGCTGTTTTTGATTTTCATTTTTTATCTTTTTACTCTAATAGTCGTAAGCCGATTCTTCTGGCTTCGGGTTTCAGCTCGACTACCTCGAATTCTTTTTTATCGCCGATTTTAAGTGATTTGACTTTGGCCGCATCAGGACCGGACGCATGAACTAACGCGTCTAATCCTTCCTCTAACTTAACAAAAGCGCCATAAGCAGTCACTTTTGATATTTCGCCTTCAACTTTTTGGCCAACGCGGATCTTTTTGATGGCTTCAAGCCAAGGATCAGCCAAAAGCCGCTTAATTGATAACGAGATTCTCCCGTCTTCAATTTTTACTACCTTCGCCTTAACGGTTTGGCCAACTTTGAACATTTTATTAAGATCATCGACATGTTCCCAAGATACTTCCGAGATATGCACTAAGCCCTCAACAGAATCGAGACTGATGAACAAGCCAAAATTGGCAATACCGGTGATTTTTCCTTCAACTTCTTGGTTAATCTCATAAACTGAATTGATTCCGCCGCCAGCAGTTTGAGCCGCTAATTTTTCGGAGAAAATCAATTTTTCTTCATCTTTTTCGGCCGCTAAAATCTTAACCGAGAGTGTGCTTCCAATCATTTGTCGCAGTTTCTGGAGTATTTGATTTGGATCGCCACCATCTACCCGAGGATAGTTCTTGGCTGAAAGTTGAGAAACAGGCAAAAATCCTTGGATTCCACCGGCCTCCACCATCAAACCACCTCGATTGGCACTAATAACTTTAACTTCAACAATCGTTCCTTCTTCTTTCTTTTCACCGAGCAGACGCCATAATTTGTCTTTGTCGGCTCTTCTTAAACTCAAAACAATATAGCCGTCCTTGTTTTCCATCGAAACAACGCAAGCGGAAACTTTGTCGCCAACTTTGAGCTCTTTTGTGTCAAAAGAAAACTCTTTCTCGGGTACAAAACCAAAAGCCAACCCGTTAACGTCACAAAGAATTTTGTGACTCGACACGCTTACCACTTCACAATCGATTACCGATCCTACATTAAAAGGAACTAAACGCTCCTCTTCTTTTTCAGCGAGAACTTCCATCGTCTCAACTGTTTCAGCCGTTTTTTCTTCAGCTTTTTTTACCATTTTTCAGATATCCTTCCTGTTTCTGGCGGGTGTAATATTTGGCCCACAAAGCAGAAACTATGAACAACCTGTAATATACCATAAAAATGAACCAAATCAACCATAAAGCTAGCAGAATCAATAAATTTATCCTTTTATCTAAGCCAGAAATTCCGCCTATTCGAGTCAAAACCAAAATAATTCCAACGATTGGGATGTAAAGAAAAAAATCCGAAAATCTTAGCAGATATTTCTTATAAAATTTTGGGCAATTTTTTTTCTCGGCTAATATCGACAAAACAATCGCCACGATGATTGATAAAGTAAAAAAGACCAGAAAAAAAATTGCCGATTTCATCGGGGTTGTTGGATTTTCAGTTAGAAAACTGATGTCTGTTAGTTTTGAAAAATCGACTATAGCCATTTTTATTAAGATTTTAAAGTGGTGCCGAGTGGAAGAGTCGAACTTCCGACGCCAGGATTTTCAGTCCTGCGCTCTACCGCTGAGCTAACTCGGCGAAAAATACATTCTAATTGTCAAACTATTTTCTCATTAACTCGGTTTAATTACCACTAGGCGTTATATCAAAAATGATCTTTGGGTATCTTAACAATTTAAGAAACCCTGTTCAATGCCTAATATACCATAAGCATTTTCTCCGCTTGAGCTTACGCTCAAATCGGAAAAATTTTGGTGGTCTGCTCTGAAATAGTTTAAATGCATTTTGGAGTGAAAAATTTGACAAAAAAACAGCGCTACTCGCCCCGCAAAGTTTAAGCAGCAAAGTGAAAAAGTTCCCGAATTCTGGACTTTGACGATTTTATTTTGCTTGGCGACTTGCCCACTAGAGAAATCTTAACAGATTTCTCCTTTAGCAGCAATGTTTTTCAAAAAAAAGGACAAGCCCTAAGACTTGTCCTGCAAGGGCGACGCCGCTCCGACTAGGCGCTTATGTGGAAAAACCTGTCTAGCGCTTGCTCGGCGTCGCGAATCTTCTCTGAGTCTAACTCTTCCTGGCGCCGTTGTTTGTTCTCGTGCGCCGTTACAAGCTCCCGGCAAGCGAGGTCATCTTTGGCACGCTGTAATCTAACAGCAGCGTCGATGTCCGCGCTGAATAGCTTCCGCAGGTAGTGGCCAAGCTGTGATTGACGGTCGAATAACCGGTCTAGCAGCGTCATGCGGGCAGCATACCACTGGCCACCGACCGTGATACCGTCGATCTTCAGCTTGATATCGTACTGACCTCTGATTATAGCCCTGAACTCATGTCCAGCCACGGACAGTTCAAGGTGCAGCTCTGGTTTGAGGTGATCTTCCCCCCTCTCACCAACGACGATCCTAACAGTCCAGGCGCTTTTAGGAAAGGCCTTAAGCCCCTTGGACAAGCGACGCGATAATTCGGCCATACCATCAAATCCTTCCCTTTGTGCCAAGCTGGTGCGAAGACATGTTAAGATTAGCAAATTTAACAATAAAAAAAAGACTTCGTCGTCTTCAATAATAGGAACTGGAAACTAAAGTTTTTCTTTTACAAATGTATTCAAAATCGGAAGTGATAAATTATTACGAAATCTCCATACAAACTTGTCGCCACAGCGGCAATAACTACAAGCTCTTTTAAATACCCCAAACTGTGGTCGCCTCTGGACTCGGTCACAAGTCGGCGCGATAGTTTTCTGCCAAGGAGTGCGCCGCAGTTTCGAGTTCCACCCTCGAAACCCCCGCCTCCTTCCTTGCCTTACGGCAAGTCAGTCCGGCCTTCGAGTCCTCCGGTCCACCAAGCATTTTCTCCGCTTGAGCTTACGCTCAAATCGGAAAAATTTTGGTGGTCGCT
>CAZOJE010000009.1:0-38868 GCA_964580065.1 uncultured Candidatus Saccharibacteria bacterium
ATTTACCGTCGGGTTCGGAATAAATTCTTATTTGAGCGCCAGAGATTGGTTTCTTGCTAATGGAATCATAAACATAACCCCATTTGGTTTTGCGGCGCCGCCAAGGAATTAGTCTGAAGAAACGATTTGAGTATGTCACTACTTGAGAAAGAAAAGACGTTACAGGAATTCCCGATCCGGCGGCGGCGGCCGAAGCTAGCGCTGTAAAAATAAAAAGGACGTTGGGAATAATCGGATTAATGCCAAAGAGACTATAAGCGCCGCCGTTATCGTTATTGTTACCATCGTTGTTACCCGTACCGCCAAAACCGCCCGAATCATTGTCAAAACCATCTCCACCATTGCCGCCGCCGTTAATCGTCGGCGAAGATGTAATGGGCGGATATGGTGTTGAATTTGGTGAAATTGTCGCTGTTGGCGAAGCCGTCGCAGTCAAAGAAGGGTTCACTGTGATGGTTACTGTAACTGTGGCCGTAGCACTGTTGATCACCGTTGTCGTTACCGTTGTGGTAGTAAAAGGTGTCACACTAGATGAGGGCGTTTGCGTTATTGTGTCAGTCACGGTTGGGGTAGCCGTCGGAGCTATACCGTAAGCAAAACTTTGTTCACTAGAATAAGGTCCCCAAGCTAGATGCTGGTCTTGAAATCTTGCCTTCCAATAATAAGTGTTGCCCAAAGTAAAATATGAAGCGTCAACCGCAATCGATAATAGATTGGTCGTATCCGTTCCAGAATCAAAAACATTGGCTGAACTGTCCCGAATAACCCATTGCGTAGCATGATGAGTGTCTTCGCCATCAGGATCAGAAAAACTGCCAACTGTTAAAGTAACGTTTCCTAAGGCAAGAGTGCCCTCCGGTCGTAAAATTACGCAGGCTACTACAAATAAAACTAGAAAGACCGTAAATCTTTTATATTGCAAAATCCTCCCGAATAAATTTTAACATATTTTGCTTTTAAATCGAAAATGGTAAAACAGATATAAAATATAAATTTAGGAGGACCGTGTCTTACCAAGAAATACATCAACTGATTTGCGAAGCTGGCGCAAAACTAAATCTTTCCAGTCAAACCATCAAGCAAATTACAGATCCCCAAAGAATTGTCGAGGTAAATCTAGCGGTCAAAATGGACTCTGGCAAAATCAAAAACTTCAAGGGTTTTCGCGTTCAGCACAACGACGCCCGCGGTCCTTACAAGGGCGGAATTCGTTATCACCAAGATGTCGACATGGAAGAAGTAAAGGTTTTAGCGGGATTAATGAGTTTAAAAACTGCCGTAATTAATATTCCTTTTGGAGGAGCTAAGGGAGGCATCCAAGTTAACCCAAAAGAACTATCCAAGGGAGAGCTAAAACGGCTGACAAAGGCATTTGCCAGAGCTATTAGCGACATTGTCGGCGAAAAAAAAGATGTTCCCGCTCCAGACGTTAACACCGATAGCAAAATTATGCAGTGGTTTCGAGAAGAATACGAGAAAGTTACTCTTAAAAGCGAGCCGGGCGTAATCACAGGGAAAAGTTTTTCCAACGGTGGCATAAAAGTCCGCGACGAAGCCACCGGCTTAGGCGGCGCGGCCATTGTTGAAGAAATTGCAAAAACGCTTAATAAAAAACCAAGTGAAACCACTATCGCCCTTCAGGGATTTGGCAATGTCGGTATGCACATTGCTCATCACCTTTATCACATGGGTTTTAAAATTGTGGCCGTTGCCGATATTGATGGCGGGATAATGCACGAAGACGGTCTCGATTATCATAAAACTTATAGATTACGCCACAAAGGCAAAAAACTGGGCGAAATATGCCAATGCGATATCCACGGAGAATCAACGGACTGTGTTAGCGTCGGTGCCAAAGAAGTATTAGAACAAAAAGTCGACATTCTCATTCCGGCGGCTGTGGGTGATCAAATTACCACAGAAAATGCCAGACGCATTAAAGCCAAAATAATTGTCGAGATGGCCAATCACCCGATTGAGCTAGCCGCCGAAAAAGAATTATTCGCCAAAAAAATCGTTATTGTACCAGACATTTTAGCTAACGCTGGCGGAGTTTTGGGCAGCTACCTAGAATGGCGCGAAAATGTTGAAGGCGTCAAGCTCGACTACCCCGATGCCGTCAAACACATCAAAAAAGAAATGAAAAATGCCTTGCGCCAAACTCAAAAAGTTGCCGATAAGTTCAAATGTAATTTAAGAGAAGCGGCTTACATAATTTCGGTTAAAAAAATTGCCGCCGCTTTAAAAAATAAATAGTACTTTCTAAGAAAAGATTGAATAAATTGTAGCAACACTAGCCAAGCTCATTAAAATAACCGTGAGCCAGCCAACGGTTTTCCCCAACGGGCCATTAGCGAATTTGTCCATAATTTTTGTGTTGCCACTAATCAAAACGATTAAAATCAAAGCAATAGGAGCAACGCAGCCATTGGCAACCGCGCTGTAAATCAGAGCTTTCATGGGGTGCAGACCAATAAAGTTCATTCCCAAACCCACCAACATTGAAATTATCAAAACGCCATAAAAAGCATAGGCCTGTTTGAGCTTTTTGTTCAGACCACCTTTCAAACCTAGACTTTCCGATATCACATAGGCCGCCGAGCCGGCCAAGACCGGAACGCCGAGCAAGCCGACACCAATAATGCCCGTGGCAAAAAGAAGATAAGCGAAATCGCCGGCAAACGGCCGTAAAGCCACGGCGGCTTGCTCGGCTGTATCAACATCAGTAATGCCCGACCTAAATAAAGTTCCCGCACAAGCAACGATAATGAAAAACATCGCAATATTAGAAAGAAGCATACCCGAGCCAACATCAACTCTCATTTCACGGATCTGTCTTCGATTAGTGAGTTGCCTGTCCTTAAGAGTCGTTTGCCCATTGGAAATTTCTTCTTCTATCTCTTGCGATGTTTGCCAAAAGAAAAGATAGGGTGAAATTGTTGTGCCTAAAATACCACAAACTAAAATAATCTGATCTTTGGTAAAAGAAAGCGAGGGAACGGCCAAGCTATGCCACACCTGTCTCCAATCGAGATTGCTAATACATAAGGTTGAAAAAACGTAAGAAAATAAAACCAAAGCCAGCCACTTAAGCACTTTAGCGTAGTTCTTATATTCCAAAAAAATTTCTAAAAATAAGCAAAAGGCCGTATAGCCGATAACCAAAGTGACAAAATTGGTTTTTGGCACCAATAATTGAGTTGCTTTAGCCATCGCCCCCAAATCAGCGCCGATGTTAAACGAATTGGCGGCAAAAAGCAAAACGGCCATGATGTAAAGGATGTATTTAGGGAAATACTTTTTAATATTTGCCGCTAGTCCCCTTCCTGTTACTAAACCAATTCGGGCGCACATTTCCTGAACTGCAAACATGAGCGGAAAAGTAAAAGCTGATAGCCACAAAAGTTGAAAGCCATAGCGAGCACCGGTTTGAGAATAAGTCGCGATACCAGAAGGATCGTCGTCTGACGCCCCCGTTGTCAAACCCGGCCCCAAAATTTCCCAATATTTTTTGGCTTTTTTAACCGGCTTATTTTGGGCAATCGTTTTAGAAGCTTCTTGGGAAGCTTTGACTGTCATATCTAAAACTTTCGCCGGTGTTTCAACGATTTTTTCAATAATTTTTTCTTCCATTGTTTTATGATAAATTATTTATGAAGATTGCGCAAAATATTATCAAAAAGGAGAAATATGAAAACACAAGAAAACTTGCTCAAAGCAATTACGGGCGAATCGTTAGCCCGCAATAAGTATTCCTTCTTTGCAATCAAAGCCCGCGAAGAAGGATTTGAGGGTATTGCTCGTATTTTTGAAGAAACGGCCGGTAATGAAATGGAACACGCCGAAAGATTGCTAGAGTTTGTTGAATCGGACGCAAAAACCACCGGTGAAATTGCCCTTGATCCTGTCGGATCAACTGTTGATAATTTAAAGGCCGCCGCCGAAGGCGAAGATCACGAAACAACTAAAATGTATCCGGAATTTGAGAAAATTGCTAAGGAAGAAAACCAAACCGAAATCGCCACCATTTTTAAAGAAATCGGTGAAGTCGAAGAAAAACATCGCGACCGATACTTGGCGATCGCTAAAAGAGTCGAGGAGGGCACTGTCTTCAAGCGTGATCAAGAAATACAGTGGAAATGCCTAAATTGCGGCTATGTCCACACCGGCACTGAAGCCCCTGAAAAATGCCCCGCTTGCGGTAAACCGCAGGGTTGGTACGAACCAAGAGGATTTAATTGGTAGAGCTTTTTTTGTCCGAAAAAGCAATTGCGAAACCGACAACACCAAAAATAATCTTCAAAAAGCCATACCATTCCGCTCCAGAACTCCACAACAAGGACGGCATTAAAGTAGTAATTCCAAAGATAATCATTACTAATGATAACAGCTTAAGAAAAGTTTTAGACATTTTCCTCCATTAAATTAGTTTAAAGCTTTCGATTAATTTAACTACAGATTTGTCTGTAATTAAAGTCCCCTCCGGTGGCGAAGTATCCCAACTGGCATAGGCGAAAACATATTTGTTGCTAGAGCTTATTTTTGTAGCGTGAATTGTTGTCAAATCATTTTCGTTAAAGCTTTCTTTAGAAAAGACATAAATAGAAAGGGGCGGCTCGCTAACGTTGGGAATTTTGAACTGAATTTTAGCAATGTAATTACCGGTTGTGGCCGCTTTTTCAACCGAATAACCCTGCCATTGCTCATCAAAAGATAAACTGAAACCATATTCTGTGTTGCGATAATAGCCGCTAGACGTTGATGTCGCCGAAGCAGACGCGCGCTCGACAGAGCTCGTCTCGGCACTAGAAGTTATCGTCGCTCCGTTGCTAACCGTAGCAGTTTTAAGATTATCTTGAGTCGAGCTGCTTTTATTGGCAGAATACAAATTTAAACACACTAAACAGACAACTATCACTAGGGCAAAAAAAGCTAAAGTAGAAAAGGCAAATTTTGTTTTTGTCTTCATCAAATTCATTTTATCACATTAGTCAATTTGATATATTTAAAAAAATGGAAACAGAAGAAACTAGCAATCTTCCCAAACCCCCGAAATTGGCCAAAATGATTGGGCCAAGTTTAATTATTCTCGGATTAGGTTTGGGCTCGGGTGAAATTCTACTATGGCCCTATATGAGCTCTAAATTTGGATTAGGGATTATTTGGGCGGCAGTTATCGGCATCACCATTCAGTTTTTTGTGAATATGGAAATAACAAGATACACGATCGTAAAAGGACAATCCATATTTGTCGGCTTTGCCAAAATGTCTCGTTTTCTACCCTATTGGTTCATTTTTTCAACTTTAGTTGGTTGGTTTTGGCCAACCTTAATTGCCACTAGCGCTAAGATACTGGCGGGAGGTTTTGGTCTGAAACATTTTGATTATATTGCCGTAGTCGCCTTAGTCGCTATCGGCCTGATTTTGTCAGGCGGTAAAACGGCTTATAAAGCTGTGGAGAATTTTCAGAAAGTTTCTATCGGTTTAGGCGTGCCAATTATTTTTATTATCGCTTTAGCTATTTTAACTCCGCAAGATTTGCACGTTTTAGCCAAGGGGTTGGTCGGAATCGGTGACGGTTATAGATACATTCCCCTCGGTCAAGTCGGATTTTCATTGTTTGTTTTCTTAGGCGCCATGGCTTATGCTGGCGCCGGAGGCAATCTCAACCTCGCCCAATCACTTTACGCCAAAGAAAAAGGTTACGGCATGTGCAAGGGTAAAAAAGGCATCTCCAAAGCTATTTTAAACTCGGAAAACATTGACCTAGAAGGCCAGGATTTCACCCTTTCGAAAGAAAATTTAAATCAATTTTCTCACTGGTGGAGAAAATTGAATCTAGAACATTTTTTTGTTTTCTTACTTACTGGCGCCATTACTATTATCACGCTTTCCACCCTCGCCTTTGCCAGCGCAAAATATTTTTCTGGTAACTTTGAAGGCACTGATTTCATTATTAACGAATCAAAAGCCATTGGTTTATTAGTCAATCCGTTTTTGGGAAAAACATTTATAATTGTTTGCAGTTTGCTTCTTTTTGGCACACAACTCACCGTGCTCGATTCGACTTCACGCATCATCGCCGAAAACAGTGTTTTAATTAACCGCAAAATCGGTGTCGCTAAATCTTACTACCTAACGGTTTGGCTTCAAATCGCCCTAGGGATAAGCATTTTTCTAGTCGGCTTTAGAGACCCTCTACTTTTAGCGACAATCAGCGGAGTCATCAATGCCATAGCCATGTTCATCCACATCGGCTTGACGCAGAAACTAAATCGGCAAGTCCTAGATCGATCATTACAACCGCATTTCGGGCGCAAACTAATTATTTTCATCGGCTGGTTAATTTTTGGCGTCTTGAGCGTTTATGCGATTATCAATGGTTTGAAAAATTAAGTCCTAGAATCCCTTATACTCCCATTTGATTTCGTCACCCGTTTTGGTAGAAAATTTGTCGGCCGCTACTTCACCAGATTGGCCGTTTACGCTATAAAGCCAAAATTCTTTATCGGTTGCCTTGAGACCGTTAATGCTATTAATCATAACCCCCATTGAACTATCGGTTGATTCGACTTGGTATTTTTCTTTCAGCAAATCAAAAACTGTTTTACCATCTTCGCCGGCATAGAAAATGGTTTTCTGCTCGACAACCGCCGCACTTTGGGGCTGATTATAAACAGTTTTATAATAATAACTGCCGCCGAAAGTTAAAGCCAAAACGACTAATCCGGCCGGAACTATTTTAGAAACGATATTTTTATTTTTCATCATTTTCCCTTCTTTTAATTTTATTATTTATTCGTTATTCAAACTTAAAAAACTTCCTCCGAGGGAAGTTTAATAAAAGAAAATTAAAACATATTTCCTCCTCGGGATAAAATCATGCTGGTTTTCTGACTCATTCCTTCGCTCGCCCTAACGGGCTCGCTTAAGGATATTACAGTAGCGGGACTGTGGCGGAATCGAACCGCACTTCCCTCCGCTAGAAAAGCGGATTGCGCATGAATTAAATTAATTTACCATATCCAACAAACCAAAACGGTGGGTGCATGTCAAATTTGTTGATTATGGGCTTAATCAACGATATAATGGATTCGTAATTAATCGAGGGGAAAAATGGCTAAAAAACATCGACTCAAAAAGTCATCGCGCCTTTTAATAGTTCTATTTGTTACCTTGGGAATAGTGGGACTGCTTTTTGCCAGCCGCGGCTATCTGGCAAAGAATTTCGGTATTGAAGCCGATACAGCACAAAATGAAAAACTGCTTTACAAAAAAGCTGTTTCAAACGGTGATTTTACTAAAGATACTTTTTCCAGCACAGTAACGCTTAATCAAAGCAAGATCATACTCTCTAGCGGCGCCACTTCCGGCACGTTTTCCGGTTCGGTAAAATTACCTTCGACCGCCAAAGTTTCTAGGGTAATTTTAGGCACCCAAATGAGTAGCGCAACTTGCACCCGGCCTTCGATAAGCGCTCGCTTTTCGGAAGATGAATCGACTTTCACCGAGTTTTACAGCGTCACAAACTCGATTTCTTTACCGGTCGACAACATCAAGGCGCGCTATATTCAATATAAAGTGACTTTAACAAGTTGCTCAAGTGGAACGGTAGCCATCGATTCACTATCGGTACTTGGCTACAGTTTATCAGAAACGCCAATGCCGCCTTCTCCCTCTGAACCAACCGGCGAAGTTACCCCTGTTACGCCAGCCGAACCAGCCGGAACAATTACCCCGCCAGTCCCGGGTGAGCCAACCGAAGAAGCCACCGCCACCCCAACTTTAACTCCAGCGCCAACTTCAACTGTTGTAAGCGCCGCCCAAATCATGGGCAACCCAAGTGAAAGTGCTAAAACAATTGCTCTTTCTACGATTCAATCCGGCATTTCATTCTGGGCCCTGATTGCAATCGTTGTCGCCATCGGTGGAGCAATTTCCATAAGGATACTAAAATCCAAAGACTAAAGTGACTAAGGCAATCAAATTACTGAAGGTATTTAATATCTTGATCGTTGTTTTTTACGCCGGTTATTTTGCCCTTAATGCCCCTGTAATTATAAAAGCGGCCAAAAGCCGGTTCTTGTCGAATGGCGAGAGCCAATCAAATGGTAAAGTAAACGCCGACGACACTCAAACCGATGTTGAAACAATCGCCAATGCCGCCACGGCTAGCCAATCATCAAGTACAAGCACCACCGAAAAACGTAAAATTGCCGAGCTAAAAGCAAAGTTTAAAAACGATTGGCTATATTACCCCAAACTTGGAATTGAAGCGCCAGTCGAATGGGACGTCCAGACAAAATTAACCAAACAACTTCTCACCGATGAACTGGTTCATATTGCCGGCACCGGCAAACCAGAAGTCGGCGGCGAGGCCCTAATTGCCGGCCACAGTTCTTATTATTGGTGGAGCAAAAGTAAATATAAAGATGTTTTTGCCCCGTTGGTTAACGGGACAGCGGGCGATAATATCGTTGTCAAGCACAAAGATACGCTCTACATTTATACAGTAAAAAATCTCGTACAAACCAGCAGTTCTGCCTCGCTTGAATTTAAAAGCGGCAAAAGCGATCCCAAAAAACTCACTCTTATGACTTGTGTGCCAATCGGCACAAACCTAAAACGCTTACTGGTTAAAGCTGATTTAGCAAAAGAACTTTAGTTAGACCGTTTTTAATTGTTTCCTTTGAGAAGACCGCCCCACTCTATGGCTGTGAAGCCCTTGCGTTCATAGCGGATTAAATCCTGTTTGGGTAAATCCATTCTTTGTTCCATTCCCTCGAAGTCAAGGAAAACTCTAATGAGAGAATCGGGCTTCGGGGTGATCTTGATAGGAGCTAAACGGTCAAGCTGATCATTTTGGAACCACGTTAACCGCACAAAGGGTTTATTTGGCATTTTTGCCAGCCAGAAATCAAGAAAATCACCTATTTCTTTGTCGTTCAAGCCAATATAGCTTAAATTAGCGCGGATAGTTTTTTCGACATCAGCGCGAGCAACAATCGCGCCTGATTTTATAGCCGGGTATTGGCCTTGCCCCTTCCCTTCCCAAAAAAGATAAGGGTAGACTTTATCACCAAGAAGAATTTGCCCGTCAGGATTGGCGATAACCCTCCAGCCCTCGCCGTAAATTGGCTCCGATTTAGTAATATCGGCCGCTAATTTCACCGAAACAACGGTTCGGTCGGTTGGGTAAAGATAAACTACCGGTTTGCCGCACTCCACTACTGGAGCATATTGTTTATTGGCAAACACAATCGGCGTGCCGTAGTCATCGGCCCAAATAATAATTCCGTTATCTTTGTAATAGGTGTCCTTGGAGAATTTGTTTGAGCCGCCGATAGCCAAATCAAAACCAAAACTAACCAAACTATTATCAGCCGAACCTGGAATATATACTTTAGCTCCGCCCGTTCCTTCAACCAAAACTTTTTTGTCGGCCAAAACAGTCGAGCTGGTTACGGCTGGGAAAGAGGCGTAGGAGTTGCCGCAACCATCAGTCGAGAATTTCTGAAATTCGGTTTTTGCCGTATTGCTGTCAGCCCAGGTAAGGTTTAAAGTGCCATCATCGCGAATGAAAGTTGGCGCCGGATCATAGTAGGCCTTGGTGTTATCACTTAAGCGAATAAAATAGCGGCCGATTCTGACGGCGTCATTTGTTGTTGCTACTTGGTCGCCTTGCTCATAGTACAAATTGCCCCATTTCGTTTCGCCAACTAATTTTTCCGAGGTAAAGCCACTGCTTTGCTCCGGTGAACCGCTCAACTTATAAAGCAATTTGGTATTGCCTTTTTCGATAGTTTTATCCGGCAAAAGCGATTTGAAAACGGTGGTATTGTCTTGCTCAATCGGTTTGGTAGTTGTATAAGTGTTTTCGCCAATCGTGTCGGAATTCTGCACAATCATTTTATAAGTGTCACCCTTTTTGATTAAGCGATGCACCTTAGGGTAGCCCAGGGAAAAATCGAGAATCGCAGCAATTACTTCGGAGCCGTCATCAAGCGTTCCTATTTTATAATAATTGACGCTCGAGAGGCCGCCCGGGACATCGCTTTCGCCCACGGCTTTAAACAGTTGTAGATCGTCTAGTTTTTGGACTGTTTGCCACTTCACGCCCGCATCAACGACTTTCTCAATGCCAGTTGGTGTGGCTGTTTTATTAGTTGTCACCGAAACTGGCGTAGGACTCACGCTCGTGTTTTTGCCCTTATAATTGTAGTTGTAATAATTGTAGCCAATGTATGCGGCTAGACCAACAGCGATAATTGTTAGTAGTAAAACCGGCCAGTTTATCTTTTTGCGCGGCTTATCCGGCGCTTTTTTGGCCCCGTCATTAATTTCATTAGCGGAAGTATCCGACATGGCTTTCTGTTGGTCAAAACCCTCACCATTATTTATTGAGTCCATATTCCCCCTATTTATAACTTTAAATTAATTGTATCACTGTTTTGTATTTCAACTCCAGAGGGCAAGACATGCCTCAAAATACTTTCGCGTTGGACTGATTTCAAAAATTGCGGTTTATAATTTTTTATTTCAAAGGGGAAAAAAGAAATTCTTAAACTATCTTTTTGGATGACTCCGCCCACCATAACACCCTGTTGGGTTTCTTTAGAAAAAGTTTGATCAAAAACAAAATTTCCCAAAGAATAAACGATCAACTTATTTTTATAAATTTCTGAATCCTGAATAACGTGAGGATGACTGCCAATAATTAAATCGGCGCCCTCATCAATTAGCTTGTGCGCCAAATCAGCTTGAGGGCGGGAGTGGGTCTGGCTGTATTCGTTGCCCCAATGAGGAAAGAAAATGACAAAATTTCCCGCCGCTTTTTGCGCCTTAACCGCTTCGACAATTTTTGACTCGTCAATATTTTCCAACATATTAGCCGCGATTATTGCTACCTTAACTGCACCGGTGTCGATATGGACGATATTCGAATCATCAAAACTTGTCTGACTGCCAATCGGTTTAATTCCGTTGGCCGTTAAGGTTTGGATTGTTTTGTTCAAGCCGCTGATTCCGGCATTTTGGCTGTGATTATTCGACAAGCTTAAAACATTAAACTTTAAATATTTCAGAGCGTCGAGAGATTCGGGCGGAAAATTGAAGCTTAAGTTATTGCTAGAAATATCGTCATTGATCGGCTGATCGCTGATCGGCCCTTCTAAATTGGCTGCTCTAATATCGCAACCGCTAAATACCCGCTGGCCCAAAGCAGAAAAAATTTCGCTGAAGCCAATGTCTTTAAAACGATGATTAACCATTCGGTCAAACATCAAATCGCCGCCAAAAAGAAAAGTTGTTCGACTGGCCAATTTGGCCTCTCCCGAAACAAAACGACCAATAATCCAGCTTGTCGTTTCAGTATCGAAAATATTCGATTGCTTGCCAGAATTGCTATTGGCAAATAATTTAAAGGTGAGATTTTGACTTTTTGCCCATTTGGCTAACAAATATAGGATTTCCGGCGAGTCGGTTTCAGACGTTAAAATCCTTTTTTCGTCCAGACTTTCCAGGGCATCAAGGGTTGTCTGATCGTGAATTTCAGCTAAAGAGCTGGTTTGATAATGAGAAAAATCCACCGAGCCGACAAAATAGCACTCCGGACAACTCGATTGAAATTGAGTTAATAATTTGTCCAAAGCTTCTTGAGAAGTACCCGTTTTTACAACAAGTGGTGTTATTTTGGCTTCGGGAAAGGTGTTGGCAAGATCAGGCAAAACGTTTTTAATCCCATGTTCGCCGTCAAAAACATTATTTTTATCTTCTATTATTCCCGCCGCGATGAGTTGATTGACATAATCAGTATCAATAGAAATTTTTTGATTTAAAAAATCCCAATTTTTGCCGCTGGTTAAAAAATCGGCGCTCGAATCAAAGTGGTTAACCGATAATAAAACGATTTTTTGCGGCTGAACGTCTTGAGAAAGTTCATTAAGGAATTTTTGCCGGTCGGTTTTGGCGGTATCGAGATGTGGCACAATGGCTGCCCCCGAAGAGACCGTTTTAGTATCTTCCGACTTTGTCAGGGAAATAATTTTCGCATCGGGTTTAAATTTATAAACACAAAAGACACTTACGCTTACAACTAACAAAACAATCGAAAAGAAAAAAAATTTCTTCATTAATTACATTTTATCAGGCGCGTCGATTCCTAAAAGAGATAAACCGTTTTTGAGGACTTGCCGCGTTGCTCGAGTTAATAACAAACGCACGGCAAATTCTTCCTCCGATGAGTTTAAAATCGGGCAGACGGCATAAAAAGCGTTGAACTTTTTGGCTAGATCGAACAGATAATTGCAAATCAGGTTTGGCGCATACGTTTCGGCGGCCGCTTTGACAATTTGGGGAAAATATTGAATCTCTTTCGCTAAAGAAAGTTCTTGTTCGTTGAGGGCATAGCTATCATCAATTTCAACCTCACGACCAGCGGTTTTTTCTAAAATCGAGCTGCAGCGTGCGTGAGCATATTGAATATAAGGGCCGGAATTGCCGTTGATGTCCAATGATGAATCAAGATCAAAAACAATTTCACTATAAGGATTGTAGTTAAGCAAATTATATTTAATCGCTCCGGCGGCAATTTTTTCTTTATTAAAAGAATCGGGATGTTTTTGCTCAAGCGCGGCAATTGTTTTATCCAGCAAATCGTCCGCCATAATGCCAATACCTTGACGACCGCTCATGGCGTAGCTATTTTTATTATCAGCTACGTTTACACCCAAACTTTCAGCCGTTTTTTTGCTCAAATTGACGACGCCATAAGCAATGTGACGCAACTGATCGGATTGCTGGCCGTATCCCAGCGCCTTCAAACTCGCCTTGACCGCTTCTTGAGGAAAAGATTGCCTAACGTCAATAATGTTAACTACTTCGTCAGCCCGACCGAATTTTTCTGAATCCTCCCCTTCTCGCGACGTTGTGTAAAGATCTTTTTCTTGGGGATAATTTTGGCATTTTTTATATTTAAAATCCTGCCCCAACAAATTAAATTTCCAAAAATGATAAGCGATATCTTTGCCGGTGTAAGTAACCACACCGTTGGATTTAACAATGACCTTATCGTCGCCCAAGACATTTTTAATGACATAGCAGCCGCTGTTTTTGCCTTCTTCCGATTTAATAAATTCGGACGATTGGCGCAAAACCTCAAAAGCTTTTTGCCAAAAGCCAAAACCGATGATGTCGGACTCCCAAACCAGCAAATCATAATCAATGTCGAAGCGGCGCATAGTTGAGAGATTTTCAAGTAAAATTTTGCCAGCCAAATCTTTGACATAAGCGGCGATTTCACCGTCGTGCTTATCTAACGCCTCAATTATTTGGGCTTGCTTTTGTTTGAGATCTTCCGATAATTCCATTTTTTGCACAGTTTCGACATAAACTCGCGCCGCGAAATGATCGAATTTTTCGCCCTCTTTTTGATCTAACGACAATTCTTTCATCCCTAAAGCGGTATGGGCCACCTGCACACCAGTATCGTCAACATAGTACTGCACTTCAACATCCGCCCCCACCGCTTCTAAAATTTTTTCTATCGCCGAGCCCAAACAGGCGTTACGCAAATGGCCTAAATGCAAGGCCTTATTCGGATTAGCGTTAGTGTGTTCCAAAACGACTTTTTTATCCGTAATTTTTGTCAAACCATAATTTTGCGCACCGGCAATAACATCTTTAAGCGTTTCAACTAAATCGCGATCATTTAGATAAAAATTAATAAAGCCCGGGCCGGCAATCTCAATTTTGGCAAAATCATCGCGATTAAATAAGTTAATTATGCGTTCAGCAACCTCGCGTGGACTTTGACTCATTTTTTTGGCCAAAACCATGGCCATATTTGTAGCATAATCACCGTTTTTTTCTTCCAAGGGCCGCTCTAGCGACGGTTCGACGCCTTCAAGACCCTGCTCGGATAAAAAGCGAGATAAGGTTTGAATGATTTTTGTTTTTACATCTTCCATCAGGGAAATTCTATCAAGAAAATCTTGCTTAGACAATTCGCCGCCGTTTCAAGCCCCCTTAATCAGTTGCGCAAAAAAAATTTTAATCAGTTTAAGATCGGTTCTAAAAGAGTATCTGCCAATTTTATTTTTTTCTCGCCCAGCAGTGAGATTTTAATAAAATTCTTTCTTCTATCGGTATCTTTATCACCTTCACAAATAAGCTTTTTGCTTTTCAGGGAAAAAATTATTTTTGAAACACCGGCTGGAGACAGTCCTGTCATTTCAACTAAAACATTTTGTGAAGAACCATCTTCGGAGAGCATTTTTAGCACAATGTATTCGCTCCAAGACAAATCAATTGTCCCCTTTAACTCACCATTGGCTTTTTTGACCAGTACTTGAGCGTGTAAATAGTCTTTTAGAAATTTCTCGTTTATCTCCATATCTTTAATATAATTCACTCGTGAATAGTTTACAAGTAAACAAACATAAACTTATATAGGAAATTGTTATATATCTTCTTTCTTATATACAATTCTATATAGCTTGATGTTATATAAGAAAATTTCTATATATCTTTGTTCGCTATCAGGAGTTTTCCACAGGCCTGTGGAAAACTCCTAGCTGTGGAAAACTTTTAAGTGCCTGTGGAAAACTTAGCCGAACTGTGGATAACTTTTTCACTTTAAAAACTTAATTGGGGTCAACAAAAAAACGCCCCTATTTCGAGGCGTGATTAAAGACCTTTTTAGAACTTAAACTGTAAGCGCAAAGATTAAAAATAAGATAAAAAATACCAAGCAAAGCAGGCCGTTAGCCACCATTCCAAGAACCGACCCCACTAAACTCGAATAAGCGGCTTTTAAAGCTTTTTGGTTGGAAGAAAAAAGCATCGCCTCCGCCACTAGCACACCCAAGAATAAGCCAATGAACCCGCCGAAAATCGGCCAAATGAATGTCCCTAGAAGCATTCCAATCATACCGGCCAGGAGACTTTTGCCCGACGCGCCACCCCATCTTGCTCCCAAAAGGCCGGAAGCGTAATCAATAATGATCGAAATAATAGCTAGAGCACCTAGAGTAATTAGCTCATTTTGACTAATTCGGCCAGAAATCAAATTATAAATAATTGCCACCAAAAACATGTAAGGAACACTGGGCAAGATTGGCAAAATTACAAAAACAAAACCGGTCAAAACTAAAAAGCTGAAAATTATTAACCAAATAACCGTCATGTTATATATAATTTTATATTACTTTTCCGGTTTCATGGTTGGGAAATAAATAATGTCCCTGATGCTGGGCTGATCCAGCATCACCATGACTAACCGATCAATACCAATACCGATTCCCGCCGCCGGCGGCAAACCAATGTCCATAGCATCTAAAAAGTCGTTATCCAACATACCCCATGTTTCTTCAACCCCTTCTTCGGCCATCTTGGCCTGATCCTCAAGCAATTTTCTTTGTAAAATAGGATCGTTTAGTTCGGAATAACCGTTGGAAACTTCGCGGCCGCAAATAAAGCTTTCAAATCTTTCAATTAGATTAGGATCTTCACGATGGGCTTTACAAAAAGCGGTCGATTCCTTAGGATAATCAACAATGTGAGTTGGCTGAATCAGCTTCTCTTCGCAATGTTCCTCAAATAAAACTAAAATCGCCTCGCCTCGATTAACGCGGTTCATTTTCTTTTTGGTTTTGCCCGCCATTTCAATAATTTGTTCGTCGGACATTTGGTCAACATCTATTCCGGCCAGCTCGCGCAAAGCGTCTTTAACCGAAAGACGTCGCCACGGACGGGTAAAATTAATCTCCTGATCCTGACATTTAACTTGAGTTTTGCCGTAAAGATCTAAGGCAATTTTTTCAAACAGTCTCTCAATCAAATCCATCATGTAATTGTAATCTTTGTAGGCGCGATAAGCTTCCATCATCGAAAATTCAGGGTTGTGAGTGCGGTCTATATTTTCGTTACGGAAACATTTGCCTAATTCAAAAATTGCTTCCATGCCGCCAACCATAATTCTTTTCAGATATTGTTCGGGCGCCACGCGCATATACATTTTCATATCAAGTTTATGGTGATGCGTTTCAAACGGCTTAGCCGCCGCTCCGCCATAGACAACTTGCAAAACCGGTGTTTCAACTTCTAGAAATCCTTCGGTAACCATAAACTCGCGAACCTTAGCCGTTATCTGAAACCTTTTTTTCAAAATATCGCGGCTTTCTTTGTTGACAATCATATCCATCGAGCGATTTCGATACTTCAATTCGATATCTTTTAGCCCATAGTAGCTGTCAACCAATCCGGTAATAGATTTATTTAAAATAGAAAAGCCCTGTACCCAAACTGACAATTCGCCGGTTTTTGTTTTGAAAACTTCCCCTGAAGCACCAACAATATCGCCAATATCAATCGTTTCAGCAATGTTAAATTGGTCGCCAAGCTCATTTTCACGAAAAAATAATTGGATCTGCGCGTCTTCATCGACAAGATTCATAAATAAAATCTTGCCCATCGCACGGCGGCTGACGATCCGACCGGCCAGACGCACTATGCGACCGGTTTTTTGTTCACTTTCTAAATAATCAAATTCCTTCCGTAGCGCACCAATTTGCGTGTCAGTTTCAAAGCTGTAAGGATAAGGTTCGATCCCTTTTTCCCGAAGTTGTTGGATTTTTTTAATTTTTTCTTCTTTGGTTACTTGGCTTTCTTCAGACATTTTATTTTTAATGTTTATTAATAAACGTTCGCATTGTTTCCATTGTAGCAAAAATTCCCTTCAGATAAAGAGGAAGGGCCTCCGGCATGCTGTCGAAATCGACAGCGCCGGAGGCCCCGTGGCACAACAGCACCTTTTACACATTCTACCCACGCTCCCTAGCCAGAGGTTCTAGGCGCTGAAGCTGGATCTCGTACTCCTTATGCAGCATATTACAAAGCACTTCATAGGACTCGGTGTGCTTCGGAGCATACTGCTCGATCCACGGCCAGGCCTGGTCAGCCAGCCACAAAGCGTTGTCAGCCGTGCTGGCCAGATAACTCGTTTCCCTTTCTGGATCCTTGAATGCTTCAAGGGTCCGTAGGTTGTGGGCACGATCCGCCAGCTTCACCACACCCGCTTCCCAGAGACCGTTCTTAACGGCCTCTAGCACTTGCGCGAAGTAATCGAGGTCTTTCTGCTTGTGTTCAGGGCGTTTAGAGAGGGCCAGAATCCCCGCCGTCACCCTTTCGCCAAAGTTGTCCAGAATCTCATCCAAGGACATAACGCCGTCCTCGATAAGGTCGTGGCCTAGGCCGATCAGCTCACAAATCGGTCCAAAGTCGAGATCGGCCAGGACGTCCTGGACGCAGAAGAAGTGCGACGCTGCCGGGGCACCACTTTTGCGGCGTTCGTTTCGATACCGCACCAGTACCGTGTGCTGCATTACTCCTATGGTGCCTAAGTCAGCCCGCGGCATTCCGCCGCAGTGATGATTCTCGACTAGCTCTTCAAGTGTCATCGTCTCCCTTACTCTAAGCTTGTCCCTTGTTGCCTGACCGCTCGAGACAGCTGCTTGAGTCAATTCTTTCACCACCCTCGATCGGAGTGATATAGACAAATGATGTAAAGGTACTTGGTACCCAAAAATGGGCATATTCAAAAAAAGCCCCTCAAGGGGCTTTTTTGGTCGCAATGCTGGTGCAATTTTTAAATATTGAAAATCTACACCATTGCATATTATTAGTTAGATTACATTGCGGAAATTATTTTGTCAAACATCTTTACCGTCTATAACAGCTTCTTGGTGAGTCGTGTCTTTATAATACATTCTTCTGGTAACACGACTCACAATACACTTTTTCCGGTCGGTCTGGAGCATAGGTTGTTTCGAATTCGTTTTGGCAACCTTCATTCATACACTGGCGATGATACAAAACCCGCGGATTACGTTTGGAAAATATCTCCAGATATCGCTCTTCAGGATATTTCACCGGAACAGGAACATTGTGTGAGATATAAAATGCAAGTTCCTGAGGCATAATTTTGAACGCTTTGCCGGTAGAGGCACATTTGAGAATTCCTGAAAGTAGAGCGCTTCTTTTGCCTTCATTCTGTCTATATTCATCTATGTCATCCTCTGGCTCATAAAACGGACCATCAAATTTTAATGAATAATCATTTTCTTGCCATTTAGCCCCAAACTTAGTCATCTCTTCTTTTGATTTAGGATGGTATGCGATCGACAAACTTTCGTTATATCCAAAGGGACTTATAGACATCGGAAAAAACTCGCCCCACTCGCCATCAGCAATCATTTTTTCAATAATCCTACCGACAGTTTGCTCATATTCTTCCTTGGTATATTGCTTGTTAAGAATACAATATTGTTTTTTATTTAACCCAATGCAACCAAAACAGTTTTTACTTGACTGGGTGTTATCGCAATAAAAGCAATTACTTACATTGATCCATGTCTCATTTGAGAACAAAATATTATATGCGTTACAGCCGGAAGTGGTGCATTCATAAATCATATTCGTCGCAAGGCCAAACGACGAATAGTCGTATGAGTCCTTAGCTTCGTTTGGCACTTCAAAACAATATGCACAATCCTCGAGCTTCTGGCTATCAAAACAAAAATGTGAATTTTTGCAATTTATCAAATGGTCGCCGTCTGAATTCTCGCACTTTGAGACTTTGGCAAATTTTTTGGGTGTTTGCCGTCTAATTTCCTCTAGCTTTGAAAAATATTCTTTAACTTTTCCATTGGTAAATTTGACGCCCGACATAAATTCTTCCCATTTTGCTTTACCAACATTTTCGTTGTAGAGATAGTATTCCTTTTGGTTCAATCCATCGCAGCCAAAACAATATTTGCAACCGCTCAAATTCGATGAAAAATAACATTCATTACAATTGTCTGAATCTTGCAGATAAAAGCAATTATAACATTTATTGATGTCGATTCCTTCGTAGCATAATTGTGATTCATTGGTTCGGATACAATCGACACAATCTTTAGTGTCTGTCATGCCCCGTGAATAATAGCAATCTTCACTTCTATCAGACTCAAAGATCATATAGCAATTTTTGGAGCCACCCGAGCAATTGGTGTACTCACTATTAATATCATTCATATAATCATTCGATAAGTTCTGCCTAGGTACTTTTTTTATTAGCTCGTCGAGTTGCTCAAAAAATGGTCTCTCTGGATCGTAGCTTTGGCCATATTCTTTGGCGTCCCAGCCATCGGACTGCCAATCTTTTACATAATAGACTGGGAATGACGATCCAGCACGATATCTTGACACTAGTTCAACGCCTGTTTTGTCGCATTTTCTTTTGTACAACGCGTATTCGTTGCGCCAAGCGATTCTTCTCTGCCAGCGACAGTGAGGACATAATGTCGGTGAAGGGATTTCAAAGGTCTTACCGGCAAAAGTGGGAGAGATTTTTTTGTAAAATGCCAAGTCTTCATCTTCAACCGTAAACTGTGCGTTGCACTGCCTACATGTTTTTTGCTCTGCCATTATTCTCCTAGTTTATAATATTGATTTTTGATAGCAGTCTTCGCAGAAAACACGCTCTTTGCGATCTGGAGCGTAGGTTGTTTCAAATTCGTTTTGGCAACCTTCATTCATACACTGGCGATGATAAAGCTTATAAGGATTGCGTATTTCAAAACGCTCCTTGAATCGGACATTAAAATGCTTTCGTGGAATCGGCAAACCGTGCTGTAAATAAAATGCTAGCTCCTGTGGCATTATTTTGAACGGTTTACCCGAAACTTCGCATCTCAAAATTCCAGTGAGCAATTTTTGCCGCTCGATCTCGTTATTTTTGTAATCGGCGATATTATCTTTAGGCTCATAAAACGGCCCAGTATACTCGAGCGCGAAATCATTATCTTGCCACTTCCCGCCTAAATCCATTATCGCTTTTTTGTCATGCTTGAAATGGTTAGAGGCAACTGTTTCGTTATAGGCGTGAGGGGAAATCGAAAGCGGAAAAAACTCGCCCCATTCGCCAGTTATTTGCATATGTTCGATAATTTTTGCGACTTGTTTTTCATATTCATCTTTCGACGGAAATTGTTTATTGAAAATACAATATTCTTTTTTGCGCAAGCCAACACAACCAAAAAGATCATGCGAATCGTAGCAACTCTCGCAGTAAAGTAAATTATTAGACCGATGAACGTTCGAACAAAATATGTAATTGCTGCCCCAGCCGATATTTTGAGAGCAGTAAACTCGCTCACCGTTGCCGCCCATCAAATCATGGGAATCTTTAATGTCGATTGCACGATAAGAATATTTGCTGTTTTCAGCTCGCGTTCCGTTATAAAAATTTTTAACATTTTTACATTCGATTAAATCCTCGCCGGTTGAATCCTCTGATCTAATGATATTGGCATATTTAACGAAAGTATTAGCCCTTAGGTTGTTAAATTCTTGTATATATTCCTGAATTTTCTTATACGAGCCAAAATCGTATTTTTCGATTTTGGCTCGATATTCTTCTTCGGTAAATTGCTCGTTGTTAATGAAAAATTGCTTATTTCTTAGATTAGAACAAAAAAGACAATCTCGACAGCCAATTAAGTCGATTGAAAACCAGCAGTCAAAACAATTCGTTAGCCGATAGCTAAAATAACAGCCATTGCAATTATTAAGTATTACAGAGGCATAAGAGTGATCAGTTTTGTTACAGAAACTCGTATCGATCGAATCGCGAACTGTGAAAGCGACACTGGAATAGTGGGTATTTTCGCTGTCATAATAAATCACTGACGACATGTAACAATTTTTACAGCCGATTGCGAAATTCGAGAAATCGGAACCTTCGGTTTGTGAGTTAAAAAGCCCTAATCTTGGAACATCTTTTAATAACTTATCGTATTGTTCAAAAAATGATCCGGGAAGACTAAAATCACGACCGAATTCGGTTGCATCCCAGTCATCTGCCCACCATTCATCGGAGTGATAGATCTTATAATCTTTTCGATCAGGCGGATAAATGGAAATTATTTCTTTTCCACTTTTATCGCTTTTTCTTTTATATATTGAACTCTCGTTTCGCCAAGCTAGACGGTTCATCTCGCGACACTGTGGGCATAATGTCGGTGAAGGGATTTCAAAGGTCTTACCGGCAAAAGTGGGAGAGATTTTTTTGTAAAATGCCAAGTCTTCATCTTCAACCGTAAACTGTGCGTTGCACTGCCTACATGTTTTTTGCTCTGCCATTATTCTCCTAGTTTATAATATTGATTTTTGATAGCAGTCTTCGCAGAAAACACGCTCTTTGCGATCTGGAGCGTAGGTTGTTTCAAATTCGTTTGCACATTTACCATTGTGGCCATGATTGGCTTGTTCACACTGACATGACCGGTGATAAATTGTTTGCGGATTAATTTGGCGAAATCTTCTTTGATACCTTAGATTAGGATGATGCAAAGGGATTTGAATATGATTTCTTAGATAAAATGCTAACTCTTGCCCTTGAATCTTGTACGGCCGGCCAGTTTGTTTGCAAACCAAAACTGACGACAAAAGTTCTTGCGCCTTAGTCTGATCTGTGTAAACCATTATATCTTCTAATTCTCTAGTTGCATTGCCACGGGTTTGATCATAGTTCTCATCTTGCCAGTAAGCGCCAATCTTAATTGCTTCATCTTTTTCCAGCGGAAAATAATCCATGGCCGCTGTTTCGTTATAGGCAAATTGACTCATTGACATTGGAAAGAATTCTCCCCACTCGCCCGTTTGTTGCATGTGCCCAATTATTCGCGCAACTAATTCTTCATATTCCTGCTTGGAATATTTTTTGTTAAGCACACAATATTCAGCATGTTTCATACAGACGCACCCAAAAACGTCGTGGCAACCCAAGCAGCAGCTAAGCGAATAATAAATGTTGCTAACGTCGGAATAGACATTTCGAGAGAACTGAATGTTGCTTGCCTGTGTTCCGATTTCGGCACATTCAAAACATTGTTGGGAATGATCGCCCCAGTAGTCTACGTCAACGAGATCATTAGCATAACTAATATTAGTTGAGTACTTAATATTCTCGCAGTTATCCACAATATAACTTTTAGTAACGTTTTTACTGTGATAAATATAATCTCCGGTGATATTTTCGCTTGACCCGAAGTGAGCAAACTTTTTCGGCTGATTTTTATTAAACTTTTCTCCTTCTGATATCAGTTGCTCCCTTTCAAGATAGCTGGCACTCAAAAACTTATCTTTCGCCTGAAGAAATTCTTCTTTAGTTTTTGGCTCATTGAAAATCCAGTACTGTTTGTTAGACAGATTCGAACACCCATAACAATTTTGACAGCCGACACAACTATCAAGCAAAATTGATTCTGAACAATTTATCGTATCCTTACAAAAATAACAATTATAGCAACTCTCTATATTGATACATTCATAACAGCTTTCGCACCTGAATGTTTTATAGCAATCGACACAATCCTTGGAATAAAAAAGTCCAAGACTGTAAAAAGAATCTTCGGCTTCTGTTGAATTTTCAACTAGATAACAGTTTTTGCAATCAGAAGTGTTGTTAGTATATTCGCTATTTTCGTTGTTGGTCGCATCCATATGTGCCCATGGCACCTCTAAACTTAGCTCGTGCAATTGTTCAAAAAATGGCCGAGAGAAATCGAAATCTCGGCCGTACTTATAGGGATCAAATTTATCGGACAACCATTCATCGAGGTGATAAACCTTAAATTTTGAGTTCGGGGCAAGGCAAGAAACAATCTGCTTTCCAGAAAGGTCGCTTGTTCGTGCGTAAATCTTACCGACATTGCGACAGGCCAGACGTCTCTGCCTTCGACACTGTGGACATAATGTCGGTGAAGGGATTTCAAAGGTCTTACCGGCAAAAGTAGGAGAAATTTTTTTGTAGAATGCCAAGTCTTCATCTTCAACCGTAAACTGTGCGTTGCACTGCCTACATGTTTTTTGCTCTGCCATTAAATTCCCTTTCTGACTAAATAATTAAATTGTAAAAAATAATTGTTAATTAGATCAGGAGTTTGATTATACTGGTTATCAAACATATAATCTACAAATAATTCTCGTGCCCTTGCTACTTCGCGAAGACGTTTTGAGTTTTTCGGGTCTTGTAGCGTCAGGTCAAATAATTCAAGGGCTCGCTCAAAAGCGAGCTGGAAAGATTTTTCTTTTTTTTCTTGCTTTGATTTTATTGCCCTAAAAACTTCGCTGCCAATATTCGCCATTTGCCAAGCCAGACTCATCTCACGCCACTTTCCGCTTGCGAATTCTTTATGCTGAAAATTCATCTCTTAACCAAATTATTAACAATCTCTGAAATCTGCTCTCGAACTTCTGGGTTATCAACCGAGCGTGAACGATTATTTTGGCTTGGGCGCAAATTAATCATCGAGTCAAATTCAATAAATTCTTCTCCCTGCTTATCAGGATAGATATTTATCCCCCATAGATCTTGCTGTTTCGAGCCATTTTCTAACAGATAAGCTTCTTCATCAGCATGCATTTCTGCATCAAGCGCCATGAGTTTTCTATCAACATCAACCACTGCTTTGACCAGATCACCAAACATCGCCTTGGACATTTGTGAAATCTCACTTAAATATATGGGTTTTTTGACCAATTTCATTGTTTAACTAAACCATAAATAAACAAGAAAAAGAAGTTTACAAAATTGGCGCTGAAAAATCTTCCATCTTGAGCTTTTCTAAAATTTCCATCTCTTTAGATTTTCCTTGTTCGATTTCCTTTTCGGCCGTTTCTTTCGATCGACAATAATTTTCTCTTGTGTGAGCAACAATTTTATCCTTGTAAGTAATTTCCGATGGTTCCAGGCGCAAAGTTCTGGCTGAAAAGGCCTCTTTGACTTCGTCGTCAATGGACATTTTAAGATAAATTTCTTGCACGCCAAGATTAGTAATATCGCCCGCTCTAAATCTTGGCTCAAATTCCTTTTCCATTAAAAGAGCGTCCTCCGGCCCGATTCTGAAGGAAATAATCGTCCCGACATTACCAAATACCGTCTTTTTCACGACTTCGTTGAGCTGGGAAACATATTGATGGGCTACCGTTAAGCTTAACCGATATTTGCGCGATTCAGACAGAATGTTGGCGAAAGAATCGGTGGCAAAGTTTTGGAACTCATCAACGTATAAATAAAAAGGTACGCGCTGATTTTCCGGAACCTCGGCCCGCGCCAAAGCCGCCTGAAAAATTTTCGTTATTACCATTGACCCAAGAAGCGAAGTGTTTTCTTCTCCCAAAACCCCTTTGGGTAATTTTACCAAAAGGATTTTTCGGCCGTTCATTATTTCCGACATTTTTAGCTTGTTGGTTTCTTGGCTAACAATGTTGCGGATTAATGAATCAGACACAAATTGACCGATCTTATTCAAAATCGGCATAATTGCTTCAGAATCAAATTTTTCGCTCCAGCCGGCGAATTCATTTGTCCAGAAGTTTTTTACCACCTGATCGTCAATTGATTTAATAATTTCCTGACGATATTCACGATCGGTTAAAAGCAAAAGAATCGACATAACCGAGGCCTTCGGCGCGTCTAGCAAGGCTAAAATTGTCATACGCATAACGTGTTCTAGCCGCGGCGTCCAGTTAGCGCCAAAAGATTTCTTAAAAATTTCTATCAGTCCCGTTGCTACTTGCTGGCGATAGATTTTATCAACTTTTTCAATCGGATTAAAAGCAACGGGATATTCTTCGTCGATAGCGTTAAAGAAAATCGTGTCCTTAATTCTTGATTCGGGAATAAAGGGAATGATATTCTCAATTAAATCGCCGTGGGGATCGATAACACAAACCCCTTGGCCCGACTGAATGTCGTTTTTAATTAATTGTTCCTGAAGTTTCGATTTACCCGAACCTGACTTGCCGATGACATACATGTGTCGGGCTCGGTCTCGTCTTTTAATGCCAAAAACCTCTCTGACATTGCGATAGTTGGTTTTAGCAAAAGGACAAAGATCTTCGGCCGGAGTATTATCGGGTGTCGGCAAGCCCAAGGGCGGCTCGGCCTTTGGCGCTAAGATTTTATAAAGATTTGGCACTGAAGCGGTATCCACCGGAAAGTGAAAAATTGTGCTAATTTCTTCAGCCGTAAAAAAGGCGGCGTCTTTGTCAAAATTTAATGAAACTATGTGATCAATTTCGGCGGCCGTAATAGGGGTTATCCTGTAATGAAATTCGTTAAATTCACTTTCGAGCTTGTGAAAAACTTGGGCAATCGGTTCCAACTTCGCCCGAGCTAAATTATATTCTTCCGAGAAAAGAACTATGTCGATCTCAACCATAAAAAGCGGTTGTTTATTTTTCTTAGCCGCTTCCGTCATCGCCCGCCCTCTCACTTCAGCCGACATTTTTTTGGAAAAAAATCCTTGGACAAAATTGGCTTTATCTTTAAAATTTTTTGCCCCAAGCTTAATCGAGCGCTTGAAGGAAAACATTACTCGATCATAGTCCATTGGCTTAATTTTGATCTGATAATAAAAATTCTCTTGCGCTGAAAGTCGGCTAAATTGGTTGTAAATATCGGCTAAAAATGACCCCTCAAGCTGTTCAAAGTTCAAAAAAGGAAAATGATCGCCATGCTTTAAATGAAGTACAGCTTTGGCTCCAGTATCTGGTTTTTGTTCTTTAATAAAACAACGAGTTAGCTGCTCAATTTCGATTTTAGGAAAAACGGAGTAAAGCTGATTATCGAGCAAAGAGTAATAGCTTTCGGGCATCTTGACCGTGTAGAAAATTCGCTTATTGATCATTACCAGAGAAATCGTAAACGGAATATTCTTCATTATGCGCGAAAGCGTCTTGAGAAATTCACAAAAAACCTTTATATCAAAAATACTGTTTTGGGGCAGTCTAATAACGTATTCCTTAGTTGGCTCGGTAAATTCCTGTTCCATTTTATGTTTATCTACTTATAAACAGTAACTGAATAACGGGACAAATTCAACAAACCTTCGTCCCTCCTTTCCGAGACAGCCAGCCGGAGGGAGCTGGCCGTCTCTAAGAATTTTCAAAAAATTGGCGCAAAACAAAATATAAAGTTAATTTCTGAAATCCCGCTTAAAATAAAGTAGTTCTTCTTCTTAAGCCGATAGCTCAACAAAAAATTCGCTTCCCTTGCCCTGGGTGCTTTTAGCGTGAATTTTGCCGCCATGAAGATTAACGATTTGTTTGGCCAGAGAGAGCCCTAAACCGTAGCCGTTGGCTTTTATTTTGGCCCTTGAGCTGTCGGCGCGATAAAAACGATCAAAAATATGGGGCAGATCGCTGGCTTTAATCCCCACCCCCGAATCTTTCACCGACACAATTGCGCGTTTTCCTTCTTTTTTAGTCGATATTTTAATCTTTGAATTTTTGGGACTATATTTAATCGCGTTGTCTAATAAAATGACAAAAAGTTCTGTCAGACTTTGTTTTTCGCCACGAACATTAATATTTTCTAAATTATTTTCAAAAACAATTTCTTTTTTCTCCGCCAAAGATTGTAATTTTTCGTAGGCCTCAACAATTATTTCGGACAAATTGATCGAATTAAATTTAATTTGCGAATCACGATATTGGGCTAATTTCAGCAGCGCGTCAGACAGTTCCTCCAGTTTTGTAACCTCCTCAATATTGCTACGTAATAATCCTTTCGCTTCGCCTAAAGTCATATTTTTGTCGCGAAGAGCCACTTCAGTTTCAGCGCGGATAGCAGTCAAAGGCGTGCGTAATTCATGAGAAGCATCAGCAGTAAAACGATTTTGAGCTTCGTTGGCCTCTTCGATTGGTCGCATCGCTAATTTAGCCAAATAATAGCTAGCAAAAGAGAAAACGACCAATATCAAAAGATTGGAATAAACCAATTTATCACGCAGAGAATTTTTTGATTCGGCAATTTGTTGCAGGCGGAAATTATCAAATTGGGTTGTCGGTATACCAAACGGCTCGCCAATGTTGTTAAACTCGCGACCTTGGCGGGCTAATCCCCGATCAATTTCTACCGCCGAAACGCGATAAACCACCAAGCTGAAGCCAACGCTAATGGCCATTACGATTGCAACATAATAAGCGGTCAACCGGAGATAGGGCGAAAAAGACTTCGGTTTAATCGTCCGAAATCTTGTAGCCAAAGCCCCGAACTGTTTTGATAAGCTGTTTGGCATTTTTAAAAGGTTTATCTATTTTGTTGCGCAAGTACCCAATATACACCTCAACTGTATTATAGAGAATATCCGCGTCATAATCCCAAACGTGAGAGATAATATTATCCTTGGTGAGAATCCGGCCCTTGTTGCGAATTAAATATTCTAAGAGGGCAAATTCTTTTTGCGAAAGTTTAATAGGTTTGCCGGCTCTTTTAACCTCAAAGTTCAAGGTGTCAACTTCTAAATCGGCCAAAGAAATTTTGTTGTTTGAAACTTCTGCCGGGCGACGGAAAAGAGCTCTGATTCGAGCTAAAAGTTCTTCAAAAGCAAACGGCTTGATGAGATAATCATCGGCACCAGCGTTTAAGCCCTCTACCCTGTCCGATACTTTATCTTTGGCCGTCAGTATAATTATTGGGGTGTTTATTTTTCTTTGACGCAAAATACGACAAATTTCCAGCCCATCAATTTCTGGAAGCATTCGATCTAAAATAATCAAGTCATATTCTATCGTAGCGGCCGAACCCAAACCATCTTTGCCGTCATAGGAGACATCAACAGCATACGACTCTTGCTCAAGTCCTTTTTTTATGGCGTTCGCGATTTTATGGTCGTCTTCTATTATTAGGATGCGCATGATTTTAATAATTATTACTTTTCAATTTAGATAATATACTTGCCAAACTAAGATTTTGCTGTGAATTACCGTCAAAAAATTATTTTGCGTCAATAAACATTATTCAGTAACAAGCGGAACAAAAGCAAAGCCGGGAATTTCTGTTTCGGTGAATTTACTTTGGCTTAAACGTTTTACAACTATGAGCGAGCCATTACAAGGGATCACTAAAATTCCGCCGACCTTAAGTTGGTCCATTAAAGCAGGCGGAATTTTTTTTGCCTCCGCCGAAACTAAAACGCGATCAAACGGTGCTTGCGAAGGCAAACCGATTGTGCCGTCGGCAGTTAAAGTTGCAACGCAGCCGCTTTTAATCAAATTATATTTGGCGAGATTTTTTTGGCCTTGTTCAGCTACCTGCGAATTAATTTCTATGGCAAACACTTTGCCTTTTGGGCCAACGATTTTCGCCAAAAGGGCGCTTGAATAACCGGAGCCATAACCAATATCCAAAATTTTTTGTCCCCTGCCCGGCTTTAAAAGTTCCAGCATGATAGCCACGGTCATTGGTTGGGAAATAGTTTGGCCAAAGCCAATCGGCAAAGCAATGTCTGCATAGCTCAAATTATTTTTCCGATTTTTATCTCCCACAAAATCAGCCCGATCCACCGACGAAAAGGCCCTCAAAAGTAAATTGTCAACCAAAAGATTTTGGGATTTCAGGTGCTTAACGAGATCTCTATTAGTTTTGATCCAACTGTTAGCCATGGTTTTACAGGATATTTTTCACTTGTTAGTTTCCCAGTTTTATTTTTATTTTCAACGCTTTGATCTTTAAGCTTTTTTTAAGAAAAATTCAGCATGATGAAAAAAAATTAAGCAAAAAATAACAAATGGGCGAATTTTTCAAAAAGGAGTTCAAAATGAAACGGTTTTTTAAGCCATGGGTCATCATTGTTCTCGTTATAGTTGTCGCTTCCGGCGGAGTTTTTACGTATATGAAGCTTAGAAATAAATCTTCTATCAGTTATAAAACTTCGCAAGTCACCAAGGGAACGCTAACCGTTTCGGTTTCTGGCAGCGGCAATGTCGTTGTCGATAAAAGTGAAAATGTAAACCCCAGCATCAGTGGCCAGGTTTATGATTTAGCGGTTAAATACGGCGATCACGTCGAAAAAGGTCAAACACTTTTTAAAATTAAAAATGACCAGCTCGATATTACCTTGAGTCAGGCCTATGCCAGTTATCTGCAAGCAAAGCAAACAGTCAGCTCCAACGAATATAAGTTGACTCAAGCGCAAAATAACAAAAATTCTGTTGATAATGACGCAAAATCTACTGACACCGACAAAGCCGACGCCGCCCAAAAAATCACTGAAGCCGAATCGACCATTGAATTGTCTAATATCAATGCCGATAACGCTTATAAAAATTATGAGCTACAGAAGAAAAATGCCGCCTTACGCACGGTTACGGCGCCAATTTCAGGAACAATCACCACACTTAATATTAAAAACGGTGATCAGCTTGGTAGTAGTGGCTCTAGCGGTCAATCCTCCTCTTCTTCGTCATCAAGCTCGGGCAGTTCCTCAACGCCAATTGTGATTGCCGACCTTGGCACGCTCAAAGCGTCGGTTTCAATCAATGAAGTGGACGCTGCCTCGGTGAAAGCCGATCAAAAAGCAACGATGACTTTTGATGCAATCGACGATCTTACGTTAACGGGCAAAGTTGAGCGCATAAGCACTATTGGTACAGAAAGTTCTGGAGTTGTAACTTATCCAGCAACCATTACTTTTGACTCTTTGGACGATAGAGTAAAACCGCAAATGAGTTTAACCGCCAATATTACCACCGAAGTTAAACAAGACGTTTTGACAGTGCCAAGTTCAGCCGTTAAATCGAGTAGCGATACTTCCTATGTTTTAGTCATGGAAAACGGTTCTCCAGTGCAAAAAACGGTTGAAGTTGGTATTTCTAACGATACCAGCACCGAGATAAAGAGCGGTCTAAGTGAGGGTGAAACGATCGTGACCCAAACAATCACGGCAAGTTCTGAATCAAGCTCTAGCTCCAGCTCTAGTTCGGGCAAATCTTCAAACAGTTTAAATCTTCGGGGCTTAACTGACAGTGGAGGCGGTGGTTTTCCTGGAAATGCTAGCGGCCCGCCTACAGGCAATTAATAATCAAAAACTTAAAATAAAAATGAAAAATAAAGTTATTGATTGCAGGAATATTACCAAAACCTATGTTAGTGGCGATGTAAAAACGACCGTTCTCAAAGGAATTTCTTTCAGCATTAACGAAGGAGAATTTGTCGCCATCACCGGCCCTTCTGGTTCGGGTAAATCCACCATTATGCATATCTTGGGGTTGATCGACACACCCACTAGCGGACACTATATTTTGTCGGGAAAAGATGTTTCAAAGTTATCCGACGACGAACAGGCAGAAATTAGAGGGTCGAAAATTGGTTTTGTTTTTCAGTCTTTCAATCTTTTGCCTCGAACTAGCGTCATCAGAAACGTCCAGCTTCCCCTACTGTATTCGCATATTTCAGCCAAAGATCGTGAAAATCTTGCTTTGGGAGCTTTGGAAAAAGCCAATATGGATAAGCAACGTTATAACAATCTTTCCAATCAGCTTTCCGGTGGACAAATGCAAAGGGTAGCCATTGCCAGAGCGCTGATTAACAATCCGGATATAATCTTAGCCGACGAACCAACCGGAAACCTCGATCAAAAAACCGGTAAAGCAGTTTTGGAAACCTTCCAGCAATTAAATGACGAAGGCCGAACTATTATCCTTATAACCCACGACCAATATGTTGCCCAACACGCCGGCCGAATCATCAAATTGCGAGACGGCGATATAATTTGCGACGAAATCAATTCGTATCACCAAAAAATTTATCACAAGGAAGAAAATGAGAATCGCTGATACATTAGCCGAAGCTTATTCGGCCTTAAGTAGCAATAAAGTTAGAACCGGCCTAACCATGCTCGGAATTATTATCGGCATTAGTTCGGTCATTACTTTAGTCGGCGTAGGGCAAGGCGCCACGGCTTCGGTGACAAAAAGTATTTCTGATTTGGGGTCTAATTTACTGGTCGTTTCACCCGGATCAACTAATTCAGGTGGGGTTCGGTCAGCCGCCGGCGCCGCCACCACTTTGACCGAAAAAGATGCTGAAGCTATTAAATCAGAAGCAACGGAAATCGCCAATCTGGCTTCGGTTTTATCCAGCAGATATCAAGTTACCTATAAAAGCAACAACGCCAACACCCAAGCGATTGGCACCGAGCCGTCATATGCCGAAATTAGAAATATTGAAATAGATTTGGGCACGTTCATCACTGATCAACAAGTTAAAAATTCTTCTAAAGTGGCGGTTCTCGGACCGACGGTCCGCGATGATTTATTTGGCGAAGACGTCGATCCAGTTGGCAAAGTTATTAAAATAAACAAAATTCAGTTTAAGGTGATCGGAGTAACAAAAACGAAAGGCGGAACAGGCGCCAGTAATTCAGATGATGCCATTTATATTCCTTTGGCCACCGCTCAAACATTTTTAGCCGGTAAATCCTCGATATCCGGCATTAACATTCAAGCCAAAGACGCCGAAAGCGTCGACGCCGCTCAAACGGAAATCACCGAGATTCTGCTGGCCCGTCACGGAATATCCGATGAATCGTCAGCTGACTTCACGGTTACTAATCAGGTCGATATCGTTTCTAGTTTATCAACGGTAACTAGCACGCTGACCATTTTGCTGGGCGCGATTGCCGGCATCTCTTTGCTAGTTGGCGGCATTGGCATTATGAATATGATGCTGACAACCGTCACCGAAAGGACCCGAGAAATCGGGTTAAGAAAGGCCGTCGGCGCCAAAAATAAAGATATTACTTTTCAGTTCTTAACTGAATCAATTGTTTTAACGTTTGCCGGCGGCGCCATAGGGATAGTTTTTGGCTGGCTGCTAGCGTGGCTAGTTACTTACTTCAACATTGTCACCGCAACCGTAACGGCGCAATCAGTCATTCTGGCCTTTACCGTTTCGGCTTTGGTTGGAATAATTTTTGGCTATTATCCGGCTAAAAAAGCCGCTTTGTTGAAACCAATAGACGCCCTTAAATATGAATAATCTTAATAATAAACAGAAAGGAGCTCAAATGAGCAAAAAAATAATTCTCTATGTTTTAGTCGGAATCGTCATTGCCGCAGGTGGATTTTGCGGCGGAATGTTTTATCAAAAAAATAAAGCCCCGGGCGGCTTCAATGGCAATCGCCCCCGAGGTATGGGCACTCCGCCGGCTGGAGCAAACGGTCAAAACGGGTTTGGCGCAGGTGGCGGCACAATGGGGACCGTTTACTCAAAAGATGATAAAAGTATTACATTAAAAATGAGTAATGGGAGTACAAAAACTATCTATTACTCCGATTCAACCGAGGTAACAAAAGACACCGACGGCAGCATCAACGACCTAGCAGAAGGAACCTCCGTCGATGTTTCCGGTACGTCCAACTCTAACGGTAGTGTAACCGCTAAAACCATCCGAATCCAGCCGGCCCAAAAATAAAAACTACTTATTAATCTCGACGTAACACAACGACTACTTTCGGCCAGTTGCAATTTTTTTCATCGTTTCACGATATGCGATTTTTGGGAGAGTTGATTGGTTGGCCTCAAGATAACGGCTAACTTCGGCCGGATTTTGTCTCGACAGCGACCGCAACAGCCAAGAAATCGCCTTAGTAATCAAAATTTCTTTTTCACTTTTAAGAATCTCAATCGTTTCAAATGCCAGACGGCGTAAATTTTGATCGGATGAAGTTCTAACTGGTTTAGTCATTAAAACTAACGCCGCCCGACGTAATTGAATGTTGGCGCTGGTGCGAAATTTAACAATTGCTTTTTTAAATTCAGTCCATTTTGTAAGTACTTCTTTATCATCATAAAGCGACTGGCACAGAACATCACATTCAGCCCAACCAGTTGTGATTTTAAGCCACTCTTCCAGCGTGGCCAAGCTAACCGCTGTGCGAACCCGTCTTGAAATTGTGAGAAATTTGCCGACAAAACTAAAATGTTCAAAAACATCGTCCGCAAGAAGTTCATTGAAAATTTGAATGATCTCCGCTTCAGTTAAATTTTCACTTTTTTGTTTAAATTCTCGCACGATGTTATCGCGCTCGGACGATTTAATATTGAGAAATTTTTTTTGCGTGCCCAAATATCGGCAAACAAATTTCTGCTCGTCTGGCGGGCAATCTCTTGAGGCAAACTTAATTTGCTGTTTTATTTCATTAGCTATTTTGCTCATCTACAAAAATATTTTCTTTTATTATATCGGCAGAAACAAATTTTCCAACAAATATCCATTTTCTAAGCAAAACATAAGTTGGAAAGTGTTATCTATATTTAGACAAAAAAGAAAGGAGCTAATGAAAACAAAATATCATGCCATGAGTCCGGCGACAACCGCCATAATAGTTGTCGCGGCGGCTGTTTTGACAGGACTTGGATACTATTTTATTGTGGGTTCTAAAAATTCTTCTTCGCAAGAAAGCACCGACACAAGCAATTTGAATAGTTATTATGAGTATTCACCTACCGAGTCCGCGACCAACACTTCAACTGAAACGGATTTTTCAGATAGTTATACAGATACCGCGACAGCTACGGCTTCGCCCACGGAAACCGGAACATCTAGCTCACTCACCGAGTAGGCTAGATCACAAAAATAGGCGCCCTTCCCTCGGCGCCTATTTTTTTAGGCCAAAAGCTCAATTACTTTCACTACATACGCACCGTAAAACTAAATACCAGATGAGCTTCAAGCTATTGTTTGATTGCTTTGTATAGTTGAGGTGTTTCCTGTGAGTTGGTCGAATCACTAGATGAAAACTCGCCAAACAACATCATCTTCTGGCTGCCGAAAAAGAAAACATCGGGATCGACAATAGAACCCGTCGAACCGCTCCGATCAACGATTTTCGCGCCTGTTTGCCAGCTCAAACCGTCCGAGGAAGTAGAAAGATATATGGCATTTTGGTTCGAATTTATATTCGAGTAATACATCTTCCAGAGATTATCTTCAAAAATAATGTCGGGATCAACAGCGCCATTTTGTAACCTGTATCCCTCATCGCGCTTCCAGGTTTTACCTTCGTCGCTGGAGACTGCCGAGCCAATCGCGTCACCACCAGAAACGTAATACATTCTAATTGTCTTATCTGGTAAAAGCACCAGGTCTGGTACGGAAGCAAAATAATCGTCTCCTTTGCTACTATTTAGGACTAGACCGACTTTGGTAAATTTTTTACCGTCCGTCGATGTAGCCAAATATAGATCGCGCTGCGTTTTTGGTCCGGGGGGCGACTGGCCAGAGCCGCCGGGCTCTTTGCGTGATTGTTGCTCGTAAATCATAATCCACTTCCCACTGGCGATTTTCAAAACAGCAGGATTTGACATAAACTTGCCTTCGTCCTCGGTTACTCCCGTAAAAACGGGGTTGGAATATGTCTGCGCGCCATTGGTGGATTCAGCGTAGACAAAGCCCTCTTGGCCCAGATAATATGTGCGAACCAAATCGTCAGAAATAACGTGGGTATCTGTCGAAGTGACGTTCTCCATAATTAAATCCGATTCCTTTTGCCATGTTTCACTCGCCGAAATCGTTGGCATCGGCGAAGATGAAGTCAAATTTCCAGTGTTCTGCGATGAATCAGCCGCGAATTTGGTCGAATACAAATACGCACCAACCGCACCGATAACTAAAATGGCTAGAATAGCCCAAAGCCATCCTCGACTTGGCGGATTTGCTTTAGTTTGCTCATCCATATTTTCCCCCACTTGCCTACCTTCTATTCGATTTCGGCAATGGTCACGACATAGTTATGACCATATACCTTGGCACATTTAGGACAAGTTGTGTACCACATATACCATTTTTTGATTTTATAGCCCTTCGCTTCGGCATACTTTTTGAAATCCTCACCCCATTTGCCGGTATCTTTGAAATCTCCCTCGTAAACTTTAGTGAGATATTTTCCGTTTAAAGTGACGTTTTCAGCCCCCTCGACTTCCTTATCAACCGCCAGATATAAATCCATATTCCACTTGGAAGTATGGTCCGAAAGACATAAATTGTCGGGAGATTTTGCACCCGCCGCCTCAACTTTTTTCATCATTCTGGTGATCACGCCGCCAAAATTCAGCGGTATATACATGAAAGTCCTAACAGAATCCTTAATAAACCTTTTATCTTTCCAATCTAATACTTTCTCTTGCCATAGTTCGGGATTGACCCTTGGGCAACACCCTGTTTCTTTTATTTCTTCAGTCATAATAACTCCTTACTAATATTGTACACTAATTAAAATTGGGAAGCCCGCGACAGGCGCGGCGGACGCGAGATAACAAATCGCATCGCCACCAAGTAAAATAAAAAATATCGTTTTAAGCATCACTGATATGCCCGGTCCCCAAAAGGTATATTCGACCGCCACTGCCAAAACCACCAAGCCTATCAGGACAAGCAGCGGGACTAAAGTGTTTTTTAGCAGGTTGTTTCCGTCACTCATCGACTGTAATATATCATATTCAACAACGCAATCATTACGAAAGTTATTGTAATTTCAAAAAAGCAGATAGGTTATCTATGACCGTAGCGTTCTTGCAGATACTAACCTCTTCCAATATGAATTCCTTAACAAGAATTAGCCTCGCGTTCAACAAATCCGCATCTAAGACACTATTTTTAATTATCGGTTTAACTGAACAATTTAGGCATTCTAGGTAATTATCATATCCTAATAAATATATAATGTCGGGAGATATCGCAGACGCAGGTCTACTTGGGTAGGACAAGTGAGACAGGCTGTTCCTATACTCCCGCCACACTTTTCCCTCTTTGCCGTTACTGACTCCCCAATTAATACCCTTCGTTGCTAAACACAAATTCTTGAAACACTCGGATTCCGTTTCTTTTACATTGCCTTCGATTAAAAATAATTTATTTATCTCGCTTTTATACTTGTTAAAAAATTCTTTATTGTTCTCTTTAAGCTCTGTTTTAAATTTATTCAACTTACTCACATCATCCTTTCTTATAATCTCTCCCCCTTTTAATATATTATAAATCTTTGCCAGAAAATTTATGACGGCAAAGGAATAAAGTGTTATCGAAAAATTGCCACCGCCAACAGCTAGATTGTGAGCTTTAGCCTTCAAAAAAGTTCTGTTATCGCTCACTGCGAAATCTACCGCTTCATTAATTTTTAAGGTAATCGCATGTTTTATTATGTTTTCTGCCCCTTGACTCATTTTCCTCACTTCCCAGCCCTTTTTAGCTCGTCAGGTTTTAGCAGACCTTCTTTGTCGGTAACACAAAATCCCATTGGCTCGCCAACCAGCTCACCTCCGACTCTCACGAGTCCGCCGGAGATCGGCTTGGTGGCATAGCCATCTATCATGATGAAATTCATCTCATCAGGTGCTATAAATTCGCCCACCTGTTTAGCAGAGAGGTTGTAGAGTGATTGAAATTGTTTTTTTAGATCTATTTTTTTCACAGTTTAAACATAGCAAGTTGGGGATTTTTGCCAAGAGCTAATCTATGAAAAGAGTTAGAAACTGAACTGCAATTCTTTTCAGCTCAATTTCCGCCTACGCCTTTAACCTACAAAATATCAAAGTTATTTATTTGTTGCGAAACTTTCAGCGATCATTTGAGCTAGGGCAATCTGATCTTTGACCGATTGGCTAGCTGCTCCGGCCATAATGCCGTCGGCAATGATTTTAAAACCATCGTACAGATCGCACTGATCTTCGGGGTTTGGGGTAATATTATTTAGTTCCGGCAAATTGACTCTAACTCTGAAGTTCGAAAATTTAGTCGAATTTTTAACGGGAGCAATGACCTCGACCGAAGTGTCCGGACTGCATTCAATATTAGAGTATTCAATTAACAAGCCGGTTGAGTCACCTAATTTTTTGTAGCCAATCACTCGAGAAGAGTTTCCATCCAGAGCATCAATTTCTTTTAGCGTCGCATCTAAATTAAACTTATTTTCATCAGCATGAATATGAAAAAGCTCATTCTCAATTGCATATCCGGTCGGGTAAAGAGCGATTACGAAAGGCATCAAATCACTGTCATATTCGTATGTTGCCCAATAATAAGAATGAGTATCAAGGTTAGTGTCATCGGAGTGTTTAATCATTTTAAAATCCTTTAACACTTCTGGATATTTAAATGAATAATCAGGTGTTGAATACTTATTGAAAGAGATTGTTGGGGAAAAATAAATAGCACCAGAATTTGCGTTTTTAGCAGGATGTGACTTGCTATAGTTCCATATGAAAATCAACAAAATGGCTAAAGCTATCAGTACTAAAACGATCATCAAAATCCATCTTTGTTTTAGCCAAAATTTCATTCTTGAATTGTACTACGGAAAGCAACTTAAAAAAACTACCGAATTTTATTCATCACCCTCATTTTATAAATCAATTACACAAAAAAATTTAATCTCATTGATAGAGACAGCCATATTTAGAACACGGGATTACTATAATGCGTTATGGAACTGTACAAAGAGCTAAAGATTGGATTCGGATATATTGGTCAGACAAATAGTAGTTTAGCTGTTTAATTTGGATATTACTATGGTATATTCAAATTTGAATAAAGGCAAAATGTTTACAAAAAACCAAAAGGTTCCGGCTTATATTGCCAAGCAATACAGCAAACCATCCGTAACAAGTTTAATGAAACTTTGTTATTTGGTTGATTTGGTTAGTATGCAGAAAGAAGAAGATTCCAAAAACTTTTTATTAAAAAGCAAGAAGGAGCTAAGCATAATTACTGGGCATAGAAAATAAATAAGAAAGGAACGAAAATGTCAGGAGAAGATAAAAAACAGCAAAATAACAATAAATGGCATTTGAATAAAGTTTTTAATTATATTGCAGTATTTGCTCTCGGCGCTGTTCTATTTGCCGGAGCTTCTTACGCGTATGTAGGTCAAAATAAACCTAGCAAAATAGCCCCCTCCGCAGCTTTAACAGTAACTGCCGAGATAGAAGCTCCTACCGCAACTCCTACCAGCACCAGTACTCCGGCACAAACAAAATCATCTAAGACAACCCAGACAAATGCCCCTTCTTCTGTCCCAGCTTCTATTCCAGCAAACTCCAATCCAACGCCAGCTCCAAGTCCAGTTAAAATTTGTGTAGATGATACCGCAACGATAGCCGTCCTTGAAGCTCAAAGGAAATCGGAGTTGATGAAAGCAGAAGTCACACGCACCAACGGTATAAATGCAATACCCTATCAAGATTCTTCATATTACCAGCGTAGGGTCGCAGCGATAGAAATGGAATATCAGAATACAATGAACTCGGTCAATTCTATCTATGACGCTAAAACAAACGCTGTTCCTAAAATTTGCACAACTAAGTAATTATTTTTTACTTCCACTTCAGCTGCTGTGAGATATAGGGAACAAACAAGAAGGGATCGAGATATCAGTAGGAGCAGAACGTGAACTACCCAAAGGGGTCAAAAAAAATATCAAGCGACACAATTGGCTTTATATTTCGGGGCTACTGTTAGTTTTGGTGAATTACTAATGATAAGTATGACAACTTATGTAAAGAATGGGTTTAGGATTAGAAAAAGCCAAACAAGACATTGCCGAGCGTTTCCAAGCTCATAAAGAGTTTGCTATTGCCCTTTCTGCCCTGTTAGACATAGCTTCAAGAGCAAATGAATTATTTGAAATTTCGAAACCCGAGCAAAAACGACAATTAGTCAATTTTATATTTTCGAACTTAAAATTAGAGGGTCAAAAGCTCGTTTTTAACCTAAAAATGCCATTCGATCAAATGGCACTTTTATCAAAATCTGAAAATTGGCCTCTGGAGGTCCCCACTTCGCCCAAAGAGCTACTGGGGCAAGCGGACTTCCCGACGAAGCACTTACCAAAAAAGGGACTTCGTCCTCTACTTTTGGTGCGTGCTCCGTCGGGATAAATTTCTCGTCCGTCTGATCATAAGCCAAACCACAACAGCCCCTTTCGGGGCTGCTCTGGTTTGGCTCTGGAGGTCGGACTCGAACCGACAACCCACTGGTT
>CAZOJE010000010.1:0-36455 GCA_964580065.1 uncultured Candidatus Saccharibacteria bacterium
GTTAATGCCGGTACCGTCAGTGTGCCGGATAGCTGGACCTTGAGCCATATGTATTCGGATATGAACGGTACAATTACTAATTCCAGTAGCAAATCGCTGACTATATCGTCAACCGGGCGGTTAACCCATTACAACAATATCGACCAGGAAACCTACAAACTCAACCTTACCCTTGCCAACCTCACCGTCCAAAGCGGCGGAGAGATTAACGCTGATTATATTGGCTACACCACCCAAAAAGGTCCGGGGAAATCAACCAGTGACGCTATCGGTGCTAGCCACGGCGGCGAAGGATATGGGGCCGCCAGCTCAACCGTTTATGGTGATTATTCTAATCCGGTTAATCTAGGTTCTGGTGGCACGGACAGTCGGGGTGGCGGCGCCATTATCCTGACCGTTACCGGTGTGGCTGATCTTTCCGGAACCATTAGCGCCAATGGACAGACTATAGGATATAACGGCGGCTCCGGCGGTTCAGTCAACATCACCGCTAGCACTATCACCGGCAATGGCACTGTCGCAGCTAATGGCGGCAGTACATCTTATCGTAGTGGTGTCGGCGGCGGCGGGCGGATCAAATTGGCGGCCGACAGTATCTCCAGCAGCTTAACCCTACAAACTAAAGGGGGAAAGTACGGCACTTACTACGGCTCGGCCGGGACGATTTATAAAAAGACTACCGCCCAAACCTACGGTGATTTGATTATCGATAATTCTACCAATACGCCAGCCCTTTATGACCAATATGCCGCTCACCTCAAAACTTCGGCTGATACCGGTTCTTATCAATTTGATAATATTACTTTTGCCAATTATGGTTTGCTAGCCGTTGATGCCGGCCAAACACTGGCTTTGAACTCCGGCACTATCACTGGTGATAAAAATTCCGGCGTAGTTAATGCCGGTACCGTCAGTGTGCCGGATAGTTGGACCTTGAACCATATGTATTCGGATATGAACGGTACGGTTACAAATCTCTCAAGTAAAAGTTTAACGATCTCTTCGACTGGGCGTTTAACCCATTATGCAAACATCGACCAGGAAACCTACAAACTCAACCTTACCCTGACTAACCTCACCGTCCAAAGCGGGGGTGAGATTAACGCTGATTATGTTGGCTACACCATCCAAAAAGGTCCGGGGAAATCTACCAGTGACGCTATTGGTGCCAGCCACGGCGGCGAAGGGTATGGGGCTGCTAGCTCAACTGTTTACGGTGATTATTCCAACCCGGTTAATCTAGGTTCGGGCGGTACAGTCGGTCGGGGCGGCGGCGCCATTATCCTGACCGTTACCGGTGCGGCTGATCTTTCCGGAACCATTAGTGCCAACGGGCAGACTATAACTTACAACGGCGGCGCCGGTGGGTCGGTCAACATCACCGCTGGTACTATCACCGGCAATGGCACTGTCGCAGCTAATGGCGGAAGAGCCATTTATAATGGATACGTCAGCGCTGGTGGTGGGCGTATCAAATTGGCGGCCGACAGTATCTCCAGCAGCTTAACCTTGCAAGCTCAAGGAGGAAAGATCAGTCCTTACTACGGCTCCGCCGGAACGATTTATAAAAAGACCACGGCCCAGACCTATGGTGATTTGGTTATCGATAATTCTACCAATACCCCAGCTACCCGAACGGCTCGGGTCCCTTTGACCTTGCCTTTGAGCTTTGATAATTTGACAGTGACAAATTACGCCAGTCTAGAAATTTCTACCAACGCCGATCCGGCTCAAAACAATTTGGCTATTGGTAATGATTTGGTTGTAGCGGCTAATTCGGAATTGCAGCTTCTGGCTGATCGCGACGGTACACCCACTTCCGGCGCTTGGCCGATTATCACTGTGGGCAATAATGCGACCGTTTCCGGTACAATTAGTGCCACTGGCGCCGGCTTTACTTACAATAGCGGCCCAGGCGCCGGTAATGTTTCAGGTTCTTATGGTTCCGGTGCTGGTTATGGCGGTGCCGGTGGCAACTCTTCGAATGGAGCTGCCGGCGGTGTCGTCTATGGCTCGCAAACCAACAATAATTATCTCGGCTCCGGCGGTGGCTATACGACTGGAGGCACCGGCGGCGGCATGATCAAATTAACCGTTACTGGCACGCTTGATTTAAGCTCAACCGGTTCTTTGACCGCCAATGGTAACGGCGGAACAGCTGGCGGCGGTGGCGGTTCTGGCGGTTCAATCCAACTAGTCGCTGGTACGCTTTCCGGTACGGCCGGTAGTTCAATTACGGTCAATGGCGGCGCCGGTGGTTCAAACGGCGGCGGTGGCGGTGGTGGCCGTATCACTATTTACCCAGCCAATGATTCTTACAGCGGAATCAAAACCGCCACTGGCGGCGCCGCTGGCACAAGTGCCGTTGCCGGAAGCGATGGCACTGTCTTCGTGCAACACTCTCCCTCTTCACTAACCATGAACGCCCCCAATGACGCCGCAACGGGTCAAATTCAAAAAACTGTTTTCCGTATTAATTCAACCGATGTTGAAGGAGATTGGATCCAATACAAATTGCAGGTTGCCACCGACAGCAGCTTCACCCAAAATGTTTCGACTTTCGACCAAACCGTTTCGCAAAATCCAACGGACGGCGGACGCACCGCGATTTTCTCCAATCAGGATAAGACTACCGGTAATGTCGCCGGAACTGATGGTTATTCTAGCGGCCGCGAAGCCATACTGACAATGCAAACTAATTTGACCCAGGGCACTACTTACTACTGGCGTTTCTACGGTTACGATCCGGAAGGCGTTGATTCTTTTGACGGCACCAAGCATTGGTCAAACGCTTCTGCTACGCGCTCCTTTACCATCGCCGCCATCGACCACGTCAGCTTCTCCACTGCCCAGCAAGACATTGTCGTCACTTTCTGCAGTGCCGTAATGACCGTCAACTTGCGCGATTCCGCCAACAACGAAATATATTTAACTAATGATGACGGAGCCAAAACTATTAATTTAGCTACCACTTCATCAACTGGCGTTTTCTATTCTGATGGTAGCTGCCAAAACGCTATTAGCGGTAATAATGTAGATATTGCCGTAGGCGAAAATTCGGCCAGTTTCTATTACAAAGACGCTACTCCTTCGGCCGTCAATAGTTTTTGGAATATTACCGCCGCCGAATCACCCTCGGCCGGTTGGACTGACGCCAGCCAAAATATTCGGGTGCGCCCGGGAGATTTTGGCTCGCTGGAAATTTCCATTGCTGGTAGTCTAACTCAAGTTACCGCCGGTGTGGCTTTCTCCACCCCAGCCAATGACGTCACTGTCACTGCCAAAGATATTTTTGGCAACGTCAAAAGCGACTGGACCGGCCAAGTCTGGTTTTATTCCTCTGATTCCCAAGCCGCTTTTACCTATAACGATAGTAATCGCTATACTTTTACCTCTGGCGATGGTTCAGATAACGGAACACATACTTTTATCGGCAGTGGTTTTGTTTTCAAAACCAAGGGCAGTCAATCGCTGGTCGTCCACAATTCGGTCGATAGCCAATATGATGCCATAACCGATATTACTGTTCTCTGCGCCGGCGCCGACCACTTCAGCTTAGCCGATTATCCCCGTACCGCTTCTAACAAATTTGCCATGAGTTCCTTTGCTTGGGACGTATCCGGTTATTCCTCTGCCCCCTACTCGCCCGCCGCCAGCGTTTATGATGCCTACAATAATTTAATTGATAATTTCACCGGCGAGGTTTGGTTTGAATTATACAAAGCCAATGACACTCCAGGCAATCCGCTGAACTCAACCGCCGATTATGCCTTTGATTACGATCACACCAACCACTACACCTTTACCACCGGTGAAGGAATGGATAACGGTACGCATACTTTTGACGGTAGCGGTTTTACCGTCGTCACCGCCGCCAATGATTTGCGTTTGCGAGTGGCCACCACCGCCAATAGCGGTAAATACACCGATTTCACCATTACCGTTAAACCCCAGGCCATTGATCATTTTACGCTAACCGCCAGTCCCACTCTTTCGCTCAACGGTACCGACTGGGAAAAAGCCAATGACACGGCCTTTACCGAAAGTGTAATTTTGACCGCTTATGATGCCTTTGGCAATGTCAAAACAGATTATGCTTACGACGCCAGTTCTAAATCTGGTATGGTTTATTTTTCTTCTTCCGACACATTCGCCACCTTGCCATACACAAAATCTTCACTCAACGATACTTCTAAATGTTTCAATTTTCCGGCGGAATCGGCTGGTAGTTATACTTTCACACCAGAAAACACTCCAACGGACTATTTCAAATTCTTATCGGGCGGACCGCAAACCATCAGTGTCTCTGAATGTATTGATCCAACTTCAACCTATTATGAGACAAGATATGATCCTAAGTTTGAATCTAATAATCCTCTCAAAACCATTGCTTCCACCGGCCAGCTCCCCGCTGCTAACAGCACGCCAAGCAAGGTATATGTCAGCCAACACATTCCGGGTTCAACCCACACAGCCGCCGATCACACCAACGATAGCAACGATCTAGTCGAAGCCGCTCCCGGTCACCAACAAGCCACTTTGAGCTGGTATAACCCTTTTGATTTTCCCACAGACGCCAATATTGATGCTCAAGTATATATCTATCGTTGCCAAACCGATTGCGATAATAACGCCAATTTTTCTAAACTCACCACCGATCCAGCCAAAGTTACTGCCACACCCTCGACTTGGAGTGAATATACCGATACCGGACTGGCTAATGACAATCTTTATTATTACAAACTGGCATACGCTTATCTTAAGCAAGACTCAACTTATATGGTAAGCGATTACTCGGCCACCGTTAGCGTCACGCCAGCCGATATTGCCCCGCGCGAAGTTACCGCCGACCAGCTTGATCTATCGGAAAACGCCACCGCTGCTGGCAAGGTGAAAATCGACTATAAATTGCGCTGGACCTCAACCGTTTCCATAGCTTATTTCAACCCCACTACTAACACTTGGAAAGACGCTTCTTCAGCCGCTCAATCCGGTGATATTGGTGCCAATATTACCGGCAACGAAACCCCAATTTCTCATGTTGCCTACTTTGATCCTCGCATTGACTTTCCAAATCAAAACCTAACCGAATCATTTAAAGTTAGGATTAAGGTCGTAGTTAATTCAGCCCATGCCTACAGCGATTCATCAGCTATCAATTTAGACAGTGGCGCCCCAACAGGAACCTCCCTTATTATTAATGCAAGCGATGCTACCCTCACGCTCCATCTCACTGCCAGCGACACATCCTCGCCAATCACAATGATGATTTCTAATACCGACCAATTCACGTCAGCTAGCTGGCAGGCCTTTAACACCACGGTTTCTTCTTATGATGCGGGTGATGCCGAAGCTGTCTATATCAAACTTCGCGACAATTATAATAATATTGTCAGTTTATCCAAAGAAATTTTGCCAACGGTGGAAAATGTTCAAATTAAAGATGCTTCTAACTCAAACACAAGTGAATATCGTTTGGCGATAATTTGGTCGGCTGTTTCTATTAATAACTTTAAACAATACAAAATATATCGCGCTACCGACGGCAAAACGTTCTCGCTTTTGGGCAACGCCGACCAAAACGGTTATTTAGATATGAATCTAGCCGTTGGCACTAATTATTCCTATAAAGTCGCTACCGAAGATACCGACGGCAATATTTCCCGCGTCAGTACTGTTGTTACCTCCAGCCCGGGTACTGCTCCCGACGTTACTTCACCACCCAGCGTCGAACTCTTCGGTTGGAAACAAGATGTCGGCGTCCGCGCTAAAATTACTTGGCACACCGATCAACTATCTGATTCCTTCGTTGCCTACTCAACCGAGCCCCTGCTTGAAGGATCTTCGCTAGCCACCGCCAGCGGACAAGAAGATACGGTAAAAGTTGTTGGTTTGCCCGATATGAAATCCGATCACGAGGTAACGCTTTATAATCTCGACCCGTCGGTTAAGTATTATTACAAGGTCCTTTCCAAAAACGAAATTCAGATTACTGGTTACTCGCAGGTCTTCGATTTCACCACACCGGAAAGAATTCTCCTTTTGATCTCCGGCACGAACTTTTCCGATATAACTAACAATTCCGCCATTGTTTCTTGGACAACCTCAAAACTTTCCACCACGGTTGTTGAATATGGCCAAACCACAAATTACGATCAAGAAATCGTTGACGCTACTCTCAACACCGAGCATAAATTTCAGCTGCAAAACCTCAATGCCGGTCAATATCATCTGCGCATCAAGGCCACCGACACCGATGGCAATACCACAATTTCCGATGATTACGTCTTTGAAATTCCGCCCACACCAGTTATTTCTGATGTAACCATTTCTGAAGTTGGCGAAACAACGGCTAAAGTCAGCTGGAAAACCAATATCGAAGCTAACTCCAATGTCGATTTTGGCGAATCGACGCAATACGGTGGATCGCAAGGAAGCGCCCAGATGACCACCGACCACATAGTCACCCTCATTGGCTTATCGCCTAAAACCGTCTATCACATCAGTGCCAGATCAATCGACAAATTTGGCAACGTGGCAAACGGCTCTGATATGACTTTCACTACAACAGCCGACACCGAAGCACCACAAATTTTGAACGCCAAATCAGAAATAACTTCAACCGGCACGGGTGAAAACGTAAAATTCCAATTAATTGTGTCATGGGAAACTAACGAACCTGCAACAAGCAAAGTTGAATATGGCACTGGCATGGGCGACACTTATGACTCCAGTTCCAAAGAAGATCTTTCTCTTAATGTTACCCACACCATTATCGTCAATGATTTAAGACCGAATTCGCTTTATCATTTTAGAATCAAGAGTGCTGATCGGGCCAACAACACCGCCTATTCCGACGATTACACCTTCACCACGCCTCAAAGAGAAAAGAACATTCTCGTTATTATCTACAACGCCGTTGCCGGTCCGTTCGTTCAAATTTGGCAAGGAGTAGTTAACCGCTTCAAATAAAGTTTTGTTATAATAAAAACATGGCTAAAACAAAGGTTATCGAGGTAGAAAATATTACCAAAAGTTACAAATTCGCCGAAAATACCTTTACCGTACTTAAAGAAATCAGCTTCGAGATAGAATCGGGTGAATTTGTGATCTTTTTCGGTCCCTCCGGTTGCGGTAAATCAACTCTATTGAACATTATTAGCGGTCTCGAGGTGATTGACACTGGCAAGGTCAAAATCAGAGGCGAAGACATTTCCAAATTCAACAATCATCAGATGGCAAATTATCGCCGTACCAAAATCGGTATAGTTTTTCAGCAGTTCAACCTACTAAAAAACCTAACCAACGAGGAAAATGTTGCTTTGCCCCTTTTGGCTAACAACGAGCCAAAAGTCCGAAGTATCAAAAGAGCCCAATCGATGCTCGCAATGTTTGGCCTATCAAAACATTTTCAAAAAAAACCGACCGAGCTTTCAGGAGGCCAACAGCAAAGAGTGGCCATGGCCCGTGCCTTGGCCGCTAATCCTTGGATTATTATCGCTGACGAGCCGACCGGAAATTTAGACACTAAATCTGCTAATGAGGTTATGGAAATTTTTAATATCTTAAACAAAAAGTCAAAAAGAACCGTCATTATGGTTACACACAATCCCGATTACACTAAATTTGCTGATCGCATTTTCTTTCTGCGGGACGGCCAAATTGTCAAGGAACAACGCAATCATCACACTGAATCAGTTCAAGAAATTGCCGACTTTAAACTAAGTGAACACGCTTTAGAGGGATAATGCGACCATCACAGATTATTGAAACAACGTGGTCAAACTTAATGGGCAAGAAAAGCCGAACCATATTAACTGTAACCGGCATTGCTGTTGGTATCGGCGCGATCGTTTTCTTAGTTTCGCTCGGTTATGGCTTGCAAGAATTTTCGATCAAAAGAATTAGCTCGATCAATTCCCTTTCTACCCTAGATGTATCGCAAGGCAAAACGGCAAGTTTCAAATTGGACGGCGCAACGGTCAAAAAGATTTCCACCCTCAAAGGAGTGGCCAGTATTAGCCCTGTTCTTTCTTTAGGCGGCAAAGCCGCTATGGGAACAAAAAAGACCGATATTGTTGCTACCGCCGTCGAAGATGACTATTTCGCTTTGGAGGATTTGCGATTATTTAAAGGAAATACCTTCACCGACGAAGAACAAAAAACCGTTATTTCGACAGCCCTTGTTCAATCGCTGGGTCAAGAGCCGACCGATATCATCAATCAAGACCTTAGTTTGACTGTTACTTTCAAAACAAAAGACAAAACGTCTGTGACAAAAGATTTAGTTTTAAAAGTCAGCGGTATAGTTCAAGATAATACCGCCACTTTTGCTTACTACCCCATAAAGCTAATTTCTGAATATACTAATGACGACACCATTTATTCGGCTTTAAAGGTCAAAGTTTCTGAAAAAGATAATATTAGCGCGGTTAGGTCGGAAATCGAGGGCATGGGGTTAACTGTCACCTCCGTCGCCGACACAATCGCCCAAATAGACAAGGTCTTTGGCTACATCAGAATAGGCCTGGTTGCTCTAGGCAGTGTCGCTTTAGTTGTCGCCGCCATTGGTATGTTTAACACTATGACAATCGCCCTCCTTGAAAGAACCCGCGATATTGGCATTATGAAGGCCCTCGGCATCGACAATAGCGATATATATTGGATGTTTTTGTCTGAAGCCATGTTAATTGCCGGCATGGGGGGTATTGCCGGCGCATTTTTTGGCGTTTTCTTATCGTACTCAATTAATTTTGCCATTAATTTCTTGGCTAAACTGGTCGGTGCCGAAACAGTGTTGCTATTTTCTACGCCGTTATGGTTTACGCTCATCATCATTATGTTCTCATTGGTTGTCGGTCTTTCTACAGGAATTTATCCTTCAAAAAGAGCGGCAAAAATCAATCCTCTCGATGCTCTAAGGTATGAGTAATTTTCCCTTTTGCTCTATTTTTTGCTAAACTGCTTTTGTGTTTTAGTTTTAAAGGAGGTACATGGATATTGCTAGTATTCAACAACGGATCAAAATGATTGAGGACTTGGAGGCCGAAAACCGCACCCTCAAAGATATGATTAAATCGGCTCTCGACAGCGATCCTTCATTTAAAGAAATTTCTGAAGAAGCTAAAGCGAAGGCGCTAGAAAAAAAGCGTGTTCGCGATCACATCATGCTTCAAGACGGTAATCAAAAAACAGTTTCTGATGTGAAGGCCAATCTGGAAGAGATTTCGACGCTGAAAGAAATTCTCTCGGCCGAATTGGTTGACTTTTATGGCAAAAATAAAACAGATGAGATAGATGATGGCAGTGGTAAAACCCGAAAATTTAAATTCGCTGTTAAACTGGAACCTAAAAAAGAATTTTAAATTGCAAACCGGACGAGCGGGTTTGACTATTTTTGCTCTGCTGATAATGTTTTTGCTCTGCGGTTGCCAGAATTTGCAAATAAAATCAATCCGCGATTATGGCGCTTCGGCTACAGTAACCGCCCAGCTCACCAGTAGTATAAAAATTGAAAATGGCGCCTTCTCGCCGTCAAGAGCCCAAATGTCTGCCGGACAAGAAATCACTATTATCAATTTGGATTCAACTTCGCATCAGGTTGCCTGCGATCCTCACCCAACCCACGACAGTTTAAGCGATTGCGTTTCGCCAATTCTTTATCACGGTGATCAATTCTCTTATAAAATTAAAAACGAAGGGGAATATGGCTTCCATTTGGAAGATAACCCTTCTGTAACAGAAAAAATTGTTGTAAAGTAATCTTGGAGGTTATTATATGAAAATAAATCATTATCAGCGCGTTGGTATCTTTGTTGACGTGCAAAATATGTATTATTCGGCCAAAAATTTGTACTCGAAAAAAGTCAATTTTGAAAAAATTATGGAGCTTGGCGTTGGCGAGCGTCAGCTGATTCGAGCTATAGCTTACGTTATCAGAGCTGACATTGAGCCGGAAAGTAATTTTTTTGAGGCACTGGCTAAACAGGGCTGGGAAATAAAAGCTAAAGATCTGCAAATCTTTTTAGGCGGCGCAAAAAAGGGCGACTGGGACGTTGGTATTGCCATGGATATTATGCGTACTGCTTCTAAACTTGATGTCGTTGTCTTGGTTTCCGGCGACGGTGACTTCAAAGACTTAGCCGAACATGTTAAATCGCTTGGCTGTCGTGCTGAAGTGATCGCTTTTAAAAAGACTGCTTCGTCCAGACTGATTGAAGAAGCTGACAAGTTCATTGACCTCGACACTCTAAAGGAGACTGTTCTAATATGACGATTCAAGTAGATCCAAATAAACCAAGGATTCTCGTGGCGCTAGGCGGACGATCCAGCGAACGCGAGGTTTCGATCAAATCAGGCGCCAACGTAGTCGCCGCTTTGGAAAATCTCAAATATCAAGTTGGTATTCTCGACACCGGCACCGGCCGTCTGATGCAACCACCGGAAATTGCTAATCTCCAAAAAGATCCGGCTAAATTGCCCAGCGTCATAAATTTCCCCCTGATTGATATTGCCAGACATTTTTCGTTGGTTTTTATCGCTCTGCATGGCAAGTTCGGCGAAGATGGTGGTTTACAAGGAATTTTAGAAGAAATTGGCGTCCCCTACGTTGGTTCAAACCCTTCCGCCAGCGCCGTGGCCATGAATAAAAAATTCTCAAAATATATTTTCCAGGCCAAGCAAATTCCGACAGCTGAATTCGAAATCATTTCCCAAATAACCGGCAGACCCTCTCTTGCCTTTCCTCTTGTCGTTAAACCAGCCGCCAGCGGTTCCAGTTTGGGCGTAGCTATTTGCACCAATGAAGCCGATTATAAAATCGCCATCAAGAATGCCTTGGAACATTCACGCGAGGCCATCGTTGAAAAATATATTGCCGGTCGCGAGTTAACGGTCGCTATTATCGAAAATGAAAAAGGCGAGAAAAAAGCTTTGCCGGTAATCGAAATAAAGCCCCAAACCAAATTCTTTGACTTTAAGTCGAAGTATAACGGTTCCACTCAAGAGATAGTGCCGGCTAAAATCTCCGAAAAATTATCTCGAAGCGCGCAAGATTTGGCCATAAAAACGTACAACGCCCTTGGTTGCCGTCATTTCGCCAGAGTCGATATGATCGCCGACAAAAATGATAAATTATTCGTTCTGGAAGCTAACACTATTCCCGGGTTAACAAGCGAAAGTTTACTGCCAAAAGCGGCCAAAGCTGCCGGTATCAGCTTCGAGGATCTCATCGATCATTTGGTTCAAACGGCCCTACGCCAATCGATTAGCTAAAACTATTTATCTAAATAAAAACGCCATAGTTTGTCGGCCCATTCGCCGGCATAATCAACACCTACTCGTTTACCGGTTTTAATCGACAACGAATCGGCCGCAAAACCGTCGTCTTCAAGATAAAGCATTTTTGAACTGATTAGATCAAGATTATTTTCGCGACGGCTAATATTGAGATAGCGAGTTAAATTACCCGGCCCATATGATTTTAATTTAGGGTCTTTTTCCGTTAAGGGCTCAATTCTTCTGATTAAAACAGCGGCGGGAGATCCTTCCTTGTCAGTAACAATATTTAAAAGCTCGTGAATGCCATAACACAAATAAATATATGCTCGACCCGCTGGAGCATACATTGTTTCGGTTCGTTTGGTCCGTCCAAAACGGGCATGGCAAGCCAAATCGTCCGAGCCGATATAGGCCTCCGTTTCGACAATACGGCCCTTGCGAGTTTGCCCATCTATTTTAGAAACAATTATTTTACCCAAAAGATTTTGAGCAATATCGAGAGTGTCTTGGCTAAAAAATTTTTGGTCAACGCGCGCCATTAGTTTTTAAAATTTGGATGCGGTTTCTGGGTGGAACAAAAACCTAATTGTCCTTTGTTAACTGGTGATCCCATGGGGAGTTGAACCCCAGTTGCCAGGATGCGGTTTTTGGGTGGAACAAAAACCTATTCCTTTTTACTTCATGAATTCAATTGGTGACCCCAAGGAGAGTCGAACTCCTGTTACAAGGATGAGAACCTTGCGTCCTAACCACTAGACGATGGGGCCATAAATTGAATTCATAATAATCTGCCTGGTGCCCTAACCACTAGACGATGGGACCCGAAGATTGCGACCTATTTTAAAAAAAGCGGCAGGAACGGCTTGGCTCATCTCGTGAGACAAGCCGTTCCTGTGAAGGTCATCTCGTTGTCCAACGGCTATTCACTAATTCTGCAGGGAGGAGCAGCGCCCGTAGCTTGGACACTGCACGGCCTTACACTTCTCCCTGTCGAAGATCCCAGGGAAAAGATCCGGCCTGTGGCCAGAACGCTTGTTAACGTGACAGAGCGCCCTCCGCACGTTACAAGGGTTGAACGTTCCGGCCTCCCTTACTCCAGTTGTTGGCGGTACGACATTTTCTGCATACTCCTGCGACGACGTTGCGCTACTCTGTCGCTTTGCCTTTGCCGCCATTTTACCCTCCGGTAAGAAAGTTTTGAAAGGGCAACGAGATGCCAATATTCTATAAAAAATAAGGTATAAAGTCAACGAAAAGGCGCCGACTACTATGAGTTTCGGCGCCTGATGGCACACGCTAGTTAGACAACTAAAATGGAGAACAATTCAGAAAGACCTACTGGTCTTTACATCTGGTGGCATGCCGCGCCCACGTTTCGAGCCACCTTTCACTGATCCCCGCCGGAAGAGCTAGCCCAGCCGTGCACGCCGCGCAATTCGCCGTTTCCGCGGCTTCGTAAAAAGGACAACCTGAAGCTATGCAAACTACCGCTTCCCGGTCCTCCACCAGCTCCTGCATGCGTTCTTGTCTTAACCATTTTGCCGCAGCCCTTGCACCGTCTGAATCGGCGTTCATTTCTGCCTCCTTTGGTGCGTAAACAGCCCTAGTTAACCAGAAAAACCCTTTTTGGTCAATCCCGCCCACTCCTCAAAAACCCTAGAATCAGCTCTTTGTCGTATTTTTGGCCCAAAAATTTTTTTAGTTCAAAAACTGGTTGGCTAAGATTAATTGTGCTTAACCCAACCAAATAATCATCATTTTTATACGAACAAATATATTTATTTTCGCTGCAAAATTCATCAGCAAAATATTTTTCATTAATAAAACCAACAAAGCCCAATTTCAATTTTGGCAACACTTTACTTATAAGCGGCAAATCGTCATTTTGCTCATTGGCTCCAGACATATTCAAACCCGCCGTCCGGCCCGAAGAAGCAGCAAAATGCCAGTTGCCCGGCATAAAAGATTCCGGCAAATTTTGTCTGGTTACCTCGCACAAATCACCCGCTGCGTACACATCTTTGTCAGAGCTTTCTTGCTTTTGATCGACAATGATCCCCTTGCCAACTTTTAAGCCACTAGCTTGGGCTAGAGAAATATTAGGGACGATACCAACCGCTACAATCACCATATCGGCCGCCAGGATTTTTCCGCTAGTTAAAACCACTTTTTCCACCGCTAACCGGCCTTCAAAACGCTCCACCGACGCATTAAATTCAAACTTGGCAGATTCTCCCGTCATAATTTTTTCAACGATTTCAGATCCTTTGGGACCGATTTTTTCTTGCAAGATTCTTTGAGTCCGCGCAACCACTGTGACGTCCTTGCCCGCTCGCGCTAAAGTGCTAACAATATCAATAGTTAAAAAACCACCGCCGATAATGACAATTTTTTTGGCTTTTTCGAGTTCATTTTTAATCTTTTCGGCATCAGAGAGCGAATATAAATTACTTATTCCTGCAAGATTTTCGCCCCTCACATTCAATTTTCTTGGCGTTCCCCCTAAAGCTAGAAGGAGTTTCTCAAAACTAATTGCTTCACCACTTGGAAGCAAAACCGTCTTTTCTTCAAGATTAATCCCTTCAACTTTGGCCGATAAAAGCTCTATTTTATTTTCCTGATACCACTGCGGACTTTCAAGATAAAGCTTTTCTTTTTCAATTTCGCCAGTGATAAATTGGTGCAAAATAACTTTTGAATAAAGCCGCTCGCCTTGATCGTCGATAATCCCTATCGAACCGGCTTGGTCGCGCGATCTAATGGCTTGAGTGGCAAAAGTTCCCGAGGGTCCGCCGCCAATAATTAAATATTGATATTTTTTCATATTAATAATCTTCTGCTTTTTAAAGAGTAGAATAATGGACGAAAAGTATCAAGAACTCTTGATTAAAATTGCCGTTTGTTTTAGAATTCAGCCAACGCGGAGCGCGATCCTTAACAGGGAGAGTGGTCATGCAGATGGCAGCAGTATGCGGAACGCTGATCGGGGCTAGCGCAGCCGCAACGGTGCTGCTGGCGGCGGTCGGGCTCGCTACGTTCTTTCTCTGCAAGCGTCAAGATACTCTTGCAGGAGCACTTATGGCCTCCGGCATGGCGGCCTTCATCGCAATGGCCGTCCTCGTATTCTGCGACCTCTTCGGCGCCGAACTCCTTTGGGTTCGGGATGGGCTGGTGCAATGGCTCATCTTGGTTCCCTGTACAACTGGGCTACTGACGATCGAACATTACGTCAAGAGGCCCCATTGCGTTCTCTTGCTGATCGTGGCTGTCTCGATCAGCACCACCACGACTTTCTTGGTGTACGGGCTAGCCAACTTCGCCCTATACCACTTCTTTGCGCAAGGATGTTCTTCGGTCTTGCGCTACCTGGTCTGAATCAGGCGAGTAACACAAAGGCCCCGCGAAACGCGGGGCCTTCTTCTTTTACTTGGACACAATAATTACCACTTTTTCACCTTCAGCAACATTGCCGTTGTTCCAATCGTGGTTAGCTTCCAAAACCGTCGCGAATTTATAAGGATAATTCTCTCCTCGCTTTGTACCCGCATCATTAGTGATAAATTTATCCGCCGTGTAGCCCTTGATTAAAAGCATGTGATATAAAGGGCCGGGACTGGTGTAAAAAGGATTACCAAGCTGTTGGCCAGCCGTTGGCACTATCACCAATTTGTTTTCGGCCAAAGAGCGCTTAATCGTTTTGATATCGGGCGAAAAAACTAATTCCGCATTTAAGCCATAAAAGCTCTCGATTATTTCGGCTGTTTGCTTGGCCGTTGTCGATTCAAAAAATCCAAGTTTTTTCATTTCAAAATCAATAATTTCCTGAAGGGCCTTTTCAGCATCTTCCGGCCCATTTATTTTGCCTTTGGAAAAATATCTCCCCGCCATTAATATTGCCGCTTCCTCGCAGGCCTCTTCGTGAGTGTGATCCCAAATTGCCCTTGGCGCTTGGGAAGTAAAAGGGATATCGAGATTCAGTTGTTCGGGAATTTCAATATTTACAACCGTCCCAGTAGCCGTGGCCGATGCGCTAGCGCTTTGTGTAGGCGGAAACGGCACGCTTGTTGGCAAATCTTTCTTGGCCACTTCTACCGAAACCGAGCGAAAATAATTCTTTTTGACAATAAAAAAACACGCCAAGCCGGCGGCCAAAAGTAAAAAAATAATTAAAAGACTATTCCTTCTTCGGTTTCTCTTCTTTATCGTTTGTCTCGGCAGCAGATTTTTCATCTTCAGTGTCTTTTTCTGGCTCGTCTTCTAACGCTTCTTTAGCTTCTTTTTCCTCAACTTTAGCTTGTTTTCTCTGCTTATAATAATCCCCCACACCCGCGACTAAACCAATGCTATTCGAGATTTGATCTTTTTTTTCTCTAATAGTTTCAATGCCATCTTCAATCATGCCAATTATTTTCGTTGCCGCGGTTCCCGCCCGATCAAGGGCTTCCGACACCAGCAAAACCTTATCTTTAAGTTCATTAGTCATTAAAGCCGTGTCGTTGGCCGATCGGCGCAAGGATTTTATTAGTTGCATTAGCTCATTAGCTAACCAAACAATCGTAATCGTAATGACGGCAACCGAGACGATTAAAACTATGTAAAGTATTTCGGTAATTTCCATTTATTCCCCCTTGCCTTTTTCCGGACCGGTTTCGTCGCCTACATCGATACCCTTTTGTTTCAAGATTAATAAAAGTTGCTCCCAATCCTTATTAACTGCTGCAAAACCAGCTGCGATCCTCCGGATATTTTCTCCTATCATATCTTCAGTAGCTTCATCTTCCTGCGTATTTGATGCTTCTTCCTGCGACGGTGTTGCTGGTGTCTCGGGAAATATCTCGTCAGCGCCAGCTGGCGGAAACTCGGCTGGCGGCGGATCTTGATTAGTATTAATTTCGTCACTTCCCGGAGTAACACTGCCGTCGGGAGTGATAATAGTCGCGGGTGGCGGGATCTGCTCCTCTTTAGTTTCTTCGGGTGCGGTTGGCTGCGTTGCCTCCGGCGTTTGGTTGGTTGCAGGTGGAGCTGTCGCCTCTAACGGCGAAACAGTCTGATCTGACGCTGGTGCTTCAGCTGGAGGCACTGGCGTTTCAGCAGCATTATCCGCCCCAGCTACCTCTACAATATTTTGTTGGCCTTCCGGTGGAGTGGATGGTGGCACTGTTGGCGGAGTTGGTTGAGCTTCGATGTTTGTTGAACCTATGACACTTTCTAAACCGGAATAGTCACCTCCAAAGGCATTTTTTACCGCTGCAGCTGCTTGCTGTCCTTCGGGGCTAGCTGGCGAAGTATTGGAAATACCAACTGGCACAGACTGTTCCGTTGGGATGGTCGGGCTTGCATCAGGCACAGCAGGCACTTCAGGAGCCGCCGGTGGGGTAAGTGGATCAACCACTGGCACCTCCGATGGAGCTGCTGGCTCAATCACCGGTGGAACTGACGCTTCCGGAACAGCAATATCTGGCGATGCCTGATCGGCAGATTCAGCCACTGGTATTTGCGTCGCCTCGGCCGAAGCCAAAACCTGCTGGCTTGCTTCAGACCCTGGTGTTATATCGCTACTAATCCCTGCCATCTCCCTCCTTAGCTTTTCTTCAGTATATACTATTTTCCGTGATGAAAAAACATCACATCGCCATCACAAACAGCATATTCTTTACCCTCAAGCCGTACTTTGCCTTTTTCTTTCGCTTTTTGCCAGCCGCCCAATGCAACAAAATCGTCATAAGGCACAACTTCGGCTTTAACAAATTTTTTTTCAAAATCAGTGTGTATCACGCCAGCTGCCTCCGGCGCTTTAGCCCCTTTCTTGACTGTCCAAGCTCTCGCTTCCATTTCACCGGCCGTAAAAAACGACTGCAAGCCCAAAACGTTGTATCCCACTTGGACTAAACGATCCAAACCCGCCTCTTTAAGACCTAACTCCGCCAAAAATTCTTTCTGTTCCTCGGCGTTCGTCAAAGCCGAAATTTCACCTTCGATTTTAGCCGATATCACCACTACCTGATCTTTTTCGACTAATCCGTTCAAAGAAAAGCCATCAATTATTTTTTCAGGGGTTATTTTTACTTCATCTTCCGAAACGTTAAAAACATAAATAAATGGTTTAACCGTCAAAAAATTTGCTTCTTGAATCAAATCTTTTTGCTCGTCAGTCAATTTCATACCGCTAATTGGCTTCGCTTCAAGAAGAATTTTTTTTATTTCACCGTAAACCTCAAGAGCTTTAGCCGAGCCCTTATCACCCGAACGCGCCTCTTTTTCCACCGCCGCCAGTCTTTTTTCTAAAGTGTCCAAATCCGCCAAGGCCAATTCCGTCAAAATTGTTTCAATGTCGTTCAGGGGATCAATTTTACCGCTAACGTGGGTAACATCTTCATCGACAAAAGTCCTCACCACCATGGCGATCGCGTCGACTTCCCTAATATGCGACAAAAATTTATTGCCCAAACCCTCGCCTTTGTGCGCTCCGGCAATGAGACCGGCAATATCTACAAATTTGATCGCCGCCGGAACGGTGCGAGCGCTATTTTCCACCACGGCCAGTTGATTAATTCTGTCGTCCGGCACCTCAACAATGCCCACATTCGGCTCAATTGTTGTAAAAGCAAAATTAGCCGCCTGCGCCAGTTGCGACTTCACTAAAGCATTAAACAAGGTGGATTTCCCCACATTTGGCAATCCAACAATTCCAACTTCGAGCATTTTATTTTAAAATTATTTACTAACAGGTTGAATGTATCAGTTTTTGGCCGGAAAGTGAACAGCACTAATCAACCAACTCTTGAGAAGTTGGCTCTTCTTTTGATTCCCCAGTTTCTTCTTCCGGAATTCTTGATTCAAATTCTGGCATAACATTTCTCCGTTATTTAGCAATATCCTTGGTTGCTTTGGAATCAGCAATTTCGGTCATAGTTACAAACAGCGCCATTAAAACCAGCCCAAAAATTAATGCTCCCCGAAAACTAAGCATTGGTTTTGTGCCGAACAAGATCGCCAATATTTCATTAAATAAAATATTGGGCAGAGCTAGCAAAGCCACCACAATCATCGTGTAATTTTCACCTCTTATTTGTGATTTCGGATAATATTTTTTAATAATCCAACCCACTAATTTGCCCGCACCATAAAGGAGTAGCAGCACGACAGGAACCATTTCTAAAAAATAGTTATTCCCAAAAATACTGGCGAAATAGGCATTGAGAGGACTGGCCTCCATAGCTTTTGAGTTATTGTTCAAAAAGAAGAAAGTATAAATTAGGTCGAAACAAATGAGCAGGGCCGAAATCAGATACCACAGCCAAAAAGGTATCTTGGCAATTTTTTGATTAATATTTTCGTTCATTTTTCCTCCATTTAGATCTTACGAAAAAGCTTTGAGATAGAGTTTGTGTCTAATTACAACTTAAGAACTTAAACAAACAAAAAAGCGACATAAAAATCGCTTTTCCAACACTCGCATAAAACCACAAAACTCTTATTTGAGTTCAAATCTAAAATAACCTCTTTTTGCTATTCAACCGCTCAAAGCAAAAGCGGACTTTGAGCTTAAAGCTACAAGAAAAATCCTCCCACAAACCGCTTTTGCAACAAGGTGCGAACTAATCCGAACTCTTAGCCGAGATAGTAAACACGCGATACAGCGCCGCTATACCAACAAGGGTATAGATTATACGCGAGACAGTAGTCATGTCACCGAAGATCCATTTGACCAAGTCCCATGAGAAGAGACCAACCAGTCCCCAGTTAAGGGCACCGATTGCGACTAAAATGAAGGCTGTCCAATCCAGCCAATTCATCTTTTTCATCTCACCCTCCGCGCACTATTTTTATGTTCGACCTACTTTAATCATAGGGCTTCTCAATCCACTAATCAATAGTTTCTTCTGATTCAAAATAGTTCGCTTGATTCAGGCCGCTTCAACCACTTTTTCGGCCGCCATCACTGCTTGTTTCTTTTTAACCTTTTTCTTATCGTCAAAGGTTAAAATTATTTCGTCTTTTTTTATTTCATGAATCATTGATCGTTCGAAAATTCTCTCGTCCCAAAAATATTTTACATATACCCTAATAATATCGCCTGATGTCGATTCAATCACGGCGTCGCTAACTCGTCCAAGATATTTTTTATTTTTAGTCCGTGCTGATAAGCCAATTAAACTAAAACGACTATCAACTAGCTCCTTTATTCGGACAATCTCATTTTCGCTGACGAGATTGTCGCGCGAATTAATCACCAAACCTTGCGTATCTATATCGACAACGTCTTGAAAGGAAATAACTTTTTGACCGCGAAAAAGGCCTTTTATTTTTACCAAAAAACCAATAACTCTAGCCGCTTCCGGCGATATCACCACTTGCTTCACCGTACCAATCAACGCGCCCTCATCAATCGCCCCCGTCGGCAAACCGCGAACTTTTGAAATCTCAATCAGCATAATAAAAAATAATTAAAATTGCTGATTCAATTATAGCACTTCTAAATTATTTCTCGCCTCCGCGGCTATTTTTGATATGTCGATATATCCAATAGACTAAAGCAACGATTATTAAAGTGCCGATGATATAGTCGGCTCCGTGAAAATAAGTTTTTAAACTGTCCCAATTCGCCCCTAATTTGTAACCGACCCAGCCCAAAAAGTAAGACCAAATCACCGATCCGGTAAAAGTGTAAACAGAAAACCACAAAAGATTGACTCTGGCGATTCCGGCGGGGAAAGAAATGAAAGTGCGAATTATCGGCAATAAACGGCCAATGAGCGCCGCCGACATTCCCCAGCGCGAAAACCATCTATCGGCGACATCCAGATCGTGCTTGCTCATCAAAATATATTTGCCGTATTTCTCGATAAGCGGCCGGCCGCCTTTTGCACCAATCCAATACGAAAAAAGAGAGCCGATTAAGCAACCCACTCCTCCAGCCAAGGCAATTCCGATTAAATTAAAGCGGCCAGTCGAAACTAGGTATCCTGAAAAAGGCATAATCACTTCACTGGGCAAGGGGATGTTGGCCGATTCAATTCCCATCAACAAAACAACGCCGCCATAGCCCATTGTAGAAATGGTGTTAATAATAAAATGACTAAGAAACCCCAAAATTGCGCTCATAATTTAAAATAAATTTACTCCAAACAAATAAAAAATAAACGCTGTGACTAAAAACGAAACAACCGCCCCACCCGTCACTTGCCAAAAAGTATGTTTTTTAAGACAAACCCTTGCCCAACCAATAATAGGAATGAGGATGAAAAAAGGCCAGAATTTTAGCCCTCCTAAAATAATAATTGCCGTTACCACGCTGGTCGTCACAGCTGTATGAAAACTGATTTTCCAAAAAAGTGTGATGATCGAAGTCACCAGAGTCATGACTAATCCTGAAAAAGCATAAATAAAAATTCTCGTTGGTACTTTGATCAGATATAAAACAATCGAGGAGACCAAAAGCATGGTGATAAAAACAAACAAAAAAGTTGGCCGCTCGTCTCTTCTGGAAAGATCCAAATCGCTAATCCAACCCAATTTATAAGAAATAATGAAAAAGATAATCGGAATAAATATAAGAAAAGGCGAGATCGTGACAAGCCACCCCAGCCCTTGAGAAAAATCTTTGGAGTACCAAAATATTAAAAAAATAAAAAATACTGTCGCCACAATAGGAGGAAAGAAAAACCAAGAAACAACTTCCGCGGCCAGATGCCTTTTGCCGATACAATCTTCCTTCTTCAAGCCATCCTCACTTTTTTCAAAACGCTAACGATCGGATTATATAAATATTTAATTAAAAATTTAGAACATGCTTTGGCAACTAACGCGCCGATTAAACCGGAAACTGCACCGCCAATAATATCTAGCGGAAAATGCACTCCCAGCGCCACTCTACAGGTACAAATAATAATTGCAAAAAGTAAAAAATAATTTGCTGCTTTGCGCCAATTAAAAAGATACAAGCCGAAAGCCATGCCGAACAAGGCCGTGGCGTGGTCGGACGGGAAAGAATAGTCGGGACGATGAAAGAGAACTTCTTTCAAACCAATTGCCGCCAAATCCGGCCTAGGCCTAAACCAAATCGCCGGCACAACAAACTTAGTCAGCACTAACCAAGCAATGACCGTTCCAGCAAAAGACAAAAAAAGCGCCTTTCTTTTATCGGGAAAAGCAAACCACAAAATAATCATCGCCACCGGCAGACCATAAACAAGATAAACCGCTAAAAATTCGATTATTTTATCGAGAATTGGTGATTTATCTACCAACAAAGAATTTATGGCCACAAGCGCGCTTTGGTCATAGCTTAAAATACTCACGAGCATATCTTAGCAAATAAAACTCTTTTTTGAAAACTTTTTGCTAATGTCGTAAAATACAATTATGGAAAAAGAAATTAGAGAATTTTTGGAATATATTGAGCTTGAACGCGGTCATTCTCAACTAACTATTCGTAATTATGCCTCATATCTAGAAAAGTTTGTGGCTTTTGCCGAGGAAAACGGCGTTAAAACGGCTGACGGAATCGATTTGGAGCTTGTGCGCAAATGGCGGCTGGCACTCAATAGACACACAGTTGACGGCAAGTCTATTTCTAATAAAACCGTTAATTATTACATGATCGCCCTGCGAAGTTTTCTCAAATATCTGTCCAAAACAGATAAAAAGTCTTTGGCGCCGGAAAAGATTGAGTTGGCCAAAAACCCCGAAAGAGTGATTCACTTTTTGGAAAAAGAGGAGCTTGTCCGTCTACTTGAGGCCTTTTCCGGCGCAGATGATCTCGATCTACGAAATCGCGCGATTTTAGAAACACTTTTCTCAACTGGTTTGCGCGTTTCCGAGCTAGCCGGACTAAACCGAGACAATGTTAATTTAAAGCGAGGCGAATTTTCTGTTTCCGGCAAAGGTGGCAAAATTAGGGTGGTTTTTTTGTCGGATAACGCCAGATGCTGGCTGGAAAAATATTTGGCCACTCGTATCGATAACGACAAGGCCCTTTTTGTCAAAAGTCCCGATCACCCTTCGGCCAACAAACTAGAGGTTAAAAAATATGACACGAGCTCCAATAAACTAGCTGAAACGGGTTTGCGATTAACTTCGCGACAAATTGAAAGAGTGGTTAAGGAAGCGGCCAAACGAGCCGGCCTTGTTAAAAAAGTCACGCCTCACGTTTTGCGCCACAGTTTTGCCACCGACATTTTACGCGCCGGCGCCGATCTACGCAGCGTTCAAGGACTGCTTGGCCATTCTTCAGTTACAACTACTCAAGTTTATACTCATCTTACCGATAAACACTTGAAAGAAGTGTATGACAAGTACCATAATAAAAGCTAATGGAAAAAATCCTAAATTATTATAATCACTTTTTGAACCTTATACCGGTTGAATATCGCTTGCCACTGGCGGTAATTATTATCGCTTTTTTATTTATCAGCTTACTCAAGTTTTTACGCAAACATTTGATTTGGTTCGTCGTTTTTTTGCTCCTTTTGCCCGCCGCCTACCCTGCCGGCAAACAAGTTTGGACTATTGTCGAGGGCTGGATAAAAAAATAAACCGGCCAAAGTCCAGGCGGCATACCTTATTGACAAACAACACAAATTTTTATAAAATTTCTTGAACCTTTTGGCGTACATTATTACAAAAAAGAGGTAAAGGAGAAGGCAATGCAGAGACAATGCGTACAACGTGTTGCCATCGGCAACGACATTCATGCTCATGAGGTCGACGAGGGAAGGATCCTTTGCACGGGCCAGCCCCTGGCTGGCTTGTCAAGCAAGCTCAAGGGCCCCGCGCCCAAAGGCGCGCCGCTGTGCGACAGGTGTGCCAGGGTTAGGCAGGAGAGGGGGAAAAATCCCCTTGAGCATTGCCCCCAGTGCAGAAGCCGCAACCGCGTTGACGCACGCATGTGCGTCAATTGCGGTTGCGACCTGATGCATATGTGAGAGTTACAAGGATTGGCCTCTTACGTTAACCCATGTGACATACATGGGTTAGGAGGCCATCTGGCCGGAAGACCCTCCCTTCTGGCCCAAGTTGTCAGAGAGACCACGCCATGGGCAAGCGTGGCTCTGGTGGCAACTTACTTCATCCCAATCGCTGAAGCAAAAGGTATGCCCACCCTTTTTGCTTGTTTCAGCGGTCAACAGCGCCTCCCCGACAGGCGCTGGCCCAGCTCGACCCCGTCGTTTCGCGGCGACGGGTCCACACCGAGGGAGCTTGTGCCCCCTCAAACAAGGGGCGCTCGGGAAAGGCTAGAACCCTTTCTCCCGAGCGCCCTCTTGATTTTTAAAAGCCAAATTAATTTTTTAGCAAAAATCCAAAAATAACGTACGCACCGGCTAAAGCCGGCGCTTTTTCTTAAAACCAAAAGAGCCCTGAAATGAGGGCTCTTTTGGTTTTAAGCTAATTCAAGCGGTTTAGTACATTCCTTCCATTCCACCCGGCATGCCCGCTGGCGGCATCGGTGGATTCTTTTCAGGAATATCGGTAACTGCCGCTTCGGTGGTCAAAATCATCGCCGCCACTGAAGCCGCGTTTTGCAAGGCCGATCGAGTCACTTTAAGGGGATCGATAATGCCAGATTTAACCATATCATCATATTCGTCCTTAGCGGCATTGTAACCCACACCTTTTTCTCTTTTTCGAACCTCCTCAATCACAACCGAGCCATCCTTGCCGGCGTTGGTAGCGATTTGCCTGATAGGAAACTCCAAAGATTTCTTGAGGATGTTCAAACCGACTTTTTCGTCGTCATCATCAACTTTAGTTTCACCAACATTTCTTATGACATCAACTAGCGCCACGCCGCCGCCCGGGACAATTCCTTCTTCAACAGCCGCTTTTGTTGCCGCCAAAGCATCTTCAATGCGATGCTTTAACTCTTTAAGCTCAACTTCGGTAGCCGCGCCTACTTTAATTACACCGACACCGCCAGAAAGCTTGGCTGTTCTTTCTCTTAATTTTTCTTTATCAAAGTCACTGTCTGCCTTAGCTAATTGCGCTTTGATTTGCTCGAGGCGAGTTTTGATTTGTTTGGCTTCGCCTTTACCGTCAACGATAATTGTTTTGTCCTTGTCGGCAACAACACGACGAGCTTTTCCAAGCATATCCAATTCAACACTATCAAGTTTGGTGCCGGTTTCATCTGTAATCAGTTCGGCGCCAACCAACACAGCCAAATCAGCCAGCATTTCCTTTTTCTTGTCGCCATAGCCCGGGGCTTTGACACACAAAGCCGTAAAAACGCCACGCAATTTATTGAGGACGATCGTCGAAAGGGCTTCGCCGTCAACATCGTCGGCCACAATGACCAGCTCCTTATTGCCTGATTGAACAATTTTTTCCAGCACAGGCACAATCTCACTAGCCGCCGAGATTTTTTTATCCGTAATCAAGATGTAAGGATTATCAAGCACCGCTTCCATGCGAGTCATATCGGTAGCCATGTAGGGCGAAGCATAACCTTGATCGAGTTGCATTCCTTCAACCACTTCCTTTTCCAGACCGATCGACTGGCCCTCTTCGACTGTAATAACCCCTTCGCGGCCGACCATATCCATAATCTCGGCAATGAGCTCGCCCACTTCCTTGCTGTCAGCAGAAATTGAAGCTACTTGAGCAATTTCGCCCTTGCCCGAAACTGGTTTGGCGTTTTTCTTTAACGCTTCAATAGCCGATTTGACTCCTTTTTCTATACCGCGACGCAAGGCCATCGGATTTGCTCCAGCAGCAATGTTTTTCAATCCTTCCTTAACCATCGCTTGAGCTAAAACAGTTGCCGTGGTTGTTCCGTCGCCTGCCACATCATTGGTTTTTTCGGCCACTTGCTTGATAAGTTGAGCGCCGATATTTTCAAATTTGTCTTCAAGCTCAATTTCTTTGGCGATCGTTACGCCATCATTGGTGATCATCGGACCGCCATAACCCTTATCTAAAACAACGTTGCGGCCCTTGGGCCCTAAAGTTACTTTGACGGCATTAGCCAAAGTGTCGATTCCCGAATGCATTTTGGCCCGCGCGTCTTCAGAAAATTTTATCTGTTTTGCCATATTTACCTCCGCTTCTATCTTTTAATTATTCGACAATTGCTAAAATTTTATCTTCTTCAATAATGGTGTATTCTTCACCATCAATTTTGATCTCGTCACCCGAATATTTGGAATAAATTACTTTGTCACCAACCGCGACAGTCATTTCGATTTTGTGACCGTCTTTCACCTTGCCCGGCCCAACCGCAACAACCTTGGCTTCTTGTGGTTTTTCCTTAGCCGAGTCAGGTAAAATAATTCCTCCTTTTGACACTTCTTCGGCCTCAATCGCCTTGAGAAGAACTCTATCTGACAGTGGTCTTATCTTTGGCATAACACCTCCGTATTATTTATTTTTTATTTTACAGATATTGCAAGAAACTAATTTAGCAAATGTAAAGTATACTTGTCAACAAGCTAGTTGAAATTTTGAATCAATGAGACCACAAAATAACTAATTTAGTCGCTCGAATAATCTTTTTTGGGGTGAAGTTTAATGGCAAAATCAGTCAAAAAAATCTCATCACCCTCTTTGACACCGGCAAGAATTCGTCTCGTTTGATATTTTTTCATTTTATTTTCGAGATAATCACCAAATTTTCCCGATAAAACTTTTTCGCCAAAATTTGTCGGTTGCATAGGCGAAAAATTTTTTATCTCAAGTGGTTGTTTGGGATATTGAAGCGGCTTTTTAAAAATCCAATCATTTTGCTTTTTAAATTTTTCCGCTATCCCGCCGGCATCAACCAACGGAATGATACAACCATATGCCTTAATTACCTTAGCTTCACTGCTTTTATTTTCCGGTCGGATTGAAAGATTTTCGGTTGCTAAATAACAATTTAGGCAAATTCGACCGGCTATTTTACGACCCCTCCGACGCCAACCGTGTAAACCTAGCAAAATCGTCGCCCAAAAGCGCACGGTGTAGAGGCGATTTTCGGCCGCGATTATCAAAAAATCGATATCGCTTTCGGGTGATGCGGTGCCAACCGCCAGCGACCCATTCAAGCCAACGAATCTGATAAAAGGACTCTTACGTAAAATTTTGGCCGACAATATTGCTTTGTGAAAATATTTTTCCTGCCAATCCATAAAATAACCATAGCATATTTTTCATATCAGATAGGATAATTAGTATTGCATTTGCACTAGACAATTGCTAATCTTGGCTGATCTTTGTTTTTTGACATCTGCCGCACAATCGGTCGTACAATTCGAGGAGGTGCCGGCATGTCGATCGAAGTTGACGTGCTACAGGGCGTTTGGGCCGCTTTGGTGAACAAGGAGACGCTCCTCCTTCTTCTGTTCATTCTCCTTCCTCTGTTGTCGGCGAAGCTGCTGGCCGACGATGCCAACAGCTTTGTTGGAAAGGACGATATCACCTACGGCCTTGGTCGCCGTGCTTGCCGCAACCTTGTTGCGGTCACGATCTTTGGCTGTGCCGTGGAGCTGTTTGTGCTCACGCACAGCGTATTGGACATGCTTATCTGCACCGCAATAGGCACCATCTTGTCCTATTGCGGTGCCAAGCTGTGGTGGGGCACCCAAACCACCACCAAAGAGAGCCCTACGGAAGGAGCGAAGTAATGAACGAACGGCAAGCCAAGCAGTTGATGTGGCTGGTAATGGCGGCTACGGCTTCGCTCTGTGCTTTGCCCGGGTCGCTTTGCCTTGCCCTTCGCCTCATTGGAGGCACCCTGGGCATCGGCATTGTCATGGGGGTTCTGCTGTCAGTCAGGTCCTGCCCCCTGATGATAGCCGCCATCGGCATCATCGGCGGCAGTTACCTTGCCGCCGTTACTGTCGCGGCCAGCCCTTGGACACTCATGGCCGCGACCATCCTCACGCTCACACTCTCGACGGCATTCCGAGAGTGTGCCTAGCACAATAAAGGCCCCGACCAGCGCGTCAGTATTACGCAAAGCGGTTCGGGGCCTGTTTTCTTGAACATCATTCCTATTTTTGTTAACTTAAAATCAGCGCTTTAAAAGCAAGTTTTTAATAAGTGCCTTTATAAATAGTCGGAGCCAAATATGAAAAGAATTTTTTCTGGCGTTCAACCAAGCGGTAACATTCATCTGGGCAATTACCTCGGAGCCATCAAGCAATGGGTCAAACTTCAAGACGAAGCCGACGAAACGATTTTTTGCATTGTCGATTTGCACGCCATTACCGTTCCTCAAGATCCCGCCGATTTGCAAAAAAGAATTTTAGAACTGGCCGCGTTTTATATTGCCTGCGGGATTGATCCGGAAAAATCGCCTATTTTTATTCAATCCTCTCGGCCCGAGCACGCCGAACTGACTTGGATTTTAAACTGTTTTACATACATGGGCGAGCTGACCAGAATGACGCAATTCAAAGACAAATCCATCGGTAAAGGCGAAAATATTTCCGCCGGACTGTTTGATTATCCGGTTTTAATGGCCGCCGACATTTTGCTATATCAGGCCACCGACGTCCCCGTTGGCGATGATCAAGTTCAACACGTTGAAATCACCCGCAACATTGCCGAAAGATTCAATAACCGTTTTGGCGAAACTTTTACCTCGCCAAAACCATATTTACCCAAGCAAACAAAACGCATTATGGGTCTTGATAATCCTTCTAATAAAATGAGTAAATCGGCCGCTTCGGAAAATAATTATATTGCGATAACCGACAGTCCCGATGTTATTCGTCAAAAAATTAAACGTGCCGTGACAGACTCGGGTAATGAAATTAAGGCCGCCTCCGACAAACCGGCCATTACTAATCTTTTGAATATTTTTTCTGGCGTGACCGAAAAATCCGTTGAACAAATAGAGCAAGAATTTGTCGGCAAAAATTATGGAGAATTTAAAGACGCCCTTGCCGAAGCCATCATCGCTCACCTCGAGCCAATCCAAAAAAAATATAATGATTTACTGGCCGATCCAGAAAATTTACGCAATATCTTACAAGAAGGGAGTAAAAAAATCGCCCCCCTTGCTCAAAAAACCCTTGAGAAAGTTAAAAAAAAGACAGGCCTAGGGTCTATCTAAAACGCCTATGTCAGAGAGGGAACCACACGACGAACAACAAGAAAGTCTAGAGCTAAAAAGCCATGAGTTTTTGACTGGAATTTTTGTTGATCGATCCAACCCCACCTCTTGCGAGATTGCTGATGAGATTGAAACTAAGGGTAAGATTCCTTTCTCAAGATTCATGGAAATTTCATTGTATGGTAAACACGGATATTATTCGTCAGGGAAGGTTGAAATTGGCACAGCAGATGAGGCAGATTTTATCACTTCCCCTGAAGCATCAAAGCACTTCTGTGCTGGTCTAGCAAAAGAATTGTCAAAAGTCTGGCAAGCCATGGGGCGACCGGCAAAATTCGATGTTGTTGAAATGGGAGCGGGTACAGGTGAAATGGCTTCTCAAATTCTTGATTGGTCAAAATCGTTTTACCCGGATTTTCATAAATGCATAAATTACAATATTCTAGAGTACGGAAGCGGTTTAATACCTCGTCAGCAGTCGAAGTTAACAGACCAGCGAGTAAATTGGGTTAACGGCAATGCTTATCAGCTTCCTTTCTCTGGCGTTAAAGGCGTATTTATTTCCAACGAACTTCCTGATGCTTTTCCGGTTGAATGTGTTGGCAAACTTAATGGAGAATTAAGACAACGATATATTTCAATCAAAGACGGTCAGTGGGTAGAACGATGGGAAGACGTTCAAGAAGATGTACAAGAATACATCGATAGATATAATATCCAAATAGACGAACTTTCAGAGATTGCGGTCAATCTCCATGCTGTCGAATTACAAAAACAACTCGATGCCGCGCTGGAGGAAGGGGCAATAATAAGCATTGATTATGGTTTTATTAACAAAAGATCTCAACCTACGATCTCCGCAGTCAGACAGGGCGGTAAAAATTATAGCATTGGTTCAAAAATAATCAGCACACTCGCCGCCTTAGAAAATCCAGCGCTTGCCAGTGTCCTTAAAAGCGGATCCTCCACCAGTGTCCTTAAAAGCGAATCCTTCAAAGGCAAGCTTTCTTCTAACCCTATGATTATTTACCAGCCGCCGGGCGATTATGATATCACTAGCGACGTTGATTTCTCGGCGTTAAGGCAAACCGCTTCTTATGACGGTTTGCAAACAGTCTTTCTCGGCAGTCAGGGCGATTTTTTCGCAAATAAAGTCGGAATTGGCGAAATTATTAGAATATTAAATACAAAACCATGGTCCCAATTGCTGACCAAAGATCAGTATTCTAGCAGCCCCTTGAGTCTTAAAAACTTGAATCGTTTTGGCAACTATATCTGTTTAATGGTCGCCAAGAGTCAGGACGGCCGTGTCGAAGAGCAGCTTTCTCGGCCGGAACCACCAATTGACCTAGAAGATTTGGAATATGGATATCCATTTAGAGTGTGGGAAGCAGCAGCATCTAGCAGCATAACAATCGTTCGGTTTTATGATGGTCTTTTTCCTCATCCGCCAAAACTATCTTCAGATGGTGCCCGAAACATCGAAATTTTAAAAAATGCCACTGAATCATTCTTTCTTAGAGACAACATCGACGAGCCCCACCTGAAAGACGGGATTCTATATTTGTTTCCCGACGAGCTAGAAGGGACGGTCATTTATAATGATAAAGGTGAACCGGTTTGGGATTTAAGAGATAAAGAACAATTAAAAAAGTTCGTCGAAGGTTCGGGATATGAATGGGACGTTTAGCTATAATATATCGATGCTTAGTGAAAAATATAAGATCAGCAATAGAAAACGATCGATTTTGACGCAGGTTAATTTTTGATCCTTGAGTAAACCTGCTAAATAAGGTATATTTTTGTCATGAAAGAAATATCTAAAGCTTACAATCCCCAAGACAACGAACAAGATATTTACAAGCTCTGGGAAAACTCTGGCGCATTTAAGCCGAAAATTGATCCCGACAAAGAGCCCTTTGTCATTTCAATGCCGCCGCCCAATGTCACCGGCAAATTGCACATTGGCCACGCTCTTTTTATCACAATTCAAGATATTCTGACTCGCTACCACCGGATGAAGGGCGAGCCAACCCTTTGGCTGCCGGGCACTGATCATGCCGGAATCGCTACTCAAACTGTAGTAGAAAAAGCCCTGCAAAAAAAAGGAATCAACCGCCGTGAGTTGGGACGTGAAAAATTTGTTGAGGAAGTTTGGAAATGGAAGGAATTATACGGCAATGAAATTACCCGTCAATTACGCTCCGTCGGCGCCAGTTGCGACTGGAGCCGAGAAAAATTTACTCTCGATGAAGATCTTTCTAAAGCCGTTAATCACGCTTTTGTCCACTTTTATAACGAGGGTTTGATTTATCGCGGCTTGCGCACGGTTAATTGGTGTCCTAGATGCCATACCGCCATTGCTGACGACGAGGTAGAGTATCAAAAAGAAATCGGCAAGTTTTACTGGATTAAATACGGCCCGTTTATTTTAGCGACGGCTCGTCCCGAAACCAAGCTCGGCGACACGGCTGTTGCCGTCCACCCCTCCGACAAACGCTATCAGGATATGGTTGGAAAAAAATATATGATTCCGGGCGTGCTGGGCGAATTTGAAGTTGAAATGGTCGCCGATAATGCCGTTGACCCGAAATTTGGCACAGGCGCCGTTAAGGTTACCCCTGGCCACTCGCTGATCGACTTTGAGATTTCCCAACGTCATAATTTACCGATCAAACAGGTAATTGATGAGAACGGCCGCATGATGGAAAACACGGGCAAGTATGCCGGACTCAAAACTCGTGAGGCGCGCGAAATGATCATTGAAGATATGCAGAAAATGGGGCTGATCGACCATATTGAAGAAAATTACGAACACAATATTGCCACTTGTTACCGATGTCATGGCCAAATTGAGCCGATTCCCTCTAAACAGTGGTTTGTTAAGATGAAGCCGCTGGCCGAAAAAGCTCGAAAAACTGTCGAGGACGGTCAAGTTAAAATCGTCCCTAAAAGATTTGAAAAAGTTTATTACCAATGGATGGATAATATTCGCGACTGGTGTATTTCCCGCCAACTTTGGTGGGGCCACCGTATTCCAGTGTGGTACAAAAAAGAGGAATTTGGGATTAAGGGTCAAAAGTCAAATATTAAAAATGTTGAAGATATTCCAAAGTTATCCGAAGCCAATGACTATATCAAAGGTCTTAAGAATATGAAACCTGGGGAAGCGGGTTCTCCGGTAAAGGTAAAATCCGGCAAAGAATACAGATATACTTTAAGTGAAGAAGATCTGGCTTGGGTAAATGATAATTTCTCTGAAGAAAGAAACTACGAAATAATAGATTTTTATGACGGCGAAACAAGAATAAGAGTATCGGGCGGGGTCGTGGTTCGAACGCCCAAGAAAACTCAAGTTAAGGGAGTCGTAAAAAAAATTGCTAAAGCCGGGAAAATTAACGGAATTGAATGCTATTTAGAAAAGCGTATAACCGAAGGTTTCTCAAGGTATGAAATTGAATTTAAAAATAATAGGCCGGATTATTTTGAAAATAAAAAAACAATCGCTTCGGATGATATATTACAATATCAAAATTTAACCAACGAAGAAGAAATTTATGTTGGCGTTGAGCCACCCAAGGATATTGAAAATTGGACTCAAGAAGAAGATGTTTTGGACACATGGTTTTCTTCTGGGCTATGGCCGTTTTCCACCCTTGGCTGGCCAGATGAAAACGCCGCCGATTACAAATACTTCTATCCTACCACTGTCATGGAAACGGGTTATGACATTCTTTTTTTCTGGGTTGCCCGCATGATTATGATGGGCGTGGAGTTAACCGGCAAAGCACCGTTTAAGACCGTTTATTTGCACGGTTTGGTTCGTGATGAAAAAAACCGCAAGATGTCCAAATCTCTCGGTAACGTTCTTGATCCACTTGAAATTTCGGCCAAGTTTGGCACTGACGCAATGCGAATGGCGTTAGTTGTTGGTACAACCGCCGGCAACGACATTGCCGTTGGCGAAAGCAAAATCAGGGGCTATCGCAATTTTGCCAATAAAATTTGGAATATTGCCCGTTTTGTTTTAATGTGCCTTGAACAATTCGATCAACAAAACGCTACTAAACAGCAAATTGCCGAGGCCAAATATTCTCCTCAAGACAAAAAAGACTTTGAGCGGCTTGACGAAATTGTCAAAAAAACAACCAAATACCTCGAGAATTTTCATTTTTCGCATGCCGGTGAGTTATTGTACGATTATACATGGCACGAATTTGCTGATAAAATAATTGAAGAAGCCAAAACCCGCATACAAGGCGACAATGAAGAGGATCGCAAGGCCGCTTTGTTCAAGTTATTGGTGATTTTGCAATCAATCCTGAAACTTTTGCATCCTTTTGTTCCTTTTGTTACCGAAACAATCTGGCAAAAATTGCCAAGCGAGCTAAAGGATTCCGATCTTCTGATTACGGCCGAATGGCCCAAATAATAAGCTAACAAATATTTTATGAGTGAGAGAATTAAATCTTATAAACTTTCACCTCAACTACGAGCCGAGATTGGCTACGGTCAAAAAAACACCGCAACAAAAATTAATTTTCAAATCAACTGGTCAAAAATCCCCGTAAAAAGTATTGCTGTGGGTACTTTGACAATCTGTTTAGCTTTAGGCGCATATGTCGGAATAAAAAAATGCTATCAGTCGCTTGCTTATAAAAAACAGCAGAAAGCTATCGTCGTTCAACAGGAAAACGAAAATCGTTTGGCTAATGTAAAGCAGGAAATTGCGGCAAAAGAACTAAGCGCGACAGATTACGTTAAACTTAGTCAAAATTGCCTACAGGATGGTGACACCGAAAAAGCCCAAATAGCCGCTGAATTGGCTATTGAAAAAGACGGCAACTGGCGCGACGGTTATATCAATCTTGGTCAAATTTATTTGTCAACAAATAAATTTGATCTGGCCCGCGAAACATTGCAAAAAGCCATTGCCATTGATCCGATTTACGGGAATGCGCAATATCTGCTTTATCTTACCTGCCAAGAGCTCAAAGACCAAAACGGGGCTAAAGAAGCCCTTGCTAAGGCAAAAAAGTTTGGTTTTAATCTAGAAGTCGGCGGATAAGCCGTTGAATCTGACTGAATTTTAAGATAAAATCTCAAAACGGTGCAGCTTAAAACCGAAAGATAAATTTATGGAGAGGTGCGAGAGCGGTTTATTCGGCTTGTCTTGAAAACAAGAGTATCCGCAAGGGTACCGTGGGTTCGAATCCCACCCTCTCCGCCACGAGAAGTCGGCTGTAAGCCGGCTTTTTTCGTGGCGGAAAGCCGCCCAGGATTCGAAGGCCGGACCGAGCGAAGGCGAGGGAGGCGGGGTCGCGCAAAAAATCAGCAGATTTTTATGCGTGACCGAATCCCACCCTCTCCGCCAAAGCACATTCGCCGACCATAAAGGTCGGCAAACCTGCTTTGGCGGTGTCTTTATGAAAAAGATTATCTATTTGGAAATATTTACGATAGTTGTCGCTTATCTGATTGGAAGCTTTTTTGTTCCGAAAAGCTTTATCCCCTTATTTAGTATTTGCTGGCAATTAGTAGTTATCCTATATCTATTTTTGATAAAAAAGATTCAGCCAAACTTCAACTTAATGCTAACAGTAATATTCTTGGCGGGATTTTCTGTAATAAGTTGGTTTGGGTTAGGTAACCACAGTGTATCCAGCATTGTCCGCTCAATTATTTTGGCCCCTATTATGGAAGAGATGTTGTTCCGCGAATATCTTTTTAATAATCTGACCGGAAAAGCAGGAAGAAAGATAGTATTGTCGTCGGTTGTTTTTGGAGCGTACCATATAAAGAATATATTACTATTTTCACCTTTATATATTTTAAGGCAGATCTTTTCAGCTACCGTTTTTGGATTGATAAATGGATATTTAAAAGCGAGAACTCGTTCATTGACAATGCCTATTATCATACACAGTTTTAACAATGGACTTTTCGCAAGCCTGCAAAAAATCGCCTTCAAATTTTTATTTACAATCAATTAAAAATTAAAGGATAAAGCGGCGCGCCATCTTCGTTGGTACGAAATTCGGTGGCGACGGAAAGCGAGAGTAAAAATTCCTCCCCCAACCCCCTTCCTTTTTGCCCGACCGAGCGTTTCGGTTTTGCGCGCGACTCGCTCGGCGAAGCAAAGATTCACCGCCCCGCTCGTTCAGAGCAGAGGTCAGCAAAAAAGTTTTTTTCTTTTAGAAGAAAAAATTGGACGCGCGCCGATGAATAATTTATTTTTTAAATTAAAAAAAAGTATAATAAAATTATGAAAAACACAACTTTAAAAATTCTGGCCGGAGTGGCTTACCTGGCCATGATCGCCGTAAATGCCCTAGCCAATATTTTACCAATCAATAACCGTACCACCGGAGCAGTTGCGGAAAGTTATCCGAATCTTTTCGCGCCGGCCGGTTTGACTTTTTCCATCTGGGGTTTGATCTATCTTCTTTTGGCCAGCTATGTCATTTATCAATTTACCAAAAGCGCCGGAGGCAGAGAAAATTTGTTTAGTAAAATAAATCCGCTTTTTATTACTACTTCGCTAACCAATTTTTTCTGGGTTTTGGCTTGGCATTATGATTTTATCACCCTTTCGATAATTCTGATCGCCACTCTGCTCGTCCTGCTCATTAAGATTGCCGATATTTTGCGTCAGGAAAAATTTTCTTCCTGGGAAAAATTATTTATCATGGCGCCTTTTAGCGTCTATTTCGGCTGGATTACGGTGGCAACCATTGCCAATATAACGGTTTTTCTGGTGAGTGTCGGCTGGAATGGCTTTGGCATTACCGATTATGTTTGGACAAGCGTTATTCTACTTGTGGGCACACTCATCGGCATATTGCGAATGCACAAAGATAAAAATATCGCTTATGGCTTGGTGCTTGTTTGGGCCTATTTAGGAATATTGCTCAAGCATCTGTCCGCCAGCGGTTTTAGTGGAAAATATCCAAGCATTATCGCTACCGTAATCGTATGTTTGGTTTTGTTTGGATTTTTTATCGGGAAAATTGGTTTTTATTCTAAAAGTAAGCGATAATAAATCTTCCTAAGATTGCTCTCATTTTTTAAATTATAATTAAAAAGTTATTCTAAAAGCATTCAAAACATTTTCATTGAGAGGGAATGTGGTGATTGAGCCAACTAATATGCTTATCGCTCGTTCAAGAAAAGAACCGCCAGCCGACTCGCTTTCCTTACTCATGGTCTTCGACCAAAAGTAGAGTACCGCGGCAAAATCAAAGATTTTGACCTGGTACATGGTAGTACCACAAACTACGCAGGGTTCATGGCGGGGAAAATATTTATACACTTACGAATTATCAGATATTTTTTGGTTAACAAAGAGCTTGATTTTTTGGATACAGTTATGTTAAAATTCCACCTTAAACCGCACCTTAAAATTTTTCCTTTGGGCTCGATTGTTCATTTGTTTAGGTGGACAGCCGAGCCCAAAGAGAAAGCGTGTAAATCCTGACCATCTGGCAGGTATCGCAACCGAAGGAGGAGCTTGTCATGACGGCCAAACCAATGGCTGTTACCGACGAGCAATTGGCGCAGTTTGCCAAGAAGACGCGTGAGTTGCAACATCGGTTCGAGAAGGGCACGGTCGATCGGCCTGCAACCATACAAGGATTGCAGGCACTGATCGAAGGATCGGCCGTAAGGGCCCCTGCCGTCCATGTTGGCGATCCATTCGACGACTTCCGCAAGGTCAAGGGCCTGATTTTGCTCGGACCGACCGAGTGGGAAAAAGCGATGACCAGCCGCGATCGGCGCAACCGCAACCTGCTCAACCTCCAGCCGGGCTGGTGTCCGCGGCCGGAGATCCCATGGTCGCTCGATCAGCTCAAGAAGCTGGTCGAGCTGTGTCGGACGCCGGAATGGACCACGATGCCGATCCTCTACCTAGCCTTGCCGGATGTGGAAGGGAGGCCAGCTTCGCTGGTTGGCCAGTACTCGTGGTGGGGCGTGGAGCACGACAATCTGGGCCCCGGCGAGGTCCGCAACAATGTCTTCTGGGCCAATTGGTTCGTGAACGAGAACCTGGACTGGAAGCATGAACGCGCGGTCAACATGCCGACCTGGCTCATCGGCTATGAACACCCGCGTTGGGCGACGAACAAGACCTGGCAGC
>CAZOJE010000011.1:0-34091 GCA_964580065.1 uncultured Candidatus Saccharibacteria bacterium
AAGCATTTTCTCCGCTTGAGCTTACGCTCAAATCGGAAAAATTTTGGTGGTCGCTGTAGGACTCGAACCTACGACCTCCTCGGTGTAAACGAGATGCTCTACCAGCTGAGCTAAGCGACCAAAAATTCGCGGCCTTCGACTCTCCTTACTGAATAAACGATCAAAGATCGTTTATTCTGGTGCGGACGGAGGGAGTCGGTCACAAATATTTGTCTGCTGACAAATTTCGCGACCCCGCCTCACAGCCAAGCTGCTCCGGCCTTCGACTCTCCTTACTGAATAAACGATCAAAGATCGTTTATTCTGGTGCGGACGGAGGGAGTCGAACCCTCACACTCTTGCGAGCACAGGCACCTCAAGCCTGCTTGTCTACCAGTTCCAACACGTCCGCATAATCGATATTATAGGGTAAAATTGTTACTTTTTCAATCCTAAAAAACTATCTACCCCACTCTTTTATAGCGCGCTGATATATTTCAGGAGTACCAACATCAAACCATTGTCCTTCAAAAAGATAACCGTTAATGCTATTTTGCGAAATTAATTTCGGAATAACATCTTTCTCGATCGTGAATTGTGTTTTTTTAGGTAGAAAATTCGCCAAAGACGGATCGATTATGTGGACACCAGCACTGACTAAATGCGACATCTGTTTGGTTCTCTTTGGTTTTTCGTCGTACTCTACTATTTTATTGCCGTGCAATCGCACTGCACCGTAACCGGTGGGATCAGAGACAGAAGTCAGGGCCGTTGTCATAACCGGTAATTCCTCAAGGTGAAAAGCAATGAAATCATTTAAATTAATATCTATTAGAACATCTCCCCACATCAACAAAAAGGGGTCTTCACCCATTTGCGGCAAAGCTTTTTTAACCGAGCCACCCGTTCCCAAAGCTTTTTTCTCTTCGATATAGCTAAGCCGAACCCCAAATTTTGAGCCATCGCCAAAATGCTCCTTAACTTTATCGCCCAAGTGCCCCAGCCCTACGTAAATATCTCTTATATCATAGCTGCGCAAAAGGTCGATAATATGTTCTAAAATTGGTCGCCCTTTAACTGGCAACATGGTTTTGGGTAATTCAAAAGTAAAAGGTCTCATCTTCACACCATCGCCGCCAGCCAGAATAAGAGCTTTTTTGATTTTGGCATTGAAATGCGAAGCGACAATGTATTCCAGCGCGTGTGATCTATTTCTGATCTTTGTGCCATCAATAAGCGAATCGATTTTGTCGATTAGCTCCTTGCGCATTGTTATGGTGAAGGCCTTTCTTTCCATTAAATGCTGACTCCTACTTTAGAAATTTTTTCTCCTTTATCCAGAGAATACCCCTTAATAAGAGCGAATCTAGTTAGAATATTCCAAAAATATGCCAAAATGCAATAGGACTCGTATCCCTTAACCAGCTTGAGATCTGCGGCAACGTCAGATAAGCCATTTTTTTTGCCCAGCAAAACGAAATGCGCGCCCGTCTTTTCTTTCATCTGTTTAAATCGATCAAAATAATCGCTATAACGATCGGCAAACAGCAAAAAAACCAAATCACCTCTTTCAATTACCTCTTCGGGACCATGCAAAATCTGCGTGCCGGGAACAAATCGGGCTTTCTTCTTGCCTAGCTCACAAAATTTTAAAGCGACTTCCTCGCCAATACCGCAACTCCCTCCAGCAAAATAAACTGTTTTAGCTCCGGCTATAAAAACAAGCAGTTTATTGTCTATCGGCAGAGATAAATTATATTTCATCGCCTGCGCCACCTGTTTTAATTTTTCTCTTGAAAGCATGGGACTCCCCTCGAGAAAACGCAAAAGGCACTCGCAAAAAACGGACTGCTCAATAATTGATTTTGTGGCCGCCACCGCCGTTTCTTTACCGGATTTAAGCTTATAAACGTTTTGAGTCAATTGGGCTAATTCCGACTTACTGTCCGATGTAACGGCAAAGAGTTTCCCGCGAGGAAATTTCTTACCGAAATTAATGATTTCTCTTGTTTTACCGGAGTTGCTAATGAGGACTAAACTATTCCAGTTTTGGCTGATAACTGTTTCGGCTTCAGAAGCAAAAACAAAATCAATCTTAGCTTTGGTCTCCGGATTTTTTATAATCGAGGCCGTACGACCGAAAGGTAAATAATAACTTGAACCCATTGCCGCCAGCAGAACCGGCGGTTTTATTTTACTAACAAATTCTTTAATACTGTCTGGATTAAAATTTTCTAAAAATTCTATGGCTGTTTGAGTTTCAAGTTCCAAGCTTGTCACATCACCTCCGTAATATTAAATATTTTATAATATGATAATATCATACACTGTACTATAACGGTCAAGAATTCCGTTATTTTACCCAAGAAACATTAGTAAAAAGCTATTAGGGCAAAAAAATATCTGTGGCTAATAAGGCAATTTTTTAATTATCATCAACGATTGCGGAGCGCTAACGAGTTTCAACGTGAATTCGTTGAAACTCGTTCCGGTGATTTCAAATTTTAATCCAAAAATTTTTTCTAACGGCGAGACAACTTTGCTTTGCAAATCAAACCGACTTTGGCCGTAAGTTTTGGGCAATTGTTCATTACTAACCAAATAATTTTCAAAACTAAATATCTTTGCCATAATCTCACAGGCCGCTTTTTGCGACGGAATTAATTTAGAATTTATTTTTTTGCCTTTAAAAACAATCTTTTTCTCCTCAAGATCAAAAATTAATTGAGCGATAATTTTTTTATCTTTGCTCAAAAAGCGGCTGATCTTCCCTTTATTAAACTGGATTACCTCGTACATTTGACCTTTTGCATAATCGGAATAAATTTCACCTTGCAAATCTTGTTCAACCGTTGCGCCGCCGCTTTCAAAACCGTCTCGCCAGCTGGCGTAATGAAGATTGGCCGAACCATTTTTAAAAATCTTTTCGGTCATTTTTTCAACTTCATCGCGATAACGGCCAAACGGCAAGGCAAAAAGAACTTCGCCCCCCTTGCCCACACCGGTTATTTTACACCCCGAGCCAGCCATATTATCGGCAACATTCGACAGCCGATGAATTTCAGAATAAACCTTGTCGATGTTAGCTGTGGAAATATCAACAAATTGCAACAGATTTTGGTACTGGTTTAAACTGCGGAAAAACGCTCTTAGATTCGGCGCCGACTGGCCTGACAGAAAAAGCTCTTTCAGGCCCAATAAAGCTCGGCCAGCGATTTGCTCTAAAATATCAATATAAGATTGCCAGTAGGGGCTAATTTTATAACCAACCGCCTGCTCAATTTCGGTCTGCCGTTTTAAAGAAGCTTTTTTTAAACTTTCAGCCGAAGCAATCACCGCCGGGCCCTGAACTAAGTCACCCGAAAAAATTAACCCAAAATCAAGCGGCCAAACCATATCGCCAGAAAGGTGAAACATTTTATCCAGTGTTTTAGACCAAGATTTTTTTTCTCGCGAAGAAACAACCAAGGGATATTCTGAATCGGAAAGAGCGGTTAAAGCCGTTATCGGTGAAGAACGACCTCGCTGAACCTTGCGAGAGATTTTTTCGGCAAATTCGGCTCTTTGACTCGGTTCGTCATAAATTAGGGCTGAAATGGCCGCCGAAAGTGCGCCAAGCCCACCCAATGACAGCCCCAAAATTAATTCGCTGAACAATCTCAATCTATAGCCGGCTAATTCATCCTTCAACTGTTCCCGCAAAGCCCTAACGATGTAATCGTCCAAGGTTATCTTTTCAAACCGGTTTTTGGTCGGATTATAGGCAAAGAAATCTTCTTCTAGCTCGAAGTTTTGCCCCCCTATTTCTTCTAAACCGGCATAAAATCGAAAAGGGATTTTGGAACAAATCGAAAAACCGCCGTAAAAATTAGAAAAATCGCCCACCCAAATAAAACTGTGCGGCGCCGATGTCACCTTGGAGGCATTACAAAAAAAATCATTATAGAAACGGGGAAAAGTTTTTTTTAACTGCTTTGTATTCATATCAATCTAGCCGCAACTTGATCAGAGCCGTTCATTCTGATATATCGGAAAATCGAATTTGGTGCCGAGGAAGGGACTCGAACCCTTACACCCTTGCGGGCACTAGCACCTGAAGCTAGCGTGTCTACCAATTTCACCACCTCGGCCAATAGGCCTTTACAGAAGAGATCTTACTAAAAATTACCCGATATGTCGAGGACTATCTTTTTTTCTTCTCTGAAATATACCATTTCGTCACTTCGTTGAAACGGTCACCTTCACATGAGCACATAGTATCAACTTTGAACCCCTTAATTTTGTTGGAAACGTAGTAATTCTGCTCAAGATGTTTGTATTCAACTGCTACCCTTTCGCTGGCAACTTCCTCATTGATTTTAGCTAAAATCTCACCCTTTTTGTCGTCAGAGGCCTCGCGATATTGCTCGGTTAATTTGTCTAAATCGGCATTAGCCAATTCGGCAAAGTTTTGACCGTCTCCCGTTCTTTGAGAAGAATTCCAAAACTTATAAGGATCTTTACTTAAACCGTCGTCAACAAGAAGATACAAGAGATCGTAGTTTCTCTTGGGTAAATCAGACAAAACAGCATCTTTAAATTTAATTTTTCTTATTTTTAACTCAATGCCGGCATCGGTTAGCTTCTTCTTAAAATCTTCATAATCCTGATCGATACCCTCGCCGTTCACTTCAAGAATATCGAGCGTTTTGATGGAATCGGGCTTTTGACCGTTTAAAAGCTGATCTCTTACTTTCAAACTTTTGAGATATGTTTTAGCGCTATTGATAAATAAAATATGCTTTTTGCTTAAAGTAATCTTGCTGGTTTGCCAATTTTGCGGCGCTTCGTCCAGCCCAAGAGCACCGGTTACCGAACCCTTTTTTGCCGCTTTGGCCAGCTCATCTTTGCTCGAGTAAATTCGGACCGTGAACTTTTCGATATAGGGTTTTTCAAGGTGATAGCTTTTGTTAACAACTAAACGAATTTCACTTTTTTTCTTCTTGGAGATTTGATATGGCCCATATGGGAAAAGGGGCTTAGAAACCTCGCTTAACAGGTTGGGGTCTTGCTTGGTTAACTGAATCGCCAAAACATTTTCGCTAGGCGCGCTAAAGGTGGCACCGAGGAGATAACTGGGATTTTTAACAAGAATATTAGATAAATCAACGCTGGAAATCTTATCCTGCAGCTGGAATTGATAGGATAATTTATCATCAGCAATTGTCCAGCTCTTGGCTAAATCAGGAGTAATTGCGCCAGTTTCGTCATAGCTGACCAATCCGGCTTTAACCAAGCGTCCAAGATCAATATTATCAACAGACGTTGCAACAACCCCTTCAATGAAGCTCCCTCCCTTTGCAGGAGCCATTTCGCCCGTGCCAGAGGCCTCTGCCCACTTCCAACTACAAAAAACGATTAGAAGGAAGCAGAAAGCTAAAATAACCTTCTCATAAGCACTAAAAAGTGATTTCCAATTTTTTATGACAGTGATGAATGAATGTAACCTAATGCGCGGCAGGCGCCGCAAGGGAACTTCCATATTTTTCCTTTAAGACGAGACTCTTATCGTTAAGTAAAGATTAAAAATGACCGCCGCCACTAAAGTAACGGCTAAGACAATTGTCGAGTTGAAAAGGAACTTTTCAACTCCCCTCTTAGAACGATAGACGTTTGCGTCAGAAGCAAACGCGCCGCCCAAACCAGTTCCCCGGTTCTGCAGCATGACTGAAGCTATCAGCAGTATCGACAATATAAATTCAATCCAAACTAAAGCTTTTAACATAACGGGTAATATAGTATTCGAAACGGCAAATTTGTCAAGGGTTTACAGGGTAATTTATATAAGTTTCTAGATATAAATAAAACACCCTTTGGGTGTTCTTTGGAGCGGGTGATGGGACTTGAACCCACGGCCTCTTCCTTGGCAAGGAAGCGTTCTACCGCTGAACTACACCCGCAACTATAAGCTTTTATAACACAAATTGACTCAAACTAAAACCCTTGCTTTCGATTTTAAAACCTTAGCATATCTGATCTCGTTTTTCAATTTGAATAAATTAATTTTAGTTTACTCTCTAAATTATACCCCAATCTTGACTTTTAAGCGTTAATATGATATTATTCAGAGTTTGCAAGGAGGGGAATTAGATTACTCAACCTCCTTGCGAGCAAATTGAGTGCCGGCCGACCGCCGGCAGAGAGGGAAAAATTATGAGGTTTGTGCAGTACGGAGGTGGGAAGTTGCTCGCCGTCACGCATGACGGCGGCGAGCATGTCTCACTGGTCGCGACCGTGCTTGTGAGCACGGCCGCAATCATAGTCGTGGAGTTCGGGCCGTTGCCCGAACTCCCAGAGGCAGGTCCTGTGGACGCCCACGTCCACAAGGGGTTGGAGTTTAGCTCGTGGGGAGAGTTGGGAGCCTGGCTGGAAAGCCAGTACTCCCACCTCGCGAGGGAAGACGAGACGCTCGTCTTCCTCCAAGGCAGCCATAGCGGCTAGGATGTACTGGTTCCGGGGCCTGGTTTTGGAAAAAACCGGGCCCCTCTTTTTTCCCCAAAAAACGACTGTCTTTTCTATAAAAGATTAACACATCGCCCCAAAACCGCGCCAGAACAACCTAACTTCCTTTATTTTCCCCTTAAAAGTGCTAATATACTCATGAACCACCTTCGTTTATAAAAAAACAAATCGGCCTGGTGGCGGAGTGGTTACGCAGCGGTCTGCAAAACCGCGTACGCCGGTTCAATTCCGGCCCAGGCCTCCAATAAAAATTGGCACTCCCCTAAAGCCAAAAAAACAAAATTTGACAATTGCTTATTAAGTTTTACAATCCACTCAAGGAGATTCAATGGGAAAAAAAAATAAAAAAGCCAAAAAGTTTTTACGCGATCAAGCATTAAAGCAAATTAAGCAAGAAACAAAAAAAGACCAAATTAGCGACGCAACAACCGCCGATAAGGAGATCGCTCCCGATTCAGAGATCGTGGCCGAGTTCAAGGAAACACGCGGTCACATCAAAAAAATCCTCATCACTACCGGAATTCTTGTTTTACTGATAGTGGCGATCTATTTGGTCAACATCAAATCGGACTTTATTTTATCTTTCGGTCAATGGTTCGCAAAAGTTCTCAATATTAACATCTAACAGGACTTATCTAAATTTTTATCGATTACGCTGTCGAGCGGATTGATATATTTTTCACCCAAACTATCCAGCGGCGCTCCATCGGGGTAAATCGTCCCCTGCTTGTTGCCATATTCATCGAGTCCTAAATTAGTCAAGCACTTGTCTATTTGCTCTTTTCTCTTTTGAGAAAGCAGATCGGCGCGCGCTAAATTATCCGACGACAAAATTATCTGCACCGGCTTTCTTGCCTCAATCACAAAGCCAGAAAAAGGCGTAATCTTGGTATTATAATCCATGGCTTGATATTCGGCTGAATTAGCCAGAACACTGGTTTCATTTTGAGAATCAGTAAAAGTTTTTTGCACTAATTGCATCGGCAAATTCAACCAGCCACTATTTACGGCGTCCTTGTAAGTGATGGCTTGACCGGTTGGCGTGCCATCGTCAGAAAGTTCTTGCACCATTATGGATGGAGAAAAAATAATCCTTTCTTTTGAATAGGGGTTAGCCAAAAAATTATACCCCGTTTTGAGAGTTAATTTATATTCTTGAGTGGCATCAGTGGCGGTTTTATTGGTTGGCAGGGCGATTTTTTCACCCGACGAAGAATAAACCAAAATACCCTTGCCCGGCAAAATCGAATCTAAAACGTCCTCTTTCCCCTTGGCAAGATTACCCGATAAATCAATATATTCACCAGTCGTCGGGCTAAAAGTGTAGGATTCGTTATCCTGAAGCGACAAAATTAAATTTTTCAGGGCGCTTTTGTCCAAAAGATAAGGGATCCCAATAATGCTCCATCCTTTGCGAATAGAAATTTCGCTTGTTTGGCTTATTTTAGCGGCGGTGCTTGTCGAAGCCAAAAGTGTTTCGTCCGAAGAAGAGCAAGTCAGCAAATTTAACGGGCCGCATTTTGTTTTGTCGGAAATAGAATAAAGTTTGGCAATTACATCAAGACTTTGGCTGGTCGAGCTAACTGTTGATTTGAGCTGAACCACGCGCTTCTTGCCCGATTGCAAACTCATCGAATAACGAAAACCGCTTTTGGCCGAAGCACTTAAGTCGGCAAGATCTTGGCTGGAAAGATCTTTTGCCCCATCGAGAGTTGCCAGATCGAAACTCATACCGCTAGAATAAACCACCAAGGAAGCGTTTTCATAATCAGCCCCGGGAGTAATGTTAACAAGCAAAACCAGTTCCTCTGACGAATTAAGCTCGTCGTTGATGCCGCTAATTTGGATTTTAGTGGCCGATTTTTCTACATCGGCTGAAATTGTACTGTTAAAAATAAGATAAGTGGCACTGGAGGCAACTAATAATAAAGAAAAAATAGCCACCCAAAACCAGCCCTTGTTTTTTTTCAAAGGTTTAACTGGCGCAGGCGAAACGGCCTGCGGCGGCTGGGCCGACTGCCTGATTGAGCTTAAATTAAAGGGATCGCTCATCTCAAAACAAATTATACCTCAAAGAGTATTGGGAAAGAAGAAGCTTAGAGGGTGATTTTTTTCAGATCGTGGTATTTCTTTAGAGAAAAAATTCCAAATCCCACTAAAATTGAAATAGCCGCCAAAATGTAAATCTCGGCACCGGTTTCAGCCACGTCTTCATAATCCTGAACTTCATCTTCCGGTGTAGCGGTTTCGACATCGTATAAATCCGTTTCTGTTTCTTCGGCAACAGCTGTCGTCGAACTATCGCCTACCGGCAAACCCAAAGCCGGCAAAGTGTCTTGAGCATGGGCTAAACAGCCAAAAGACATTACCAAACAAACCATCAACGCTAAGAACATTCCTTTCTTTTTCATTATTTAAATGATACTACAAAATTATAATTACTCAATCGAAACTGGTTGGGCGATCACTAGAAAACGCTTTAAATTAGTTCCGATTGGCACACAAGTCATCAAAGTTACCTGCGAAACGTTGGATATCAGATATTGCTTAGCTTCGTTTTTGTCAACTTCCAATCGGCTCGTAACTTTATATCGATAAGTTTTTTTGTCCGAAGTTAGATATATTTCATCGCCGGAGTTAAGCTGGGGCAAGAGGGCAAAAACCGTATTATAGCCACCCTTTTTCCACCAATAATTTGAGCTGTGGCCGCTTAAAAAAACATTTTTATTCTCACCGGGCTGACCAGTGCCGGCGATTTGGATAACACCTTCTTGTAGTTTTTCAACCGATTGCCCTTCTGGAACATTCCAAATTATGGGCGCATTGACACCGATTTTTGGAATGACGATTGTGTTAGCCGGATAAATTGCATCTGTTTCGTATACTTCTGGCCGTGTTTCAATATTTGGCGTTGATGGCAATGCCGCGGCTTCAGGATTAATCGCGTACTTCGTGATTATGAGATAAGCGGGCAAATTAATCGTTAGAAAAACCAGCAGTGAGAGTCCGGCAATTGAGCCAAGATCGGTAAGAATTCTAGACCAAATCGGCCTCTTTTTTCTTTGCGGCAGTTTGATTTTGGGAAGTTTATAGCTAATCCCGTCAACTAGCGCCATTTTCTAATTCGATAATTTTTTGCTTTTGCAAATTTCTAAAGGCAAAATAACCCGGGAAAAACGGTAGCCAAAAAGTAAAGAACCGATAAGCAATCACCGCAATGGTAGCCAGCTCCACCGGCACTTGCAGATTAGTCAACATCAAAATCATCGTCGCTTCAACTACGCCAACGCCACCGGGCGTGATCGAAATCAAAGAAAAAAGCATACAAATAGCATAGGCCGTAATCAAGACACCGATATTGATGGGATAGCCAAAGGCCAGAAAAATATAATAAAGCGTCAAAATATCAATGATCTCCATCAAGAAAACGTGCAAAACCGTTAGCTTTAGATCGGGCAGTTTTTCTTTAATTGTTTTCAAACAATCGCTAATTTCCGAGCTAAGAATATGGACCTGTCCTTCTTTGATGAGAATTTTGTTTGCTTGGAAAATCCTCAAAACGTAATTTATAAAATTAACCACAAAAGTCAGTAATTTGTTAAGCCGCGCCGCACCTTTTAGGGCGACAAAAAAGACAACGGTCAAAACCAAAACCATGCCAAAAAGAATCCCTGCCGTAACCAGCTGATAAGTATAAAGCTGGGAGTTAAAAAATAAATAGAACAGCCCAAACAAAAGGACAACGACAAAAACAGCGTAAATCAAAAAATAAGCAAATAGATTAACTAAAATCGAACGCGATTTACTCATACCTTGGCGTTCCGCTTCGCCAACAAAAAGAGCAATGCCCGACAAACCTGCCGCCGGCGCCGCTAGATTCAAAAAATTGGAGGCAACAGAAAGAAGAGTTAGCCGTCTGACTGAATCCTTGACGCCAAAAAAATCATACAAAGTGTAATAAAATCCACCCCTGTTAATAATGCCAACAAATTGAATCAAAAAAATTGCCACTAAGAAAAGTAGGTTTCCTTTGGCTAGTGTTTCAATCGCCTCGGATAGATTTCCAAATTGTCTGACAAAAACAATAATGAAGACTATCGAAATAATCAGTAGAACAACTTTATTTAAAGATTTGCGATTTTTTTTAGGCATTGCGTTTGATAATGGTCAAAAATGTTTTTACGTTTTCCGCAATTGGTTCTTGGCGGTTTGAAAAATAATCTTCCGATCGGTAAGTGTCGATCTGGCAATCAGTTACATTATCCTTCTTTAAGCCGATTCGGACAAGCTCATCGACCGCGGCCGCAGTTAAATCAAAATAGGCCTGATCGAATTGCCGCTGAAGAAAACCGCGCCACCTTGACGACTCCAAAGATTGCAAAATTCGACCATAAACATTGAAATTTTCTCGCCTAATATGGGGGCCAAAAAATACTTTAATATTCTTTTTGCTTAGCTTATTTTTGGTAATTTTTTGGTCAAAAGCGTCAAAAATACCATTAAGCAAATTTATCCGACTAACGTGCAAACCGCCAATGTAATCTCCATCACTAAACATTAACGGCAGGCAATCGGCTGATTTAATCCCCACCGCTTTAACTTTACTCGACAAAATCCCATCGCCAGCAAAAATTCCGCCTGCTTGCGCCAAAACAACTTTATTGGAATGGGTTTGTTTCAAACAGGCAAATTCGTTTTCTTTTAAGTTTAATTTAGGCAAAATATTTTTAGCTTCTTCACCAAGAGAGCCGCTTTGGGTTAAGCTCATGGAACCGTCCGATCGTTCAGTAATGACGATTTCTATATCATTGAAAGAAAGTTTTTTCATGAAGTCATGCGATACTGTAGCGCTTCGACAAGATGAGATTGTTTTATTTTCTCTTCGCCAGATAAATCGGCAATGGTTCGCGCTACTCTTAGTACTTTAACATAGCTTCGCATCGACAAGTCAAGTTTTTCGGCATATTTAGCCATTTCGTTTTGCAAAGCCGAACTCAATCCCACTTTCTCAAGTTCCGATTTTTTCAAACTACTATTTAATTTTTTGCGTCCAAATACTGCCAGCGATCTTTTATTTTGAATTGTTCGCGCCCTAATTACTCTTTGGCGCACTTTGGCCGACGGTTCGGCCGACGTTTTTTGTTGCAAATCTTTAACGGATAATTTTTCAACCCTAATGCGCAAATCAATTCTATCGAGGAGAGGGCCGGAAACGCGGCGGTTATATTTTTCAATTTGACCAGCCGAGCAGTTGCATTCTTTAGTTTCATCGCCGTAATAGCCGCAAGGACAGGGATTTTTAGCCGCCACTAAAATAAACTCTGCCGGAAATTTCACCGTACTCTGGGCGCGCGAAACGGTTACAAAATGATCTTCAAGCGGCTGGCGCAAGGCCTCTAAAACACAACGGGGAAACTCGGGAAATTCGTCCATAAATAAAACGCCTTTGTGCGCTAAAGTCACCTCGCCCGGTTTAGGCACACTGCCGCCGCCAATAATCGCCACTGGCGAGCTGGTGTGATGTGGACTGCGAAAGGGCCTCGTGGTAATAATCGGCAATTCTGGGCAAAGGAGGCCAGAGACGGAGTATATTTGCGTCAGTTCAAGCATTTCCTCTTCCTCTAAAGGAGGCAAAATCGAAACAATGCTTTGCGAGAGCAAAGTTTTGCCGCCTCCGGGCGAACCCTCGGTTAAAATATTATGACCGCCGGAGGCGGCAATTTCAAAAGCGCGCTTAGCTTGCATCTGTCCAACGATATTTTTAAAATCAGTTTCTTCGTCGATTGGGCTGGGTTCAATTTTCAAGCACTTGGTAGCGGTAAAAGTATTTTCTTGAAATAATTTTTTGTACAAACCCGCTAAATCATCAGTAGCTAAAATTTTTATATCGGGAACTAATTGCACTTCAGTTTGGTTAGCGCTAGGCAAGACTAAATTCAAATTATTTTTTTTGCAAAAAATCGCCGCTTGAATCGCTCCTTTAGTCGGCCTTAGTTTACCAGTTAGCGACAGTTCGCCTAAAAAAACGGCCTTTTGAATACTTTCGGCTTTCAAAAGTCCGCCAGCCGCCAAAATACCAACGGCAATAGCCAAATCAAAGGAGGGGCCTTCTTTTTTAACATCAGCCGGCGCCAAATTCACCACGATTTTTTTGGGTGGAAAATCAAATCCAGAGTTTCTTAACGCCAATCGCACCCTCTCCTTGGCTTCCTCAACCGCCTTGTCCGGCAATCCGACAATTGTAAGAGAAGGAATGCCGGCACCTACATTCACTTCTACGTCTATAAGAATCGGCCGCAAGCCGATTGAGGTAATTGATTTAATAACGGAAAGTTTTTCCATTACTCATATCTAAGCACGTCCAAAGCATTAACTCTTGTCGCTCGATACGCCGGATAAATACCAGTTATAAGTCCAATTAAGAAAGAAAAAACGAACATGCCGACAACAAACCAAACCGGATAGCTAAAAACATTAACCATATCTCCACCCGATCTTTGGGCAAAGAAATTCAAAATGCTGTTGGCAATATTACTTAAAATCACCCCGATCAAAATACCGACTATTCCGCCAAACGTTCCCATTATAACGGCCTCGAAAAGGAAAACCCCTCGGATATCCCTTTTGCGCATACCTAGTATTTTCATAAGGGCAATTTCTTTAATTCTTTCTAAAAGAGAAATGGTCAGGGTATTAAACATGCCTAGCGCCGCCACTATTAGAGCAATGAGGCCAAAACTACCCAAGATAACCTTAAAAATTCCGAAGATTTGCTCAATTTGCGAAACTGTATCCCCCACATATTGTGTTTTAAAGCCCATATTTTCGATTTGTTTGCGACTGGAAAGCACCTTGTCAGAATCGGTTGTCGTTAATTCAACTTTGGCTTGCGAAAAGACTTCCGCGCCAGCTGTTTCCAAAAAACTATAATCAGCGTAAACTCCCGGGCTGGCGCTATCTTGGATAATGCCAACTATTTTAAAAGTTTGATCTGCAACCTTTTTCTCCTGAACACCATCGGTTAGCTCCTTAGGAATAATAATATCGATCGAAACGTCTTGGCCCAAGTATTTTTGCGGTGAATCCGTCCCTAAAAACTTTAAAAAGGCCGTGTTTGCTACAATTTCTCGACTTCCTGACGTCTGACTAAAAGTCGTGCCCCACTTAATTCTTGTGCCGGAAAGCTTAATATACTCCTGCTGGGTACCATAAAAAGCCACATCCATTGAGCCAGTGCCATTTTTAACTTTACCACCAGCGTTAATTGTGACATAAACTTTTTTAACATTAGTAACAGAGGAAAGGCCACCGGGGCCGTTTACCGATTGAGTATTGAGTTTCACAACTTGAGAATTGCCGGTGCCAACGTCAATAAGTTTAAAAGCATCGCCTCCAGTTACTTCTCTAGTCACCAGCGCCTCCAAACCAAAGCCGAAGGAAACTAAAAACAAAATCGCCGACATACCAATGATAATTCCCGATAGGGTTAAAAGTGACCTTAATTTATGCAGATATAGATTTTTAAAAGCGAATTTGGCTAAAAACTTTTTATCCATGTCCAACCTCTTTTACAATTTTACCGTCCAGCATTTCAATTCTTCTAGTTCCCATATCCCAGTAAGCTTGATTATGGGTGACGAGCATAATCGTTCTTTTATAAGAGCGGTTTAAATTGTCAAACAGCCCCATCATTTCGTCCGCCGATGAACTGTCCAAATTACCTGTCGGCTCATCAGCCAAAATAATCCATGGGTTAGTAACCAAAGCTCTAGCCAAACTGGCCTTTTGCTGTTGGCCACCAGAAAGCTGGGTTGGTATCTGTTTGGCAAAAGACGTGATTTTCAGCTCTTCCATAACATTGGCCGCTCGCGCCTTAGCTTTCTTTTCTGGCTCACCTTGAATAATAATCGGTAAGGCAATATTTTCAATTACATTAAGCGACTTGATCCAGAAAGGCATCTGATGAACAATGCCCATTTTCCTAGCCCGAAACGCGCCGCGTTCATCATCGTCAAGCGAAAAAATTTTCGTTCCCCGAACTTCTACTTCCCCCTTGGTCGGCGAGTCAACACCGGAAATTATATTTAGAAGTGTCGATTTGCCGCAACCCGAAGGACCAAAAATAACAATGAAATCTGTTGCGTTTACCTTAAGATCAACATTATTGAGCGCGCCTATTTCGTTTTGGCCAATCTTAAAAGTTTTCTGCAACCCTTCGGCTTTGATTATGGTTTCATGATGGCCAAGATCATCTTTTAAAGAGCTTGTTTTTGAAGCATCAGAATTAGTCTCGCCCAATTCCCCTCCTAGAAATTTAAAAACTTATGATTGCCGTATCTTATATATCCAGCAAAAAATGATGATTTAAATACTGTTTACATTATGATAACAAAAAAATCATTTTTTAAACAATGACCAGCCGATAAAGACAAAAAGATTGAGTTTATTCGGCAAATATGGTAAAAAATATCTTTATGAAGAGAAAAATAATCGTTGTTTGCGGCCCAACCGCTTCAGGAAAAACTACTATGGCCGTTGAGCTGGCAAAAGAATTTAACGGAGAAATAATTTCCGCCGATTCCCGCCAAGTTTATCGTCGTCTTGATATCGGAACGGGTAAGGATATAAAAGAGTATGGCAAAGTCACTCATCATTTGATCGACATTTGCGAGCCAGAAGAATCTTTTAGCGTTTTTAATTGGCTACCGTTAGCTCAAAAAGCAATTTTAGACATTTTAAGCAGGGGAAAGACGCCAATTATTACCGGCGGCACCGGTCTTTATATCCAAGCTCTCGTTGAAGGTTTTAAACAAACTACCGCCAAAAAAATTAAGGGAAAAAAATATTCTCGAACCGAGCTCGAAAATATGGGGGTTTATAATTTGCGAGAAATTTTAAAAAAAATGGCACCGAAAATTTACGAAAAAATTGATCAAAAAAATCCCATTCGGCTGATTAGAGCGATCGAAAGAGCCCAAGAGGGGATTGAAATCAGCAAAAGCCCCCCTGCTTATGATTTTTTGCAGTTAGCTATTTGCTTGCCCAGAGAAAAACTTTATCAAAAAATTGACCGGCGAGTTGACGAAAGATTTTCTAAAGAAGGAATGTTGGAGGAGGTGAGTGAGCTATTGCAGTCAGGCGTTGACCCAAAATGGCTTAATAGATTAGGGCTAGAATATAGAATAATCAGTAATTTTTTGCTTGAAAACCCTAGTGAATTGGAATCAAACCACAAACCAGATAGAGCTTTTCAGTCAAAAGAATTCAAACAAATGGCCCAAGAACTTAAATACAAAATTCACGCCTTTGCCCGCCGACAAATAACCTGGTTTAAACGTTTTCCCGAAATTATTTGGGTTGATAATTTAGATCAAGCCCAAAAGGAAGCCGCAAAATTCTTATGTAAATAAGATGATAAATATGCTAGTATTGATTTATGAAAATAAAAAAATTTGTTCTTGTTTTAGCTAGCGCCGGAATAATTTTATTGCCTTCAGCCGGTTTAGCCAGCTCAAATTTAACCAACAATCCTTTTATTTACTTGGGGCAAAAAACTTCTTTAACCAATTACGAAGTTGGCACCTGCAAAAAACACGAAAATGGCTATTGGATGCAGCTAGCCGACGGCACTTGGGCTGAACCCGGCAGCGCCCTTAACTTATGTTCCAGTAACGGCCAGCTTTCAAGCTGGCTACAAGCCACCCAACTAAACCCTTGGCTAAGATCGGGATTAAACACCTATAACGGAACCGGTTACACCAGCAACTACAATAATGGTCGCTACGGTAACTACGGTAATTTTTCAAGCTATAGCGATTGGTACACAAATTGCGTTTTGATGGAAAGTCTCTTTCCTCGACCAGAATGCCAACTCGGTTACAGCGATTATTACAGTTACCCTTGGAACTTAACTTACGGAAGCAATTTATTTTTGCGAACGAATATCGGCGATAATGCCACTCTGACAATCGCTGGATCAACTTCAAGCAAAGACCTTAGCGGCATTATTAGTGGAATGTTGCTCTACAAATTAGCTGGCGGTTTGTTTAAATAAGATCTCAATTAAAGCTAGCCACTGTTGCCGATTTAAATCTTCCGGCCTTTGATCAAGTTCAAAACCCGCCGCCTTAGCAATCTCCAAAGCTTGATTCACTGGAATTTTTAAACTGGAAAAAAGAGAATTTTTGATTTTTTTGCGCTTGCTAGAAAAAGACAATTTGAGAATTTTAAGAGCAAACTTGGCCGGCAATTTGAGCGGCTTAATTTCGCTGATTACTAAAACGGCCGATTCGACTTTGGGCGGGGGATAAAAAATTCCCCTTGTTAGTTTTTGGCTGATTTTGGCTTGGCCCAATAGTTCGACCAAAACTGTCAGCAAACCGCGATTAGAATCTCCCGCCGGCGCTACAAGGCGCTCGGCCACTTCACGTTGAATCATCACCACAATTTTATCAGGCAGAACGGGCGAAACAGTTAAAAGCGAAATTAACGCCGGCGAAGAAATGTTATAAGGCAAATTAGAAATAACCTTAAAGGGAGGTTCGACAACAAGCGCCGGGATTAAGGTAAGGGCATTTTGAGAAATAATCTTAAGCCGATTGCTATCAATTTTTTCGCGTAAAAAGGTTGCGAGCTTTTGGTCTAGTTCGCAGGCAATTATTCTCCTAGCTGGTGAGTTTAAAATTTCTCGAGTTAAAATTCCCAAACCCGGGCCGATCTCAAAAACCGTGTCCGCCGGCTCGAGATCGGCTGATTCAACCATTTTCTTGACAACCGATTCGTTCGTCAAGAAATGCTGACCAAGTGATTTTTTGGCCAAGTCCTCTCCCAAAGATCGCTTGATATCTTGAATATTAGTAGGGTCAAAATTTTCCATTTAGTTTTTCAACTCCTCAACCAGCACGTCCATTGACCCTTGTGTCATGTCCTTGCTTGTCGCAATTTGTTTATATAAATCAATGTCCAAGTCCATAATGCCACCCGTGTAATCCTCCGGCCCATGGTCTTTAACAACGCCCTCGACAGTCTTACCGTTGGCGCGATTAGTCACACGGATTTTAGTGCCTCTTTTGTATCTAGTCATGGCTGTAAAATGATTTGTCGCCATAAAACTTTTACCGGAAATAGAGCTTAGCACAACTACCTTTGTTCCAATTCGCGTTACCTTATTGACGGGCTGATCGACAATTTCCGTTTTAATCAAAATTCGTGAAACTTCCACTCCGTCTTCACGCCTTATTTGGTAAACCATTTTCTTCTTGCCGTCTTTTCCGGCCGATTCAACTTTGGTTATGCCTTTTTCTAAGGTGTTATCCTTAATCTCTTTGGAAGAAAAAGGAATCGTTTCAAACTTCTCTAATTCACTCACGCTCACTCTTGTAATTTTGATTTGGTCTTTAACCGGCTGACTGTCAACAGGCGGATCAACTATATCCTCATTAGCCAGTTCAATACCGTTTTCGGCTAAAATTCCGCCAACACTATTTTTAAAACTAGTCAATTTATATGTTTTTTTGCCGTCAGTCACAGTGTAAGCAGGCGCTTTAAATATCACTTGAATTTTCCCCACCGTCCCATCAAGAGGAAAAAAATCAATTGCTTTGACATCGCGGGCGAGGGGACTGATGATTGTTGATTGATCAGCAAAAATTAAATATTTTACCTCCGGCTCACTCACAAGGTCGTCAGAAGAAAAATTAGCTCTTTGTAAGGCATTTTTGACGATTTCCGCCTGATCAAGAGGGGAGTCATTTGCTTCTGAACGAGAAAAAAAAGTCAAAGAAAACACAACGACCACGAGCGCAATAAATAAAAAGCTAAAATGCTTTTGCTTCATCATACTTCTAATACTTCAACCTCGCCGGAAGGTAATTCGCCCAGAAAACGCGAGGGAATGCATAGCTCAATTCGTCCGTAAGTGATTTTTGTTTTTGCATATGTCAGATACAGTCGATCCATGGCCCTTGTCATTCCAACATACAACAAGCGTCGTTCTTCTTCAAGGTCCATTTGGCTGTCGAGACTTCGGGAGTGGGGGAAAACTCCTTCTTCTAAACCGCTAATAAAAACAACGGGAAATTCCAAACCCTTGGCCGAATGAACAGTCATCAAAGTAAGGGCGTTTTCGTCGCGGTTATACTTGTCGATATCCGAGACCAAGCTAACCGCTTCCAAAAAATCACCAAGATTGGCGTATTCCGCCGCCGCCAATTTCAGCTCCTCAATATTTTCCAGTCGCGTTTGAGATTCGATCGAACCGTCAGATAGATAGTCGCGATACCCCGATCTGATAGCCACTTGATCGATCAAATCGGGCAGGGAAGTGTCGGGTGGTAGCGCTCTCAACCGATCCATGAAGTCGCAAAATCTCGCAAACTTTTGATTTTCTTGGCGCACCTTTTCCGGATCAATTAAAATTTTCTCGAGCGTTTTTTCGCCGATACCGCGCGGAGGGAAATTAACAATTCTGGAAAGGGAAATGACGTCTTGGGGATTGGCCGAAAGACGTAAATAAGCAACGATGTCCTTAATTTCTTTGCGATCGTAAAACCGGACTCCCCCGATGATTCGATAGGGAAGACCCCTCTTAAGAAGAGCTTCCTCAAAAAGGCGCGATTGCGAGTTGATGCGATACAGAATAACAAAATTGTTTAATCCCCTTGACTCCCCTGCCGCCAGACTTTCAATTTCGTCTAAAATAAAATTAATTTCCCCAATTTTATCGGATGCCTCTATCACCATTACCGGCGCCCCCGCTCCTCGCGAAGAAAAAATTTCTTTTTTCGAGCGAAGTTCGTTATGTTCTATCACCGCCTGCGCTGATGCTAATATTGGCGACAAGGAACGATAATTTTCTTCTAAATAAATAACTTTAGCGTCGGGATAGTCTTTTTTAAAATCAAGAATATTTTGAAATTTCGCCCCTCTAAAAGAGTAAATTGATTGCCAATCGTCCCCTATGGCAAAGATATTGCGGTTTTTGCTGGCAAGAAGTTTTAAAAAAATATATTGCGCGTGGTTCGTGTCCTGATATTCATCAACCAAAATATATTTAAATTTGTTTTGATATTTTTCCAAAATTGACGGATTTTTCTCAAAAAGCTCCACTGTTTTGCCGATGAGATCATCAAAATCGAGCGCGTCAGAAGATTTAAGAAGCTTTTCGTATTTTTCATAAACTTTTGCCACTGTTTCCTGAAAAAAATCGGCGGCAAATTGCTTGTAAGACGAGGCGTCTAAAAGCTCATTTTTAGCGCCGCAAATGAAATATTGAATAGCTTTAGGATTAAATTTTTTGTCGTCTAAATTCATCTGTTTCAAGCAATTTTTAATCGCCCGCAAACTGTCATCAGCGTCAAAAATTGTAAAATCATTGGCAAAACCGAGAAGATGAATTTCTCGGCGCAATATTTTAACGCAAATACTGTGAAAAGTCCCCAGCCAAGGCAATCGAGCGTCGGCAACATTTAAAAGCAAGGCAATCCTTTTGGCCATCTCCCCCGCCGCTTTATTAGTAAAAGTAACCGCCAAAATATTTTCGCCTAAAATATGTTTATCAAAAATAAGATGAGCCAGCCGGTGCGTTAAAGCTTTGGTTTTGCCGCTACCAGCGCCAGCCAAAATAAGCACCGGTCCTTCTATTGCCTCAACCGCCTCTTTCTGTTTTGCATTCAGCCCTTTAAATATTTCCATATTGGACAGACTACCACAAATCCCCTGCTTTATTAAATCAACCTTTACAGACAAAAAAATATCCCCTAGAATTAAAATACATATAAAAAAGGAGAGAAATGAATCAGGGCATTCACCCACCCAAGATAGTTGGCGTAGCTAGCTGGATCGGGGCTGTTTCAATGGCTGTTCTTTTTTCGATTGCAGTTGGTTTTTCTATTAAATCCTACTTTAGTCCCATTTCGGCCCAAGTGGCTGACACAAGTGCAAATAAATATTATACCTCCGACAACAAAGAGGAGGGTGACAGCGTTAAGGAACAATGTGTGAAGGGCGCTCTCGTAGCAATTAATAACTATCCCGGTGAAGATACTCTCAAATCAATTCAAGCCGACGCTGGTAAGGGCGTCAATGAAACATGGTTAGCAAAAATGAACCAAATCTCCTGGCGCTGTTCTCACGTTTGCGTTGAAGGATTCGAGACAAACGACTATCAATCGGCTAGTAACAAAGCCAAAATTAAACAGCTCTTGACCGAACGAACAATTAAAGTTGACGGTCAAGATATGACAATTTTAGTCAAAAACACGAGCGAGATTTTAGAACTTTTTAACTCCGGCAAAGCAAACAAAATTTCTTACATCATCAACACCGACTCCCTCAAATCTTATTGCGAAGGACCAAATAGCGTCGATTATGCCGCCGCCGGCACAACTATCGGCGATGTTAAGATTTTAGAAAGAAACTCGACTAATGAGGTTACCTCTTCCGCCGATGCGAATGCTTCAGCAATGCCCGCTGGTATTTATGCCGCTTCAACCGGAGACGACAATTATCTTGGCGAAGGCGGCAGCGCCTCCGGTGGAACAGGTTCTAAGGGGAGCACCACAAACGGGCAAAAAAATAGTAATGCGTCAAAACCGGCGAATAGCTCTTCGCCAAAAACAGCAGCTACGGGTTATAAAGCAGCCGTTGAAAAAATTAAAGCGGCCTCAACAGTTACGCTCAATATAACAGGGCACGCTGTTTTCAGTCAAAAATTTCAATTTATCGAAAACCCGACCTACTTATCTGCCGGGTACTCTAAAAACGGAAGTTTTCCTCTCGAAAACAAGGGTAGTAGTATGGTAAGCAAAAAGTCACCTTCTTATAGGGCATCCGACCCTTCTTATTTCAATATTGTTATGTCGTTAGACAAAAGCGCCGCCATCAAGCTCATAGAGCAAAGGGATTCGTACGTTTTATACTTTTACGCCTCTAATACAGGAGGGGCGAGATTCACATTCAGAAACATTTTTCTTGCCGAAAATTTAGGCGAGTTAAAACCATCAGTTAATGCTTCTAGCGATGGGAAGGCGGCAACGATTACGGTTGATACCGGAACGTCAATTCTTTTAGGATCCCCATACAAACCATTTAATTCTTCTTTCTTAGGACACTTCACACCTTTCTATAGAGAGGTCGCGCCGGTTTACGAAGACAGATATGGGATAGAAGATGCAAGTAAATTGTTTAAAAATATTTTCAATAATCAGGGTAAAGCGTCCGATCTTGAACCTACATCCCCTGCTTGAGACATTTTTCACTCTCTTAACAAGAATTCGAGATTTTTAGGCCATTACTTTTTCGAGTTCTTCGCGTTCGATAGTTTCTTTTTCGAGCAAAGTCTTAGCTAGCTTTTCTAGTTTCCCTTTATTTTTAGTTAAGATGTCAGCGGTTTTCTTTTCACTTTCAGCAATAATTTTTTCAACCTCACTGTCTATTTGTGCCGCTAATTTATCAGAGTAATTTTTGTGTTCACCTAATTCGCGGCCCAAGAAAACCATTTCGTCATTTTGGCCCACCACCACCGGTCCAATCACATCGCTCATGCCGTAAATTTGAACCATATCACGGGCAATTTTAGTTGCACGTTCCAGATCATTAGCCGCACCCGTCGTATATTGGTTAAAGACTATTTTTTCAGCAACGCGTCCCGCTAGCAACACAGAAATATCTGAAGCAAATTCTTCCTTTGACCTCATATATCTATCTTCTGTCGGAGCACTCCAAGTGTAGCCAAGCGCCATTCCGCGAGAAATAATCGACACCTTATGAACCGTTTCTGCCGGCTTCAACAGCTTGTTAACAATGGTATGACCAGCTTCATGAAAAGCAGTGCTTTCTCTTTCTTTATCGCTCATTACTCGCGTCTTTCGCTCTGGCCCGAGGGTAACTTTTTCTACCGCTCGCAAAACGTCCGATTCGCTGATGGTTTTCTGATTTTCTCTAGCCGCCAAAATAGCCGCTTCATTCATAACGTTGCGCAAATCAGCTCCGCTCATTCCAGCCGTGTTGGCCGCTATTCGCCCCAGATCAATTGATTTTTCAACTGGCTTATTACGAGCGTGAATCTTCAAAATTGCTTCTCGCTCACTTTTGTCCGGCAAGCTCAAAACAACACGGCGATCAAAACGTCCGGGGCGCAAAAGAGCTGGATCCAGCACGTCAGGGCGGTTGGTAGCCGCTAAGACAATGACTCTCGTATCAGTATCAAATCCGTCCATCTCAACCAAAATTTGATTCAATGTTTGTTCGCGTTCGTCGTGACTACCGCCCAAGCCAGCACCACGCTGACGGCCGATTGCGTCAAGCTCGTCAATAAAGATAACGCAAGGGGCATTTCTTTTGGCTTTAGTGAAAAGATCCCTCACCCTCGAAGCGCCTACACCAACAAACATTTCGACAAATTCGCTGGCCGAGATTGAAAAGAAAGGCACGCCCGCTTCACCCGCCACTGCTTTGGCCAACATAGTTTTGCCCACGCCCGGCGACCCAACCAGCAAAACGCCTTTGGGAATTTCAGCTCCCAGCGCTTTGAACTTAGCCGGATGACGTAAAAACTCAACTACTTCGGCCAATTCCTCTTTAGCTTCCTTTAAACCGGCAACATCGTCGAAACTAATTTTGTTTCTTAAATTAGCCAATTTAGCTGAACTTTTACCAAAGCTTAACGCTTTTGTGTTGGCGCCTTGCGCTTGTCTCATCATGAAGAAAATAAAACCGCCCAGTAAGAGAAACGGCAAAATTACCGTCCAAAATGTCGGCCAAAAAACACCCGCATCAGGATTTGAAACATCAATATTTATTTTATCCGGCGTAATTCCGTATTCAACTAAAGACACGCCTTCTTCTTTATAAGTTTTAATTTTGCGACCGTCTTTGAGATCGGCTGTGATTTCGCTACCGTCAACTTTGATTTTTTCTACCGTTCCCGCTTTAACTTCTTTGGATATATCCGAAAGAGTTACTTGCTGTGGTTGGGTAAAAAGATTAGAGCCAAAAATATTATAAAGAGCGCCGGCCAATAAAATCACTACAAGGATGGTTGATAATGCTTTGATGTGTTCGGGTTTCATTTTTTCCTTCTATAATTAATATTATTTGTGGTGGTAGTGGCAGGGATCGAACCTGCGACCTAGGGGTTATGATTCCCTCGCTCTAACCAACTGAGCTACACTACCATACAATATCTATTAACTGATTTTACTATTTTACCCTTATAATGTAAAGATTGGCAACACAAAAACACTGGGAACCAGTGTTTAAGTTAACAATCGCTACTTTTTTTGACAATACTAAATTTGGTTGCAGGGGTGGGATTTGAACCCACGACCTCGAGGTTATGAGCCTCGCGAGCTACCAGGCTGCTCCACCCTGCGGTAAATCTTTGCTAATGAGCTAACTCTAGCAGATTAACCGTTTTTGGTCAATCCGTCGGAGACTTATTTCTTGCGGTTCTTTCGGCGCGCTTCGCGCGCCGCCAAGACTCTTTTAAACCAAATATAATCAATGGCTACGAGAGCAACTGTCTCAACGGCAAAAATAGTCCAAAACATTTCCTTCGACATATTGCCGTGGAAATAATAGGCCGCCAAGGCCGCGGCGGCAGCGCCTACCAGCGGAAAGCCAATCCCTATCGACATATGCCACAGCGGTATGAGAATTGCCAGAGCCGCCGCGGCCGGAGCGATCAAAAGTAACCACGGATTCATTTGCTTCCCATTTTCCGTTTGCTCACCTTTTACTTCCCCGCTTGGTGTAACAGTGGCCGACAGCGTTGGGCTTGGCGCAGCCGTTGTTTCGCTAGCGATAGCCAAAGCGGTTCGAGCCAACGATCTAGTAGTTCGAGCAATAATGCTTGCCGTTGAACCAGTAGCCGTTGTCGAAGCAGTTGCTTCTGCTGAAACCGTAGCGGTGGCCGTTGCTGTCAACACAGGTTCTAGTTCTTCTGGACCAAAAACTATATCGAAAGTGACATTTTGGTTTTGAAACTCATTGCCAGCCGAGTCGGCCATATTGGCACGCAAAGTAAGAGCAATGCTTTCATTCGAAGCAAGCGAATCAATTACTCTCTTGGAACCGTCTGGCAATTTTGCCAAATTATCAATACTTTCTTTCCAAACCTCTTTCCCGTCGACAATCGGCGACAAATAAATAACATCTTTTAACGGACCGGTAACATTTTTGGTCGAAAGGGAAAATGTGTGCGGAATCTTGCCATAATTGGTCAAGGTTAATTCTTTATTGACAATATTACCCGGAGCTACACCGTTTTCCAGGAAAATCTTATCTGACGAATAAGATAGCTGAAGCGGTCCAGCCGAGCTAACCGCCGCCGACGCTCTCGCCGAAGTTATCAGACCGATCGCGCCTAAGACCAAAGAGCTGACGAGAATGACTTTACTTAATACGCTGAAATTAGACATTGGCCTCCCCCGGCGATGGCTGATGATGGTTAGTCCAATCGCCTGTTCCATCTGGCATTCTCGCCCATGTCTTATCCGTGGGCGTTCCAGTGTATAAATAGCTGTCAATTAGCGTACCGGAAGAGATCAAACCATTATAGAGCTTAACTGTATCAGTCCCCTGATTTAAAGAGAAAGAATAGCCGTTGCGATAAACCACTAAAAAGCCATGGGCCAGAATCGTCGTTGACCCGCCGGCAATATTGCCCGAAATAATCGGTAGAGCGTGGTTAGCAGCGTCATAAATGTACCAACCGCTTAAATTAATGGGACTATCAGTTGTGTTATAAAGTTCGATCCACTCGCCTTGAGGCATTGGCGCTGATTCGTCGCTAGAAGGATTTGCCAGAAACTCGTTCAGAACAACCGTGGCAGAATTAGGTGTGCTTGTCGGATCAGCCGCTGGCGTACCAGTGGGCTCTATACCAACCGTTGACGAGGCCCAGTCGCCCGAAGTAAAGCTGTGCCCCGTTAAATCAGCACCAGCAGAAAAATATGCACCAGTTGAAAATATCCCGACGAAAAGTGTTGCTAAGGCCAAAAACAATAATCGAAATTTGGATTTATTCATTTTTTGCCGCCTTTTTTATTATTTTGGTTGCTTGATTGTTTTTGTTCGACACCTTCTTCAGCTTGTGCCTTTTGCACCGTTTTTTTCTCTTTCCGTCTTTTTATAATTTGTTTTGTTTCGTGTCTTATTTTTCTTAATTCTTCATAAATAATAATTGTCGCCGGAATAACGATGATGAAAATCAAACCGATCGGCGTTTTGACATAGCCAAAGACATAGCCCATATATGGCACAACTAGCCGCACTTTGCCGATGATTAGTTCGGGCGTTACTTTATCTGGATCTTCAATATTGTTAGCATCACCAGTAGTGGTATAGATTTTTGCCTCTCCGATTTCTTCGATCGATTTAATGCGGTGAGTCGTTGTTTTTTCTTGGTTTGAGACAAAACTTTTGAAAGTTATGATATCGCCCACAACGTAATTGCTTTGTGGTTTTGACACCACAACCGAACCAGTCTCAATCGTTGGCGACATCGAACCAGACATTACATTATAAATTTTGTAATTATTTTTGATCGGCAACAAAGAAAAACCTACCGCTAAACCAACCGCGATCGAGACAAATAAAATAAGGTTTCCGATATAAATTGCCGCTAATTTGAAAATTTTTTTTGTTTTTTGCATTGGATTTAATTATCGGCTAGTTGTCCCGACGATGGTTCGTCGGGACTCAAGCGGATAATTAGACTGTACCAGGATCGGGGTCAATGTCTTGGGTTGCGTAGATATTCTCGTTCCAAAGAACTGTCTTATTCATGGCTCCATTGCCCACATCAATTGGTAGCCAGACTTTTTGATAGATTCTTTGCGTCCAGCCAGCTCTGATGTTGTCGCCGCCAGGTGTACTTCCGGCGTGGACATTGAAGTTACTTATCTTGATCTTGTGATCAAAACCGCCAAGATCAATCAGTTTGCCCGAATAAATAATCGGACCATCTCCTGCACCGGTATAGCCGCCATCGCGCAGTTCAATCATTAACTGATCTTTAATAGCATTATTGCCTACAATGCTATTGGCGAAAAAGTAATATTCAGCGTCAAGCGAGCCATCGTTGAAGGCATCAAACCAGCCAGTGATTGTATCACCTGGTTTCATACCAACTGCCGCCATCGGTTTATTCACCCCTTCGTTAATTTTAACGTGGAGTGTTCCGGTCGAAAAACTGTTGCCATCGACGCTATCGGATGAGGCAAAGTAAGCACCGGTCGCGCTTGTAGCAACGGCTGCTACAGCGACAATTGTCAACAAGCTTTTAATTATTTTTAGCATAACGTCCTCCAGCTTTATCTAACAACTTTAAAAGTGTCGACCACCACTTTTTTCAACAAAAAAAAGCCACCGTCCATTGCATTACCCGCATTGTGATGTGGCGTTTTGCACATTTCTTCCCCCAAAGAAAATTTAGCTTAACTTATCTTGTAAAACGATCGTATCATCAAACAAACCGCTGTCAAGTATCAACTCTTTTTACATTACCCAAGAAAAATTGAACCCATTTTTTAGGATTACTAGAAATGTCTTTTTCTCGAGTTGAGATGTTATTTTGCGATCGATCAGTTGATTCTGCGTCTTTTAGCACTTCTACTGTCACCACTTTTTCGCCCGGAAATCTCATACCTAATTTTCTTCTGGCCTCTAGCTCTTGAAAAGTGCCTGTTTTGTAATAGCTTATCAATGCTTCTAAACCAGATTTTTCGTATTCTAACTTATTAATTTCCCTATTAAGTCTATCCACTTTTTTATTCAGCTCGTAATTGTAGTAAACAGATTGATATAATAAAAAAATCACATAGCCAGCAAAAAGAACTATAAAAATATTTATAAACTTTTTCTTAAGATTATCGCTCCTTTCGTCTGTCGCCTGCATAGCGCTATTATAGCGCAGTTGATCGATTCAATCACCACCGCGTTTTTACAGTGGGCGGTTTTGCATCAGAGTCGTCTGGCGATTTTTTACTCTCGATTTTCTCCTTTGGGATTTCAGGACTTATCGGCTCTTTTTTTTCAACAATCCTCTTGATGTTACTCTTGCTTCTGGCGGAGACATTGGTCAAAAGGACCCATTCGTAGCCATAGTATCCTGCCGCAATAACAGCGCTAAATAAAACTAACAAAGCTAATACAATCAGCAAGACACTCCAGTTAAAATTCTTTTGTCTTTCATCTTGGTCGGAAGAAACAAGCCCCGTTTTGGCGATCTCTTCCTCATTTTTCTGCACTGGAGCATATTCGTTTTTACTTGAACTGAAGACGGCCGGCCGAGTATCAGAAGATACATTCTGGCTACTGGCAAGAGCTACTTTAACTGTCGAATCCTCTTTTGCAGCATTCTCTTGTGCTACAATCGTAATCGTGCCAATATTTTCGGTGCTTTTATTACCGGCCTCGTCAATTATCACGGCAGTCAAAGAGTATTGGCCTACACCAAGGTCGTCACTGTCCAATTTAATTGTCCAGCTTCCTGCTGAATCGGCCCAAGTCGCATACGATATCTGGCCAACTTCAAGCGTAACCCTTGCCATTGGTTCTGTTGTCCCAGTTATAGTTAAATCTTCACCTAAGCTAATCTGTTTTCCGTCAATAGTGCTGAAGGATATGAAAGGCGCGGTGACATCAGTCTTAAAATTCGATATAACAGTTACCGCATTGCCAGCCGAATCTTCAAATTCTGCCGTCAACTGTTGATCGCCGTCCGAAGTAATATTTAGGAAATCGCCGCGAACGATTTTAACCGGTTGGCCATTTAAGGCAACGCTCTTGAGAGCAACGGCTTCATCAGCTAAATAATTAAATTCAATTTCTCTTGTATTATAGATTGACTTATCGAGCGGTGAAATTATTTTAACCGTTGGCAAACTCGCATCAATAGTAAAATTAATCGCTCCAAGAGAGCTGACAGAAATAATATTTCCCGCTTCGTCTAATACCTTCCAGCCGTCAAATTGCAAAGTCAATAGTTGGTTTGGATCCCCGTCTTTAACAACGTATTCGGTCGTATATTTATATCCGCCGCAAGGCAAAAAGCTCAAAGGTGTACCGTTATATGAAGCATTAATCTGGGCCAGCGTTTCATTGGCCTCAAGATTAAACTCTACTTTATCGCCAAGACCCAAGATTGTTTTACCAGAGGGAACATTAAAGGCAAAATTAACATCGGGTGCATGATAATCTGCCGTTATTTCTAAATAATCTGATTGCGTGCAAACATTATAAGCATCGCAAAGCGTTAGCGAAATCTCGTTTTTCCCTTGAGAAAATATTTTTTGAATTTCGCTATTGCCTATTTCGTCTGCCGAGTAAGCAAAAATTCCGGTTGTTGATTCTTCTATAACCGATAACTGATTAATTTTTAGCGTTGCTTTAACAAAGGATTTATTTGTAAGATCAACCGAGACGCTGTATCCAGTATTAGAAAGATTGACGAAGTTTTTAACCGCCTTTCCCCCCGTCGCATTAAAGGTAATTGCAGTTGTTGTGGTTTCGTTAGAAGCCAGTGCCTTACTGACATTCAATCCCAAAGAACAAAATATAATGCTGGAAGCTACAAGGGTGGTAATAATTTTTTTTAGTTTCACAATCCTCCTGATTTGATTTTTAAATAAAAAGCCCCGCTTTCGCGAGGCCATAGCTGATGCCATAGCTGTTTACTGTTTAAAGTTAATCTAGCAAGATTTTTCTTCTTGTCAAGACTTAAAATCGGGCGACCTTGATCGCCCGATTTTAGCAATAATTTTGTCGTACGCCGTCATATTCCCTCCTTATTTATATAATATACGGTCGTAAATTGACAATTCGCTACCAAACATTTGAACCATTAACACGGTTTTCTTACCATCAATTAAAGCTTCTCGGCTGGCAAAACCAAAATCGTCATATTTATCACTAATAATATTTTCCAAATGAGTTGGGCTTTTAGTCCAAGCATCAAAAGCATCATTGAGGTCCGAAAAATCAATAGCTAAATTTTCTCCAGCGAACCTGTATTCATAACCGCTTTGGCTAATGAAATCCCAAGCTTTCTTGCCTTCAGGAGAAACATGATCAAAATAATTATAAACTTGTTCGTCCTCTATCTTTAGAGCCGCAGCTTGAGCTAACTGATCATTCCAAACCAGTTCTTTCAAACCTTTTGACTTTCTATAATGATTAATTAAATCAAGCGAATTTTGCTGGTTGGCAGACAGGGACGAGGCCGATGCTTTTGAAGCGTTATAAGAATCGTAATACCTAATCGAAACTAATAAAGTTGCGGCTAGAACAATGACTGTGGCGCTAATATATAGAATCTTTTTGTTTTTCATATCTCCCCTCACGATCGAAAACTTACATATCTAATATAACATTATATATATAACTTGTCAATAGACGATCGTGAAAGTACTAAAAATAGCGCTTTCGCGCTTTTTGGTCGGCCTGGCAGGATTCGAACCTGCGACCAACACCTTATAAGAGTGCCGCTCTACCACTGAGCTACAGGCCGTTTTGAATTTTTTTTTCTTCAATCTGATTCTTTACTGGTAAAAATAACTAACTAAAACAAATATATCTTGAAGTCTCTTGATTTTCAATATTAACCTAGACTAAAATATTATTAGACTATGAAGAAAAAAAGTACCAAATTAGGTAAGGTTTTGTTTTTTGTGTTTTTGGTTTTATTCCTGCTTCTGCTTATTTGTTATGGAGCATTAGCTTATGTTTCCCATAATAGATCGCTACCGCGTCTAAGCTTATATGGAAAAAACGTCGGAAATAAGACGCCAGCCGAAATCGAAAGCTTTGTTCAGGCGCTAAAAGAAGAAATGCTGGATAGAAAAATTATTATCCAGATTTCAGATCAGGAAAAAATTGCCAAGACTTATCGTGAATTAGGCGCAACAGTCAATACCAATGCAATAAAACAAGAAATCCTCTCTTTCGGCAAATATAATAGTATTCTCCCCACTCCGAAATATCTCAAAGATTCAATCATAAAAAATGCAAACATTACCCCACGGCTGGCGTGGGTGTCTGTTTCGTCAACAAGTTTAAGCGAAATATTTAAAGATAAGAAGAAAGATCCGGTTAACGCATCTTTTACGGCCGAAAACAATCAAATAAAAATTAACGATGAACAAGTTGGCAGCGAAATAAACATCGATAAGCTAGCTCGAGATATTATTGCTACACTTGTTAAACGATCGTATCCTAAGATATTTTCAGCAACAAAAGAAATCAAATGTGATGTTACTAAAAGTGAACTAGAAAGATATCAGGGTATTGTCAGTGATTTTGTTAATGAAGGATTTAAACTTAATTCCGATCAAAAAACAGTTTATCCGACAAAAAATGACCTTTTGGGTTGGCTGGATTACGAAAGAATTATTTTAGAGCAAAAGCTAGTTTTTTCCGACGGCCAAATTGATAGCTACGTCAACGATACCTTAGCAGGAAAAATAAATGTTAAAGGTAAGAGCCGTGTTATTTCAAATTATGATGGTTCAGTCATTAGTGAGGGGCGCGAGGGAGTTAAAATTGATCTTGAAAAAACTCGGAATAACATTAAAACAGCTGTTGCCGAAGGGAATACCGAAGCTAAAATAGAAACTACTGTTTCGGAAATTACTGAAGAAAAAGCCAATCCTGATTTTACCCCGGGAAAATATCCCGGTAAATATATTGAGGTCAACCTGACAGATCAAATGCTGTACACTTTTGAGGGCACAAATTTGGTCGGGCAATACAAAGTTTCAACTGGTAAATGGTCTATGCCGACTCCTCAAGGCGAGTTTTCGATTAACGACAAGAACCCTAGAGCTTACTCAAGTACATACAAGCTCTACATGCCTTATTGGATGTCTTTCATCGGTTCACAATACGGTATTCACGAGCTTCCCGAGTGGCCCAATGGTGCCAAGGAAGGAGAATCGCACCTTGGTACGCCCGTATCGCACGGTTGTGTTCGTTTAGGCCGTGGTTCGGCTGAAACAGTTTATAACTGGACCGAAATCGGCACAATAGTTTATATTCATAAATAAAATGACCTCAAAAATAATCCTTAGAAATAGCCGCTATACCCTAGAAATTGACCCGCATGGGGCGGCTATTATGCGTTTTTATGACACGGCAACAAAGGAAGACTTTATTTATGGCTACGCTAACGAGGCAGAAAAAAATGGTGGCATGGGCGACGTTCTCTTTCCTTGGCCAGGCCGTGTCGAAAACAAACAATATGTTTTTAAAGGCAAAAAATATCATCTTGAGGGGGTTTCTGAAAACGCCGGCAATGCCTTGCATGGTTTTGCCAAAGATCAAACATTCGCCGTTGTATCAGCTGGCCCTGCTCAAGTTGAGCTGGAATATATTTTTAAAAAAGAAAAATTTGCTCCTTTGGGGTATCCTTTTGAGGCAAAATTGAATATTCGATACAGTTTGGACCATAACGGTTTCTCATGCCAGAGCAAAGTGGAAAATATTGGCAAAGACGATTTGCCTTTTGGTTTGGGTTTTCATCCTTATTTTTATTTAAATACCAAATCAATTGATGAGCTTAAACTACAAATTCCAGCCAAAAAAATGATTGAATTTGATAACAATCTGAAACCAACCGGTAAATTCATCGAAATTGAAAAAAGTCATCTCGATTTTTCTCAAAATAAAAAAATTAACCAAAGCGAAATCGATAATTGCTTTTATGATCTTGAATATTCTGACCGGAAAGCGCAAACCGTTCTCACCCGACAAGACGGAAGAAGAATCACTATTTATCAAGACGAAAATATGCCTTACTTGCAAATTTATTCGGCTGATACTATCGGCAAAAAACATTTCCGCCGTGCGCTTGCCATCGAACCGCAAACCTGTTGCGGCTATAGCTTAAATATTCCCGAACTTGGTTTAATTGTCCTCAAACAAAGGCAAAAATTTAAATGCCTTTGGGGCGTTGAAGTAAGTGCCTAAAACAAATGGCCCCCTAAGGGGCCATTTGTTTATTTCTTTGTTTCTTTCGAGCTCGGTTGTATCTTGGCTTTGATTTGGATCTTTTTCGATTTTTTCTGCTCTTTCTTCGGTATCGTAATTGTTAAAATACCGTTTTTCATATCGGCATCCGCTTTTTCGTCTTGAAGATAGTTGGGCAAACCAATCACCCTCGAAAAAGAACCGTAGGAACTTTCGAGGTGATAATAGTTTTCTCTTTTTACCTCATTGGTGTGCTTACGTTCGCCCTTGATAATGAGCTTGTTGTCCTCAACTTCGATAGAAACTTCGTCTTCCTTAACACCCGGAAGATCGACTTCTACAATGAGCTCCTTATCGGTTTCTCGAATTCCTACTGACGGATAGAAAAATCCTTCACCTTTTTGAGCCGGAACACCGGGCTCCTCAAAAAACTTATCCATGGCTTCCCGCAAAGACATCATATCTTTCCAAGGAGACCAGGGCATTAAATCTCTAGCCATATAACCTCCTCTTTTATTATTTTCTTGCAATTTATTTTCAATTTTGGCAAAAAACTGGCTAATTCCAGAATCTCCTTCTTCGACAGGGCTGAAGATAAATTCTACTGGTGTGCCAAAAAACTGGCTGATTTTAATTGCCAGCGCTACTGACGGAATACATTTGCCCAACTCCAAAGCAATAACCGATTGCCTGGAAACGCCAATTCTTTCGGCTAGCTCGCCTTGAGTCAGATTTCCCTTTTCGCGAAATTTTTTGAGATAGACAGCTAGATTTGCCATGCTTAAATTGTAAAGTACTCTTTACATTTTGTCAAGACTCTTCATAAAATAACTGTTAATTTAACAATTTAGATCGTACGTTTCTTTCCCAGTTTGTCGATATCGTATTCCATTTCGATAGGAACGATTTTTTGTCTTACTCTAGGATTGGACTTAATTAGATAAAGCACTACGTCAGAAATGTCTTCTGGCTTCAGAATCTGCTCAAGCTCGTCGTTAGTCAAATTCACTTGTCGGTTCAGCATGGAGGTATCCACCGACGAAGGACAAACGGCGCTAATTCGAACGTTTGTACCTTTAAGCTCCTCAAAAAGGGCTTCGGTTAAACCAACCAAGCCGAATTTACTGGCGCAATAAGCCGTTTGTCCTTTTTTGCCACGCAATCCCGCCATAGAGGCAATCGAAATAATATAGCCACGCTTTTGCCACTTCATAATTGGGACAACAACTTTGCACACAACAAAGACACTTTTTAAATTGATATCTAGTAGTTTTTGAAAATTATATACTTCAGTATTTTCCAAAACCTCAATCAAATACTGCCCCTGACAATTAATGACTAAATCGATTGAGCTGAATTTATCTTGAGCAAAAAGAACAACTCTTTTGACATCGGCCTCACTCGCCGCGTCGCAACTAACAAAAAAATCGCCCGTCCCCTTCTTGGGTTCACTTACATCAGCGATAATTACGCCAAAACCCTCTTTTTTTAAATCCTTGGCAATGCGCGAACCAATTCCGCCTGCCCCACCAAACAAAATTGCTGATTTCATATTTATTATTATATAACTAAAATTTACTTCTTCCTACCCGTCCAATCCGATCCAAGGTAAGTTGGACTTTGCCAAGGTCTTCGGGCCGGTT
>CAZOJE010000012.1:0-30442 GCA_964580065.1 uncultured Candidatus Saccharibacteria bacterium
GGGCGGCAAGGCCTTGAAAATTGAAAAAATGGCCGGCCCGCAAAATGCGTGCGAAAGCATTGCGATTGCGGTTAATTTTAAATCCACCCCCAGCAAATTAGACGAGGATTATCAGGTTTGTGTTCATTCTAAGGATCGCGAAAAAGATTACCAAGAGAAAAAAACTTTCAATTATCCGCAAGAAAAAACCGCCGCCGAGGCCTATAAAATGGCCGATAGCAATCGGTTGATTTCCTTGGGACCGTGCCAAACAAGTACCACAGCTTCTTCAACTACCTCGGCGGTGGCGGCGGTTCAGATTAGTCAAGCAGACGTTACTAATAGCGCCAATAACCAAACAGCGGCCGGAACATGGGAAGATCGTGCCTTTGCCGAACTTAATAAAATTAGACAAGAAAACGGACTGGCTCTTTTGAAAAGAGCAACTGATCTTGATAATTTTGCCGCCAAGAGCAATGCTCATGTTGCCGCCGGTTCTCACGAAACTGATAGGACTGCTCACGAATATTTCCAGGAGCACGCAAACGAAGTTGGTGCCCACGCCGAAATCAGAAGCGGCTTGCCCGGCCGGCCGGCTAATCAGACTCCGGAATACAGCATGAGAGAGTATAAAAATAGTCCCGATCATTGGGGGACGATCTTGAATTCTAAGCTCAAAGAAGCCGGTATCAACCACCTTATTGATGCCAACGGTGGCCTTTGGCATTTGGTAGTTTTTCGCTAGATCTATTTGGCAGAAATTTCGTAGTAGGGGTTTACGACCGGTCCCCAGTCTTTAAGCGGCCAAAGAATGAAGCGGACAGGTCCAATCATATCCGACTTAGCAGCGGCATACCATTTACGCGAATCGTTGGAGTTTTCTCGATTATCGCCCATTAAAAAGTAGCTGTCGCTACCGAGTTTGTTAACCATATCTGGCTTGATGAGCGCCAGTCCTTTTTTATGCAATTGCTCCGCCTCGGTGTTCCATTCTGGCTCTTCGTATTCGTAAGGAGGAAGAAATTCTTCGCCGACAAATTTAATGTAAGTTTCGGCCAGTTCTTGATCATTGATATAAACCTTATTGCTTTTTATTTCCAGTTTTTCACCCGGCAAACCAATCAATCTTTTAATATATTTTTTCTTTTCTGGATCACCGGGGAATTTAATAACCATTGCGTCGCCGCGGCTGTATTTATCGGTAAAAAGACCAATACGGCTGACCACCACAATCTGTCCGCTGTGAAAAGAAGTTTCCATCGAAGGTCCGGAAATAACAAAAACCGTGGCAACGAAATAATGAATAAGGGTTCCAACAAGCAAAATTCCAAAGGCCCATTTACCCAATTCGTATGCAACATTAATCCAATAGATCAACCCCTCTTTGCTCATAAGATTATTATAATGAAAACTTTGGAAACGCGAAAGCTAAACCTTATTTTTTCTTAGCTTTGGCTTTTGTGGTGCGAGTACTTTTTGCCTTTTTGACCGGCGCGGCGGCTGGAGTTTTGTCGGTAGAGATTTTTTTAGCTAACCTTGATTTAAGGCGGTTAGCTTTATTTTTGTGAATGTAACCGGTTTTGGCGATCTTATCAATTAAGCTTTGAGTTTTTGGTAAATCTTCAACCTTATCGGCATTCTTCAAAGCATAATGTAAAGCTCTTTTTTTCGCTAAATTGCGTTTTCTCTTGACCTCTGATTGTTTTAAAGCTTTAGCGGCAGACTTTGTAATTGGCATTAATTCTCCTAAATTTAAAATTTTCTATGCTTATTTTTATCATAAACTCGCCGGCTTGACAATACTCGAGGTTTTCTGCTACTTTGGATTATCACAAAAGCTATGTATATGAACGACGTTACACCCAAACAACAAACAATGGAATTGATCAGGCAAGCGCATGACGTCTTGATCGTTTCGCATAAAAATCCCGACGGTGACTCCTTGGGGAGTATGCTGGCTTTGAAGCTGGTTCTCGAAAAATTAGGTAAAAAAGTTGCTGCGGCCATACCGGATGAACCCAGTCGAGTTTTTAATTTCTTACCCCAAATAGATCAACTGGCGTCCAGCATTAATTATTCCAAGGATTTTATTATTGCATTAGATACTTCGGTTAACGAAGTTGAAAAATTGGGCTACAAAAAGAACGAATCAAACAAAACAGTCGAGATTGTTATTACCCCGTTAACCGGCAGTTTCACAAGCTCTGATGTTAGTTTCCGAAAGGCGGGTCCGGAATATGATTTGATTATTTCTCTCGATACGCCGAATTTAGAACGTTTGGATAAGCTAGCTCAACCGGCAGACATTTTTTACGAAATTCCTTTGATAAATATCGACCACCATCCTTCAAATGAGCGCTTCGGCAAGGTTAACTGGATCGAATTAGTGGCAACTTCTACAGCTGAAGTCTTGGTATCGCTAATCGAAGCTCTTTCTAAGGAAAAACCGTTGATGGATGAAGCCATAGCTACCGCTTTATTAACCGGTTTGATTTACGATACTTCCAGCTTTCAAAATGTTAACACCACACCGAAAGCTTTAACAATTGCTGCTCAATTAGTGGCGGCTGGTGCCAATCAACAGGAAATTGTTAAAAATCTTTATAAAACCAAATCATTAGAAACCCTTAAATTATGGGGCTTTGTCTTATCTAATGTTAAAGAGGACAAGGCCAGCAAATTATTGTGGTCGGCTGTCACTAAAGAGGACATTGAAGCTATCGGAGCAGACGAATTGGCCCTTTCTGGTGTCATCGATGAATTGCTGAAATCCGCAACTGACGTGGATTTCGCCCTGCTCCTTTCGGAGAGAGAGGGCTATACACACGGTTCGCTGCGTTCGATCGCCAAGGGCTTCAACGTTTCTCAAATTGCCGAGCTTTTTGGCGGCGGCGGTCATGAAGCGGCAGCGGCTTTTCGTCTTGAGGGTGATTTAAAAAACAATCATGACAAAATTTTGCAAAAGATCAGAGATTTTCAAGCGGGGAAAGAGTTACCTCGCAATGGCGCTCCCCAAAAACCAGAAACTGCCAGAGTAAAAGAAGAAAATCATGAGGAGATCAAAAAACCTCAAGAGCAAGACAAAACCGCTCCAATCGAGTTGGCCAAAGAGCAAGACAAGCCAACTGAATCGGCCGCGCAAATGGTTCAATCAATGCAAGCCACCGAGCTAAATTCTTTAAAAACTTCAGATAAACCGAAAATAACCGATGATTTTCCGCCTCAATCAATTGAAGAAGAGTTAAGTTTTGCTCCACTTGAAGGGCCAATCAATGATGAAAAACCTTCAACTGAAACTAAAATTGCCAACGATTCGGAAACAGAACTAAATCCGAGAGAAAAAACGATCAAACAAACTAAATGGTAGTAACGGTTGCAAATTACGTGAAAATTTGTTAACATATCACAAGTAATTAATGAGGAATTTATGCCGAAAGTAAAAGAAGAAGCCAAAAAAGAAGAAAAAATAACCGAAAGCAAAGAACAGGTTAAAACTGAAAAAAGCGAAAAGGTCAAAGCCGCCGTCAAGCAAGACACGGGTTCGGTTGATTTTCAGATAAAGAATTTTTCCGATAAAATTACTTCTTTAACCAAACATCTTCAAGAACACAAACATGATTATGATTCTCGCCGAGGGCTTCTAATCATGGTGGGCAAGAGAAGGCGTTTGCTGAACTACATTAAACAAAACGATCAGAAAAAATATGAAGATCTGATCGCTAAGCTGAAACTTAAAAAGTAAAATAAAAACTAATAGGAGAGGGCTTTTGGGTTTTGGGCATTGGCATAGCTGCCTTTCACAAGGTTTGCTAATCCAAACTCAAGACCGAAGAGCTCTAAAAGATCATGATTAAAAAAATCGATCACGAGTTTGAGATTGCGGGTAAAAAAATCCGCCTTAGTTCTGGTACGGTTGCTTTGCAAGCCGACGGTGCCGTAATTGCCCAAATGGGCGAAACAACTGTTTTAGCCACTTGTGTTGTTGGCAAAGAACCGTCGGAGCTAAATTATATGCCCCTTTCGGTTGATTACGAAGAGAGATTTTATGCCTCGGGCAAAATTTCCGGGTCTCGATTTGTAAAACGTGAAGGTCGCCCTTCGGAAGAGGCGGTTTTGACTTCGCGTTTAGTTGACCGACCTATTCGCCCTCTTTTCCCAAAATATTTTCGCCACGAAATTCAGGTTATTATCACAGTTTTGTCTTATGACAAAGAAAACGATCCAGATATTCTGGCTCTTTTAGCCGCTTCGGCAGCCGTTTGCCAGTCTCCAGCGCCTTTTGCCGGTCCGGTTGGCTCGGTCAGAATCGGTATGATTAATGATGAATTCATCGTTAATCCAACTAAATCGCAAATGGAAGAAAGCGTCCTCGACATGGTTATTTCCGGTATTAAGGATCGCGTCTTGATGATTGAATCCGGTGCTAAAATTGTTCCTGACGATGTGGTTTATCGTGCTATCGAATTTGCCCAGCCGTACATCACGGAAATGATTGAAGCGCAAAGTCCTTTTATTACGGAAGATCGTTTGAGCAGCGAAGATCACACTTTGGAAATTCAAGGCGCTGTTCAAGAGCACATCGGGGCCAAATTGCATGCAATTATGCGCAAAACCGAAGCAGCCGAAAAGGAACAAGAAATCGAGGCACTTAGAGAAGAAGTCCTGGCGACTTTTGAGGGTAAATATAAACAAGCTGATCTAGACGAAATTTTCGATAAATTCTTGCAAAAAGAAATCCGTAACACGATTTTGGAAGACGGCAGCCGTCCCGATGGCCGCGCTATTGACGAAATTAGGCCAATCACAACGGCTGTTGGATTGCTGGCGCGAACTCACGGCTCCGGCTTGTTTACGCGCGGCCAAACTCAAGCCCTAACGATTGCAACTTTGGCTTCGCCGGGCATGGAACAATTTATTGATACCATGGAATCGGAAACAACCAAGCGCTATATGCATTTTTATAACTTTCCGCCCTATTCAACCGGCGAGGTGCGACGCTTGGGAAGTGTTTCGCGCCGCGAGATTGGTCATGGCGCTTTAGCCGAAAAAGCCCTCGTGCCGGTTTTGCCTTCGCGCGAAGATTTTCCTTATACTTTGAGATTGGTTTCGGAAATTCTTTCTTCCAATGGTTCAAGCTCGATGGCGGCCACTTGCGGCTCGACTTTGGCTTTGCTTGATGCTGGCGTGCCAATCAGCGCACCGGTAGCCGGTATTGCTATGGGGCTAATCACTGGATCGAAACCAGAAACAAAATCTGAAATTGAACATATTTTAGAAGATGACAAATATCAGTATGCTGTTTTAACTGATTTGCAAGGTCTGGAAGATTTTGGCGGCGACATGGACTTCAAGATTGCCGGTACTAAAGAAGGAATTACAGCTATTCAGCTCGACGTTAAATTCGAGGGTTTGAGCTTGCCAATGATTAAAGAAACCATTGATCGTGCCCACGCTGGCCGATTGAGAATTTTAGACATTATCAATGAAACCATTCCGGCGCCGAGGGCGGAACTTTCCTGTTTTGCTCCGAGAATAATCACAGTCCAAATCGATCCCGAGAAGATTGGCGAATTGATTGGCCCGGGAGGTAAGAATATTCAAGGAATTATTGCTCGCGCGGGCGGCAAAGATGTTGTCGGAATTGACGTTGAAGATTCAGGCGTTGTCATGATTTCTTCGGCCGATTCCGAAGCGGCCCGTGTTGCCGAGACTCTCATTAAACAGCAATTCGTCGAAATTGAAGTGGGGCAGATTTACGAAGGCACCGTTACCAACATTCAAAAAGATCGCAATTCAGGCAAAGAAATTGGGGCGATTGTTGAATTTTTGCCCGGCCGCGATGGCATGGTCCATATTAGCGAAATTGCCTCGCGCCGTATTGAAAAAGTTTCCGATGAAGTTAAAGTTGGTGATAAGGTCAAAGTAAAAGTTGTTAACGTTGACAAAGAACGCAATCGAGTTGGTCTTTCAATCAAAAAAGCACAAGAATAATAAAATTCTAAAGGATGGGCGAAACACGTAAACCAGAGCCAGAAGAAGCGAATGATTCTGATGACTCAACGTCACTACCGGCGGCTGAAAGTTCTGAAATACAGGTAATTTCAGCTCAAATTGACGAAGCTTTAGAGTTGGCAGAATCCTGCCGGAACTCATTGCCTGACTCGGAAGAAGGAACTCCTTCTGATCGTCCCGAAAAAACATCGGTTGACCTAATTAGAGAGGCCTGCGCCTATGTTGATAAAATGAGCGAAGCCCAGTTCGACCAATTACTTCAGATTTTTGTTAACGCGATAATTGGCCCCAAGGATAATGATGAGCTATTTGAAATTACGGAGCTGTTCTTTGAGCAGCTAGACGGCATATATAATGTTGCCAGTCACTTTGACAATTACCAGAAAACATTTATGGGGATACTGCAAACATTGCATAGCAAAATACTATCCCCCAAGGAACCTTTATATGAAGATGGCCGAACCGAACAGTGGATTGGAGAATGTCGTAAAAAATTTGGAGCATTATTTACGCGTTATTATTATGCCGACGGTGACAAATATCGAATGCATAGTTTACAATCTTGTTTTTATGATGCTGACGTTGCTTTCTATATCAATTTCATTGACAGTTCGTTAGCCCAGGATTATGCCGAGCAGTTTGTTCAGACAATAGACGCATGGCGAGCGATGAAGGAGCCGTTTAGATACCTAGGCGTTTTTTTTCATTCTTCGATGCTGGGGGCTTTAGCTGGTTCACGAAATCCCGAAATAGATGAGGCGCTGCAAAAATTTCTCGGAGAGTATGGCCTTGATTGGCAAAAACTGTGCCGGTCATGGTCATCAACCGATAAGGAATTTGGCAGGTCAGAACATATCGCGGGAAACCTCATGGCGATCGAAATGCTGGAAAAACAAAGGCCTGGAGCGTGCAAAGTGCTAAATGAGCAGTTCGGGATTGAATTCTTTGGTAGATATCCAGGGCCATTGCTTGTTCGACAATACGACCAGCGTGATACTGATGCGCCATATGGGATCGTGCTATTTCCGAAAACTGATTGGAACGGTGCGTTCTACGGAACGAGTGCGACACTTTGGGATTTTGCCGACCCGGAACTCATGCAGCAATATCAAACTAGAATTATTGAAACCTCGGGCCGGTTTGGGATAGCGTTGCACTTGACCAGACTGGATAAACGTTACGGGGAAAAAAATAAGATCTCCTTTGCCATAGTTGGCGGTCATGGCAAGCCCTTCGCGATTGAATTCGGAGCGATGCGAACACGGGACTTCTCTAAGAAGAGGTATAGAAGAGATTATAAAAACGACCACCAGCTTTCCATTAGCGATCTAATGGGTCGGGCATCTGATCGAGCAAAAAGTTATTTTACGGATCGTCCAGTGATTATTTTATGCTCTTGTGATACCGGTCAAGCCGGGGGCATAGGAGAACAAATTTCTCGCTTATACGAAGCTAATCTCATTGCGCCCGATCGCCCGACGAATTTTAAAACAATCCGGCCAAGAGTTGAAGGGGGGAGAATAGAATTTGATGTCGAATATCTGGAAGAAGGCGCCGCTAGGCAGTATATTGCCGGACAGGAAGGTGAAAAGCGTTGACATTTTCCGGTATTTAGGGTATAATATCTTCAGAGTCAAAAGTTCTCTAATGTTTTAAGTTGGAAAGCAAACAGCAAAGTATTTTAGCTTTATATGATGAAGTCAGGGAATGTAAAAAATGCCCTCTTTATAAGTTGGCGCACAATCCTGTTCCCGGCGACGGCAGTGTAAATGCTGAAATAATGTTCATTGGCGAAGGCCCCGGCGAAAAAGAGGATGCCCAAGGACTTCCGTTTGTCGGTGCCGCCGGCAAACTATTGGACGAAATGCTGGCTTCGATAAACTTAGAGAGAAAAGATGTGTACATTGCCAACGTTGTTAAACACCGACCGCCTGGAAATCGCGACCCAAAACCCGAAGAAATTGTCACTTGCTGGCCATACCTTGAGCGTCAAATTGCCATCATTAAACCAAAATTAATTGTTTGTTTGGGCAGGCATTCGTTGGGCCGATTTTTGCCCAGCGTCGGTCCTATTTCCCAGGTTCATGGCCGTGCTTTTTTATGCAAAGGTCAAGCTTATATGGCTCTTTATCATCCGGCGGTCGGGCTTTATAACGGCGGCATGCGTGAAACCCTTTTTGCCGACTTTAAAAAAATCCAAATTGCTTTGAAGAAAATTGGTTCACCAGAAAAGCAACTATCTCAAAATGAAACGAAATAAATGTGAAAAAAAATAATATTAATCGATCATCTTAAAATCGATTATTCTTTAGTGAAAGGAAAATAAAAGGAAAAGATATGAGTACGCCAAAACAAACGGTCTATCATGCTTCTTTGGACGATTTTAAACCCGCCCAAAGTTTCACACGACAACCTAAAAACAGTAACAGCAAAAGGCCAAAAAATGATCGGCCAAAAACAAACCACACTCAAGTCAAGGGGCAGGTAGCGGATTTCAAAGGTTCAAAAACACTCAAGCTGTGCCATTTAGGTGGTTTAGAAGAAGTTGGCAAGAACATGAGTTTTTTGGAATACGGCAATGACATTTTGGTAATTGACGCTGGTTTTGCTTTTCCGGGCGATGATATGCCCGGCGTGGATTATGTCATTCCTGACACCTCTTATTTGGTTGAAAACCGCCGCCGCGTTAAGGCAATCGTTTTAACCCACGGACACATGGATCACATCGGTGCCATTCCTTATATTATTGAAAAAATTGGTTCGCCGACTATTTACGGAACGAACTTAACCATTGGTATTTTGAAGGAAAAACTGGAGGAGTTTGGCTTAAACCAAAAAGTCAAAACGGTGGTTGTTGACCCAGATAAAGACAATCTCAAATTGGGTATTTTTGACGTTAGCTTTTTTAGAGTGAATCACAATATTCCGGATACGGTTGGCATTGTCATCGGCACGCCGGAGGGTGTGGTTGTCCATACAGCCGACTTTAAATTCGACCTAACGCCAATCAACGAATCCGTAATCGATTTAGGTAAAATTTCCGAAATTGGCCGCAAGGGTGTTCTCGCTCTTTACATCGACTCGACCGGTGCGCGCAACAGTGGTTACGCCGTTTCGGAAAGTGAAATTAAAACCAATCTGCACGAGCTTTTTACCAAAGCAAAGGGAAGAATTTTTATATCTTCTTTTTCCACCCTTATTTCGAGAATCCAGCAAATTATTGATGTGGCGGTTGAGTGTAATCGCAAATTGACCGTTACCGGCCGCTCGATGATTGCGACAATTGAAGTGGCTAGTCGCTTGGGCTATATCAAAATTCCGGACGGTTTGATGATTACTCCTCAACAGTCTGCCCGTTTGCCGGAAGACAAAGTGGTTGTTTTATCGACTGGAACCCAAGGTGAGGATACTTCGGCTTTAACTAGAATGAGCCGAGGCGACCATCGCTTTTTCAAGATTAAAAAAGGCGATACGGTTATTTTATCTAGCTCGATTATTCCGGGAAATGAGCGCCAAGTTGTCGAGGTTTATGACAATCTTTTGCGCGCTGGGGCCAAGGTGATTGATTATAAACAAATGGATATTCACACTTCGGGCCACGCTCATCAAGAAGAACTGAAAACAATGATGCGCTTGATCAATCCCAAATATGTTATTCCGGTTCACGGCAATCGCTACATGCGTCAAGCCAACGGTGATTTGGCCAAGGCGCTTGATTACGCTGACGACGATGTGATTGTCGTTGACAATGGTGAGGTAGTGGAATTTTCCGATAAAAAATCTCAAATTCTCAAAACTAGAGTTCAAACCTCGCTTGTTTTAGTTGATGGATTGGGCGTTGGCGATGTGGGTAATATTGTGATCCGTGATCGTCAAGCTATGGCCGAAGGTGGTATTTTCGTTGTTATTTTGACAATCGATCATCGTACACACCAGATCGTTACCAGTCCGGACATAATTTCGCGCGGCTTTGTTTATATGCGTGCGGCCGAAAATCTCATTCATCGGGCCAGATACGAAGTTAAGCAAATCTTTAAGCGAAATGTCGATCAACAGCCGATTGATTTGCAGACAGTCAAGACAACGATTAGAGAGGAATTGGGCGAGTTTCTGTTTAACGAAACTAAACGTCGCCCGATGGTTATTCCGGTTATAATCGAAGTCTAGCTGACAAAACCTGTTTTTTGCTCGGAGCTTGCCCAAAGACCTCTTCCGAGCAAAACCTATTTGTGCTAAATTTAACAAGTAAGGAGGATATTGGCTAAAAGAGGGCGAAAGCCAAAGTCTTTGAGTTTATGGGAATCACTTGATCCGAGAGCAGCTAGAGAAGTGGCGGCGCTTTTAGTCGGTATTTTTGCCGTTATCATTATTTTGGCGGAGTTTGGCGGGGCTGGCCGATTGGGCGAGTCTCTTTTTGGTTTTTTAAGACAAGTTCTTGGCATTATCGCTTACGTTTTTACCCTTTGGATTGCTTTTGCCGCCTATTATATGTTTGCTACCGAAACAGCCCAGCGGGTAAGAGTTGTCTTTTGGGGCACTCTAATTTTGCAGGTGATTTTGGCGGCGCTCGTGGCGTCTTTGGGCGCTTCAGGCGGGGTGGTGGGCGGTTATCTTTTTAGTATTTTTAATTCGTTTTTAGGCGAAGTCGCCAGTATTTTAATCTTTTTTGTTTTAGCACTTGTGACAATAATCATTACCTTCAACCTTTCCTTAAAGGATATGCTTGGCAGAATGAATCTCAAGGTTAAAACTGGCAGTCTTAAAGATCTCTCCGGCGACGAATCAAAGGGCGGAATTTCTGTTTTCAAAGTTGTGCGCCGCAAAATTGGCATGGGAGCCAACAATCGCGAAAAAGTTCCGGTAATGCAGAAAGCGCCTTCGCTGGCCGACGGAAATTGGTCTTTGCCGCCGCTGGAATTATTATCTGAATCAAAAGGCAAAGGCCAAATCGGCGATGTTAATAAAATGGCCAAAACTTTAACCAAGACTTTGCAAGATTTCAATATTGAAGTTACGCCGGAAAGAGCCAATATCGGTCCGACGGTAACACAATTTGAGCTGAAGCCGGCTGATGGCGTGAAACTTTCGTCAATTTCCGCGCGCTCTGACGATTTGGCGCTGGCTTTAGCCAAACACCCCGTTAGAGTGGAGGCGCCGATTCCAGGCAAATCAGCCGTTGGCGTTGAAGTGCCAAATGATACAATCGCTAAAGTATCGCTTCGCAATCTAATTGATAGTGAAAAATTCAAAAAACGCGACCAAAATTTGGTTTTGCCACTTGGTATGGACGTGGCCGGCGAGGTCATTTTGGCCGATTTGCGAAAAATGCCTCACTTGCTAGTGGCTGGCGCGACTGGTTCGGGAAAATCGGTTGGCTTGAATTCGTTTTTAATTAGTCTTTTGTATCAAAATTCGCCGCGCGATTTGCGTATTTTGCTGGTTGACCCAAAAAGAGTGGAATTTACCATGTATAATGGCATTCCGCATCTTTTAACGCCCGTTGTGGTGGAGGTTGATAAAACGGTCAATCTTTTGCGTTGGGCGATTTCGGAAATGGAACGCCGGTTCAAGCTTTTTGAAGGAGTCGGCTCGCGTGATATCGAATCATACAATGAAAAAGCCAAAAAAGGTTTTCAGGGAACGGACGGAACTTATCACGAAAAGCTACCTTATATTGTTATTGTAATTGATGAATTGGCTGACCTCATGATGCAGGCGGCTAACGAAGTTGAGGCGGCGATTGTGCGCTTAGCTCAACTTGCACGGGCCACCGGTATGCATTTGGTGGTTGCGACACAGCGTCCCTCGGTTGATGTTATTACCGGACTGATTAAAGCCAATATTACTTCGCGCATTGCCTTTTCGGTGGCTAGTCAGATTGATTCGCGTACGATTATCGACCAAGCTGGTGCGGAAAAACTGCTCGGCAACGGCGATATGCTTTTTTTGGGCGGCGAATATACCAAGCCAAAACGTGTTCAAGGCGCTTTCGTGTCGGAGGGGGAAGTTAAATCGGTAACTGATTTCTTGAAAAATCAAGGGGCGGCGGTTTATGACAATTCAATCACCGAATATCGCGAAGTTAACGGCCTGAAAAACGGTCGGCGGGGCGGTGGTGGATCATTTGGTGCCTCTGACGGTGATGAAATGCTCGAGGAAGCCAAACAGTTGGTTGTTGAATCGGGCACGGCTTCAGCTTCATTTTTGCAAAGACGTCTCAAAGTCGGCTATGCTCGTGCGGCGCGACTACTTGATCTTATGGAAGAGGGCGGTATAGTAGGTCCTGCTAGGGGGGCAAAACCAAGAGATATTCTCGTAGATTCTTTGGATAATTTCGAAGACTCAAATACAGGGGAAAATCAGTATTCTTAAAAGGCGTTTAACCGGTAATCACATGTCTGCTTTTAAAACTAAAAAAATAGTTTCGGACGAAACAGTCGGCTGGAAATTGCGTCGTGCTCGACGTAAGCAAAAGATTTCCATTGAAAAAGCGGAAGAGAAAACCAAGGTTCGCGGCAAATATCTCAAAGCCATTGAGGCCGACGACTGGAAGGAATTTCCCAACCGGATTTATGTTTTGGGTTTTGTCCGCCGTTATAGTGAATTTTTAGGTCTTGATGCCGATAAGATTTTGTCTGAATTCAAACAGCAATTCGACGATTTCACTGTGTCGCGGCCGTCAGAAACTTTTGCTCAAAAAAACCTTGAAGAACCCAAGATAATCATCACGCCAAAGTTAATTTATGCTGTTTTGGGGGCTTTGGCGGTAGCGACCATTATCGGTTATATGATTTTTGCGGTTAATAAATTTTCTAAGCCACCGGTTATTGATATTACCTCTCCGACTGAAGACGTGTCGAAAGCCAAAGACATTGTTATCGAAGGCAAAACGACCTCAAGCACAATTATTGAAATAAACGGCCAAAATGCTAATGTCGAAGACGACGGCAGTTTCACCCAAAAAGTTCAGCTTGAACCCGGGGTTAATATTTTTGAAATAAAAGCTAAAAGCCGTTTAGGTAAAGAAAAAGCCAAGATTTTAAGAATTCTTTACGAAACGGACGCTTCGCCGACAGCGTCGGCGACAGCGACATCTTAAGGGAGGAAAATGAAAAAGTCTAAAAAAAATATCGAATCCAAGCCGGTGCCGCCATCGGGCCGCGCCGAAGCATTGCAGGCGGCTATTTCAGTCATCGAAAAGCAATTTGGTGCCGGCTCGATTATGAAAATGGGCGAAGTTAAAAGGACGGACGTCGATGTTATTCCAACCGGTTCGCTTTCGCTTGATTTAGCTTTGGGAATTGGCGGCGTGCCACGCGGGAGAATCATCGAAATTTATGGTCCGGAATCAACTGGAAAAACTTCTTTGTCGCTTTCGATTGTGGCTCAAGCGCAAAAAAAAGGCGGTTTGGCCGCTTTTGTTGACGCCGAGCATGCGTTTGATCCGGAATATGCCAAAAAAATCGGTGTTGACGTGGATAATTTACTTATTTCTCAACCGGATACGGGCGAGCAAGCTTTAGAAATTACCGAAACACTTATCCGTTCCAATGCTCTGGACATTATCGTGATCGACTCGGTGGCGGCGCTCGTTCCTCGCGCCGAAATCGAAGGCGAAATGGGCGACTCAATGATGGGGGTGCAAGCAAGGTTGATGAGTCAGGCGCTAAGAAAAATTACCGGCGCTGTTTCCAGATCAAAAACGGCCGTTATTTTTATCAACCAGTTGCGTATGAAAATCGGCGTGATGTTCGGTAATCCTGAAACCACAACCGGCGGCATGGCTTTGAAATTTTATTCTTCAGTTAGAATGGACGTGCGCCGCATTGAGCAAATCAAAAAGGGCGACGAGCCCGTTGGCAATCGCGTTAGGGTTAAAATTGTTAAAAATAAGGTGGCGCCACCGTTTAAAGTAGCGGAATTTGAGATGATGTATGCCAGTGGCATTTCGGCTTCCGGCGAGGCGATCGATTTAGGCATTGAATATGGCTTGATAAATAAATCGGGTTCTTGGCTAACCCTCAACGAACCCGAAAAATTTAAAGCGCCATCGGATAAATTGGGCCAAGGGCGCGAGGCGGCTCGAGCTTATCTGGAAAAAAATCCTCAAATACTCAATCAGTTAATTAAAGAAGTCAAAGAAAGTGTCAAAAAACGAAGCGAAGCGACTGACTGAATACGCTCTTAAATTGCTTGGTCGTAAGTCGTATTCTGAAGCGCAAATACGCGAAAAATTAAGCGCAAAAACAACCGACAAGAATTGTGTTGACGAAGCGGTCAAAAATCTGCGCTCCTGGCGGTTAATTGACGATTTGGAATTTGCCAAAGGTTTTATCCGTAATTCGCTGCTTGTCCGGCCAAAGGGAGTAAGACGCTTAAAATTTGAGCTAACCGCCAAAGGTGTAAACAAAGATATCGTCGAAGAAGCGATTTTGGTGGAGTATCCAGCCGACCAAACCGACGCACTGGTTTTGCTTGCTCAAAAAAAGATGGCTGGCTTAGGCAATCTTCCAAGAGAAAAAAAATATCAGCGCGTGATGGGGTTTTTGCTTCGGCGCGGTTTCGGGTATGATGAAGTTAAGCGAATTATGGCCAAGATTCTTGATTAAAATAAATTTTTCTGTTAAAATATCCCAATGATTTCATTTCGCAATAAAAATACAAATAGAAAACGCAAGACCAAGATTGTTTGCACCATTGGGCCGGCTTGTTCTTCGGATAAAGCCCTTCGCGCGATGATTCGAGAGGGAATGGATTATGCCCGCTTTAATTTTTCACATGGCAATATTGATGAATTTAAAAAATGGGCTTCCGCGATCCGCAAATTTTCCAAATTAGAAAAACGCAAAGTTGAGATTATTCAAGATTTGCAAGGTCCTAGAGTTCGCATTGGCAAGCTTAAGCACGAAGGCACTCAAGTAAAAGTTGGCGAAAAGCTAGTTTTGGCTTTTAATGCCACGGCACCCGGCAAGAGAAACGAGATTCCGATTCAATCCGACATTTCTCTTAATGTTAAAAAAGGCGATAAGATTTTGATGGATAACGGGTTGATTGAGCTTGAAGTGAAAAAAGTTGAATTCCCCAATATTTATTGCGTGGCTCAAACTAGCGGCGTTTTGTTTTCGCGCAAGGGTTTGAATTTTCCTAATTCCGACACAAAAGAGCCGCTGACCGAAAAAGATTTGCGTGATCTCGAAGCCGGTTTGGCGATGGGAGTTGATTGGATTGCCTTGTCGTTTGTTGAAGATCGCGACGATATTGAAAAATTACGCGAATTGGTTGGAGATCGGGCGAAAATTTTAGCAAAAATTGAAAGGCCTCAAGCGATTAAGAATTACGGCCGGATTTTGGAAGTGGTTGACGCCGTAATGATCGCACGAGGTGATTTAGGTATCGAAATACCTTTTTGGAAATTACCAAGCATTCAAAAAAGAGCGATTAGGCGAGCGCGCAATGCGGGCAAGCCATCAATTGTGGCGACTGATATGATGGCTTCAATGGTGGTGGCGCCAAGACCGACCCGCGCGGAGATTTTAGATGTGGCTAACGCGGTAATTGATGGGGCTTCGGCAGTAATGCTTTCTAACGAAACGGCGGTGGGCAAGTACCCAATTGATACTTTGACTTGCATGCGAAAAATTGTTGAAGAAGCGGAAGATTTTAAGGTCTCGCACGAACTTGAAAGCCTGCTCTAGCGGGGCTTGAATAAGTAGCTAAATAGGCCTAAAATGAGGCCGATCGAAGGTGATCGGGTTGACTTTTGGCGTATTTTTGCTATAATAACTGGTTCAGAATTTTGACAGTCTGGTTTTATACGGTTTGCCCCTTGGGCGATTTTTTTTCTTAAGGGGCAGGCCGTATAATAAGCGCCCCTTTTGAGGGCGCAATGGCAGGGAGGACGAAGATATGAGAACCATCGCCGCAGTCCTTGCCGTTGGCTTCATATTTTTCCTCGTGGTCTGGGGCGTCGTTTGCCCCGACTACGAGGGTGACGGTCGCGCCCTCGGCTTGACCGCCGAGGGCGCGAGGCAGTACGCGCAGGCCTGTGCGGCTGCGCGTACTGCTGGGTTCGCCCCGCCGGACGTTTACGGCTGGGCGAGACGAAATCTGGACGCGATCGATCCTGATCGCGTTCAGAGAGGGCAGCTCGGCCTCCTCCTCCCGACCTGGGAGGCGGCCGACCGAGCGGCCGCCAAGGAAGAGTACGAGCGCGAACGCGCGCAGATTCGCGCACGCGTTCGCGAGGGAAGTAGGTTCACTGACGCCGAGAGGCGTCAGTGGGCCATGGAGATCGCCGAGGCCCGCTTCGACCTATCGGTCGAGCGGGCCCATGGCGAGACCCACCCCGCGCCCTCCGTCCCGGAGGACGCGGCGGATAAACTCGTCCAGACAGCCGGGCCTTAGACGGCCGTCTGGACTTCAGGGCCGGTGCGGGCTGTTCAACAGTCTCCGCCCGGCCCTTTCTTTTTAGTGAAAAATTGGACTTAATCCTATTGGTAAGAGCCGTCTAGTTATATTGGCAAGAGAGAGGGGGTGTGTTAAGATAAAGTAAATAATCTTGTTGCGCGAGGAGGTGACAAAAATGACTCGCGTAACCTAGGTGGGTGAAGGTGGCGGGGAACCAGAACCCCGCACAAACCCTTCACCCACCTGCGCCCAGAGGGTGGTGTGTGAGCTTGAGCTTGACACCACCCGTTTTTTATTGAGTAAAGCAGTTATTTCTGTTAAAATCTTTTAGAATTTAAGGTTTATAAATGGTGGGATCGCATAGTTGGTCTAGTGCGCGCGCTTGGAAAGCGCGTAGGTCGGAAACGGCCTCCAGGGTTCGAATCCCTGTCCCACCGCCATTCGACTTCCTATTTGCTTGCGCAAATGGAGCGCTCATGGTCTGCGACCATTCTTATATCTATTCGCAAATGGAGCGCTCATGGTCTTCGACCATTATAGATAAAAAGTCGAATGTCCCAAACGAAGCTGAAAGGTAAAAATGAAACAATATGTAAAAATTTATGTTTTTGTCCCTAAAACCCATATCAATAAAATTCGTTTAGCGTTAGGAGAAGCCGGCATTGGCAAAATGGGTAATTATGATTTTTGCTCTTTTGTTTCCGAAGGCAAAGGATATTTCCGTCCCTTGAGTGGAGCAAATCCTGCTATTGGAGTTGTTGGAAAAATTGAAGAAGTTGAGGAAGCCAAGCTGGAATTCGTTTGCTTGGAGTCGGAGATTGAAAAAGTGTTGGAAGTCATCAAACAACATCATCCATATGAAGAAGTTGCTTTAGACGTAATTCCGCTATTAGATCTACCAAGCATAAACAAGGAACGCTAAAGGTTCCAGACCCGAGTGTCCCGCCATTCGACTCATTTCATTCGCTCATGGTCTTCGGCCATTCGACAAGCTCATGGTCTTCGACCATTATAGATAAAAAGTCGAATGACCTGAGTGAGGAACGAGCCGAAGGACTATATGGATTTCGAATTTCACCCTCTCCACCATGTACCGCGGCAAAATCGAAGATTTTGACCTGGTACATGGCGACGCCTGGGATTCGAAGGCCGGACCGAGCGAAGGCGCTAAGACTTATTTTTTTACTAATTTTGGTCGATTTTTTGAGTGCCTAAGCTTAACGCTGGTGTATTTTTTCCTTCGTTTAGCAATTTCTTTAATTAGACGATTTGCGGTGACTGGTAGAATAGATGCAATTGCCGTCAAAGTTAGGGCTATGGTTACTGAAATTCCTGTTTCCGGGAGATTGGTAACCACCAAACCAATCTTCGCTTTCGTGTTGGAGAGGGCTGCTGTTATAGCGTACACAACGCTATTGGGAGTGACTTCGTCGATAGTCACGGTTATAGCATCAACAACTTCTCCCGCTTCAGCCACGATAGTATCTTCATAAACACCGGGTTCGTCGTCGGCCGTGAATATCCCGCCTTCTTCAATGGTACCGCCACCGTTAACGACCGACCAGTCAAAAGTTGTTTCCGGAATTTCATCACCGTTTCCATCATAAGCAAATGCGTCTAAATCTACAGTCTCGCCGGCCTCTATTTCAATGTCACCTCCAAAAATTGTGACAGTGACGATTATTGGCTCATCTCCTCCGTTGTCTTCTCCCGTGCCTCCTTCGGTCAAGCAAACATTAACGGCGTCCCAATTGGTGTTATTGCCGGAATCATGGCTGCTAAGGGGATATATTGTGCCACCCAAAGAAGCATTAGAATCCATATAATCAACATACCTGACGTTGGGACAAACATCATCTTGAATTAGATAGTGCGTCTGTGTATCGGTAGTGCTCCGCCACATGATGAGCTGATTAGTGCCACCCGTTACTTCAAGATGTGGAAAATGAAAGTAACGACCGCTTTGGAATTTGATATTTGAAGCGGCAGTATTATCAGTAAAGGTGCTAGCGATTGTTATATCGTCGGAAAAGATGGTCGTTTGACTAGACGAGGAAGACACTTGCAAATTGTAGAGTTGGTTTTTGGTTGGCGGATAGCCGCCTTGATTGGCGATCAAATAACTATTACTTGGTGAGAGGCGAAAAATCGTGCCAGCAAAATAGGGTGGTGCAGAAGCGACTTTGCCCACAGCAATCAAGTCATTATTATGAATTTCAAGGTCATAAACAGGATTGATACTTTTTTTGCCCGTGCTTACCCAGTCAGCGCCGTCCCATTTTAGAATATTATAGTTTGGAGTTTGATAACCGCTTTCTCCGCCGAATTGCCCACCGGCGTAAAGTTCGCTATTAAAAGTAATGAAATTATTGACTATGGGGTGGGTAGACTCAATGCCGCCTCCCATGCAACTAAAACTCGTACCATTAAAACTAGCTGTTCCTTGACAAGTTGAGCCGTTAATGTTTTGAAAATAACCGCCGACGACTAAACTACCGCCGAAATCATCAATTGCGTAAACGTAATTATCAATACCTCCGGGATATATCCAATTTGTTCCGTCAAAATAGGCGAAATAATCATTGTCAGTACTGTCATCAGTGTAAAATCCGCCGCCTGCATATAATCGGCCACTATATTCTTTTAGGGCCTTAACCGTTTCATATTGCCAATCGTCGGCAATACCACTGCCAAGAGCACCCCATGAAGTTCCATTCCATTGCCCGACGTAATTTAAAGTTGTGCCGCCGCCATAAGTAGAAGCAAACCAACCGCCAACGACTAAATTTCCGTTATATGAAGCGAGGGTGCGAGGCGCATCGCTCAAGCCATTACCTAAAGCCGACCAAGCGGTGCCATTCCAGCTGGCGATATAGTGAACGGTTGTCCCGCCACAAGTAGTAAAATTGCCTCCGGCGTAAAGCAAATTTTCATGTACATAAAGAGCATATATTTTGCTATTACATCCTGTTCCGACGGCTGACCATTCCGCCCCATTCCACTTCGCAATATAGCTCGTGCTTATTCCATCGATGCTGGTAAAGTCGCCGGCCACATACAAATTACCATTATAAGAAGCTGTGGCGTAAAAAGTCGAGCGGGTAGTGGTGATGTCCTGCCAATCGCTAGCGCTACTGTTTGCCATGTTTAGTTTTGAGGTGCCACTATTGACGATGGCATTGCTAAAGTTGGCGCTTCCACCAATGTTCCAATTGCCACTGCCTAAATTAAAAGTTTTAGTCATGGCAATGGGGCCTCTCACGCCTAAATTACCGGTTATGTTGACGGTGGGGTTGTAAGTTGCTCCGTCCAAAACAATATTACTGCCAACCGGGGCTTCGGTATCCAGATATAATTCAACAAAATTGAAAGTTTGTCCCGTAGCGGTGCCGAGAGTAGCTGTCTTGGCGGAACCGGAGCGGTTGGAAATTTCCGTCGCCATATCGTAAGTTTTGGCTGGGATGGTAATATCTTGGGTTTGTGCAAGCATTCTAACAGGTAAATTTACGTGTCCGGCGCTAAAATTAAAATTATTTACCGCCGTGTCATATAGCTCTAAATATTCGAGATCGCCGTTAATATAGCCATTTACGTTGGTGGTTGCCCCAGTCCACATTTCCAGCAATTTATAATTTCTCAAATTCAGATTAGAGGTAGAGTCAATATTTAGAGTATTGGTAACGGTTAATATACTATCCAAATAGATTGTGTTGTTTGGATTAATACTGTTGTCTATGTTTAGGATGCCAATGCCCTGTGCTTGATAATAATATGGGGTACCGGCGCTAAAATAAGAGATCGACAAAATTTTTTCATCGCCGTACATAGTCAAAGAAGCATCCTCGCCGTAGATACGGTTATAGCGCGAAACACTCTCGAAGTTTCCCCCGACTTTCCATTCGCCTGAACCCATTTTTAGATATGATCCAGAGCCGTAAATATCGCTGTAGAAATTGCCGCCGATGTTAACGTTGGGGTTGAAGACTGAACAATCGATGTATTGATAACTGTCTGGACCATAACCATCAAATATTAAATCTCCGCCAATAGTTAACGTCTGATTGTCGGCGTTACCAAATTTGTAGAGCGCGGTTTGAGCGCTAGGTGAGGCAAAAGCTACATCTTTATTAAAAGTTCGGCCGACAATTTTAAGGTCGTTAGTTCCGTCCATAGCGAAACTGTTGCTGAAAAGCACGTTGACATCAATGGTTCCGTCAGTTTCGCTAAAATCGTCGATATTGCCATATTGGCTACCCCAACCCCAACCAGACAACTGAAGGAATCCATCACCTGTAATTTTTCCACTTCCTTGAATATCCAGATGTGATCCGTCCCAGCCGGCAGGCAGTGGCGTAGCTCCCCATGCACCAGGTCCTTCTAAAGCGACCCAGCCATTTTGACATTTTTCGGCATACCACTCATTTTGAAAGCCGGAGAGGTGGCAGGCAGGATTGCCAATAGGATTATTAATCACTAAAGTTGTACCGTCATCAATCGTTAAGGTATGTTGGATTCTTAAACCTTGTCGGGAGTAGCTCTCTCCGAGACTAGGATAATCATATGAATCGACGTCGTATAGGTCGAAATGAGTTGAGGAAATGCGTAAATTATAAAAAGGTTGGAGACAGCCAAATGATTCAGCATAAACACCATGATGATATGATTTATTATTACCATTAAAAACAACGTTTGTGGGGCTCTCGCAAGACAAGCCGCCGTTACGCCACTGTGAAAGATTCATGTCGATATCGCCGGAAAAAGTGTGAACGGCTGTCGTGCTGCCAACTTCAAAGTCACCGCCAATTTGGCTGCCAAGGAATTTGAAGTCGCCGTAAATTTGAAAAGAATTTAAAGCACCACCAACATCATTAGTTGATAAATCTATCCGCGAATTTGTGTTGTACTGATTGACGTATAAATTGCCTAAAACTGATAAATTGCCATTTGTTATAGAAACTCTTTGTGTTGCACCTGTGTCGTTGTAAAATTCTAAATCTTTTCCAAAAGTTCGTGCTGGCATTCCGTTGTCATTCGGATTATCTTTAGGTTTACAGCGAACATTAATATTCAATGTTCCGCCAGTACCTAAATTTTTACAAGCATATTTAACTAATTCTAAGAGACCATCGCCGTCAACGGTACCGGAAAAAGTTGAAGAGGCGGTGTTGGCCAAAATCATCTTGCGCCCGCTCGGTATAGCAAGGGTTTTATTAGCGTTAACAGTCAGTGAATGGTAAATATTAGCGTCGGAATTTGCAACTGATATAGTACCGTCAATAACTAGATTATAAAGCGAATTAGTTCCTTGATCGAGTGTTTTTGAGGCACCTGATAAGGTGACTGTTTGCGTGTTGTAAGTGTAGGTTGAGCCAGCAATGTTGAAATTACCTGATACATTAAGTGCGCCGGCCCCGGCGGTAAAATTACCACTCGTAAAAGTAAAGTCGCCCGTGACAGTTAAAGAATTGCCGTTCATATTAAAAGTGCCGGAATAAGTAGCGCTGTTGACGAGGGCGGCGACCGTAGGAGAGGTATCGAGGTTAATGTTGTTATTATTACCGCTAAAAACAACCGTGTCGTCACTGTCGGGGACAACACCGCCATCGCAAGTTGAGCCAGACCCGCTGCTTGAAGAGGACCAATGCGTTGCGTCGTTCCAATTAGCTGGTGAAGTGTCTCCAACCCAATAGCATGTGGCAGAAGCGGCACGTGCGCGCAGAACTAAAGCTAATCGATGAGCCGAGAGCACAGCAATAAACACGATCACGACGAAACTCGTGATTCGCCAGATCATATTTGCGCGGTAATTAACACTATCCACTTACCCCCTGAATTCAAGTGGATCGGATTTTACCTACTTAATAAGTATAGCATAAAGCAAAGATGTCAATCTAACGCCGCAAGTTCAAGTTCTAGCATCCGGTTTTTAAGATTTATTTATCCGCATGAGAATCCTTGGATTTGATTATATTTTATAAACCATTATCATCTTATTCATGAACAAAAAAAATTATAGTGAACGATCGCTAAAAGAGCACAAAGAATTAACTGGCCTCATCGGGGTTGAGACCAAGATAAAAATTAAAACAATCGATGATCTTTCGACTTACTACACCCCCGGGATTGCCGCAGTTTCAAAAGAAATTGCTCAAAAAACCTGCAAGGTTTGGGATTATACCTCGCGATCCAACACCGTCGCGGTAATCACAGACGGTTCGGCGGTTTTGGGCTTGGGCAATATCGGCCCGGAGGCGGCCTATCCGGTAATGTCTGGCAAGGCCGTGATTTTTAAAGAATTCGCCGGTATCGACGCCTTTCCAATTTGTCTTGCCACGCAAGACGTTGATGAAATTGTGATGATCTGCAAAAATCTCGCTCCTTCTTTCGCCGGCATTAATTTAGAGGATATTGCCGCGCCGCGATGTTTTGAAATTGAACGGCAGCTGCAAAATATTGGCATTCCCGTTATGCATGACGACCAGCACGGCACGGCGGTGGTGGTTTTGGCCGCGTTAATTAACGCGGCCAAAGTTGTTGGCAAAAAACTTGAGCAATGCCGCATCACTATTTGCGGTCTTGGTGCGGCCGGAACGGCCATTTCGTTGATGGTTAACGAATTTGCTGGAGGTAAGGCAATCATCAATCCGGTTGATATAGACGGTCTTGTTTGCACTGGAAATAATAAAAAAGGTTATAAAGCTGCTGTTTGCGATAGGATTAATTATTCCAATATTAAGGGGGCGTTAAAAGAGGCGATGGTGGGAGCGGACGTTTTTATTGGTGTCTCGGCGCCAAATATTGTTACTGAAGAAATGGTGCGGTCAATGGCTAAAAATGCGATTGTTTTTGCTTTGGCTAATCCTGTTTCTGAAATCGATCCGGAATTAGCGGCCAAAGCGGGAGCGAAAATTATTGCGACCGGCCGAAGCGATTTTCCTAATCAAGTTAATAATGCTTTGGCTTTTCCGGGGATTTTTAAAGGGGCGCTGAAAGCTCACGCCACTACTATTACACCCAAGATGAAACTGGCGGCGGCTATGGCGCTTGCCGGCACTATTAACCCCGCAGCAAAGAAAATCTTGCCTAATCCACTAGATAAAAAAGTTGTCAACGTCATTGCCAAAGAAGTTGAAAAAACGGCTATTGCGGAAGGCGTTGTGCGAAATAAATGTTCCTGATATCTATTTCTCTTGACATGATTTGCAAAGTGATTTTATTATTAGTTAATAAGCGCTAAAAGGGAGGTGCTATGTCATCAAAAACACTGCTTACTATCGTGGGAGTAGTGATTATTGTCATGGGCGTCATGGGTCTATTTTTTTCGCCTATGTTTGGCGTAACTGATCCGATTTGGCATTCGATTACTAAAATTGTTGTAGGCCTGATCATGGTTTATGTCGGCTCGACCGAAAAAGTAAAGTAACTTATTTTTTTAGAAAAGCGTCCTATCAACGGGGCGCTTTTCATATCTAGTAAAAAGGTGGTATCTTCAAACCATGGATCAGGTAGAAGAGGTTAAGAAGAAGACCGATATTGTTGAGCTCGTTGGGCAATATCTGGAGTTAAAGCGCGCCGGCATTAATTATTCGTGCCGTTGTCCTTTTCATCAAGAAAAAACCCCTTCTTTCATGGTGTCGCCGGAGCGCCAGGTTTTTCGTTGTTTTGGTTGTGGCGAGTCCGGCGACGCAATTTCTTTTTTGCAAAAGATGGAGGGTTTGAGTTTTCCGGAGGCCCTCAAAATTTTAGCTGATCGCGCCGGCGTTCAACTTCAATTTTCCAATTCTAAGGAAATGACTCGAGCTAAAAGCGACAAAGAAAAAGTTTTGGCCATTAATCTTTTGGCGGCGCAATTTTTTAAGGCGGCGCTTTGGAGCAAATTCGGCCATGAAGCTTTGCAATATCTTTTAGACCGCGGTCTAACTGAAGAAATAATTAAAAAATTTAAAATTGGATACGCGCCGCCGATTGACCAACTGGAGCGAACTTTTCGCCAGCGCGGTTTTTCATATCAAGATTTGTCCCAAGCCGGTAGCCCCCAGAGGTTTAAATATCGCATTATGTTTCCGATTTTTAATATTTTCGGTGACGTAATAGGTTTTTCTGGCCGTATTTTGGAAAATGTTTTGCCCAAAGACGTTTCGCCGCATCCCAAATATCTCAACACGCCCGAAACGCCTGTCTTTCATAAGTCAAATATTTTGTATGGGCTGAATTTTGCCAAAGATTCGATTAGAAAAACGAAAAAAGCCATTGTCGTTGAAGGACAAATGGACGTGGCCATGAGTCATGTTGCTGGCGTGGAAAATGTAGTGGCTTCATCGGGGACTGCCTTAACCAGTGAACACTTAAAAATTCTTGGGCGCTACACTTTGGATATAATTTTTGCTTTCGATGAAGACGAAGCCGGGCAAAAGGCGGCCGAAAAAGCGGTTATCGAAGCTTATGATCTTTCACTTGAACCAAAATTAACCATAATCGAAGGATATAAAGATGTTGGCGAGTTAGCCAAAGAAAATCCGCAATCTTGGGAAAAAATTGTCCAAGCGGCTTTGCCGCCGATCGAATGGCTGGTCAGTCGATCTATAAAAACTAAAAAAGATGGTCTTAGCGCCGTCGAAAAGAAAGATTTGGTCAAAAAAGCTTTGCCGTTTTTATTTCATATGAGCGATGAGATCGAAAAAGCTCATTATTTGGTTTATTTGGCGCAAAATTTGGGCGTACCGGAAATTTCTGTGGAAAAAGCTTTGGACAAATTTTCTCGTAGCCAAAAAGTTTCCGAAAAAGAAAAGATTGAAAAGACACCGACCAAACCCGATCTCGAAGAGGAGTTGGTTGCGGTGGCAGTTCAGCTGCCGGATTTGGCCCAAAAAATATCTCTGCCGGAAGATTTAGAATTTCAAAATGATCGCTATAAGCCGATTTACACGGCGGCCCGTTTGTGCTATACTGCCAAAAGTACCAGTATTAAAGCCGACCTGCAGAAAATCTGGAATAAACTTCCGAGAGAAACGCAGGAAGTTTTTGGCGTTATAGTGCTTAAGTGGGACGAGAAATTGCGCCAAGATGAGACTGCTTGCGTAGAGGAATTTGAAGCTTTATTGCACAAAATTGTTTTAGAAAAAAAAGAAAATATTAAAAATCAGTTTGCCGCTTTGATTGGTGAAGCAGAAAGAGCGGGTGATTTAGAAAAAGTGAAAGAGCTGATGAAAAAGCTCCAGCAAAGTTTAAAATCATAAAACGAAAATTGCCGAATGAGGTAATTTCAACGGAGGTTTTGTGGCTAAAAGAGCAATCAAAATGCCAGTCGACAATCGTATTAAGATGACGCCGGAGATCGAAAAGATCATCTCCAAAGGCGAACTTCATGGCTATGTTACAGAACAAGAAATAATGCAAGTTATTCCAGAACCGGAAAAGAGCATTAATATTTTAGATGAGCTGTATGATGTCTTCTTGGCTAAAGGTATCCAAGTTGTCGAAAGAAAAAAACTTCTTGATGTTGATTCGATTTTAGACGAATCAGCCGGAAAAGAGCCGAAAGCGGGCGAGCTTTCGGAGATTTCTGATGATTCGGTCAGAATGTATTTGCGCGAAATCGGCAAGGTTTCGCTTCTTTCTGCCGAAGAGGAAACGAAGTTGGCTAAAAGGATCGTTGCCGGCGACAAAGTGGCCAAGAAAAAACTGGCCGAAGCGAATTTGCGTCTGGTTGTTTCAATTGCTAAAAAATATATCGGCCGTGGCTTGTCTTTGCTTGATTTAATTCAAGAAGGCAACTCTGGGCTATTGCGTGCGGTAGAAAAATTTGATCATCGCAAAGGATATAAATTTTCTACTTACGCAACTTGGTGGATTCGCCAAGCCATAACCCGAGCCATTGCCGATCATGCCCGCACGATTAGAATTCCGGTTCACATGGTTGAAACGATCAATAAAATGATTCGTGTTCAAAGACAGTTAGTGCAAGAGCTTGGCCGCGAGCCCAATGTCGAAGAAATTGCTAAAGAAATGGGCACGACCAAAGAAAAAGTCGAGCACATTATGAAAATTTCCCAAGAAACGGTTTCGCTTGAGGCGCCGGTTGGTGAAGAAGAGGATTCGAAGTTGGGCGACTTCATCGAGGACAAAGATTCTCTCTCGCCCGAAGAAGCGACAATCCATTCGCTGATGAAGGGCGATATTGATAAATTTTTAGAAACTCTCTCACCGCGAGAGCAAAAGATTTTGAAAATGAGGTTTGGTCTCGAGGACGGCCGCACTCATACCTTGGAAGAAGTAGGTAAGGAATTTGGCGTTACCCGCGAAAGAATTCGTCAGATTGAAGCCAAGGCCTTACAGAAACTCAAGAAAAACGAAGAGTCTCAACAACTCAAAGATTATTTGAGCTAATTAGTAGATTTTTGAACGAACTTTTTTTCGAGTTCGACAATTTTGTGATCTTCGAGAGCTTCGATACTTTTTTCCTTTAAGGCCTCAAGTTTAATACGTCCGGAAAAGATTTTATCTAAGACGAAAGACATGAAATCCGAGGAAATCGAAGTAGGAACGATTACTAAATCAGCACCGAGCTGATAAAGCTCGCTGGCGTCCTCATCGTCAAAAGCAGTCAAAATGATTTTTAGCTTCGGGTTGTCTTTGCGATAAATGCGCAAGACCATTTTATTTTCTTCAAGATTCTCAATTGTCGAAATGACCATATTGGCTTTTTTAACGTTTAACTCTTTAACGATATCGTAATCGGTGGCGTCTCCGTAAACACAATTTTGGTTTTCGTCGATCAGTTTTTTTATTTTCTTAGGATCGAAATCAACGACAACGGCAGGAATTTTTTCTTCTAAGATTTTTTCAAATACCCCTCCCCCTAGGCGATTGCAACCAAGCAAAATAACGTGATCTTTAAGGTCTTGATCGATGTTGGAAAGAGAATCGCGCCTTTTGGTTGATTCAACCCACCCAAGTAGAGGCCTAATTTTGTGATAAATCATTTTGCTGGCAGAAATCAAATAAGTTGAAAAGAAAACGGTGATAAGGGCAACTAACGAAGTTAACGTGCTAGCTTCGACGGGTAAAACACCCATTTTTGCGCCCAAAACAACCACGATAAAGGAAAATTCGCTGATTTGCGTCAAAGTCAAGCCAGCCAAAAAGCTGGTTCGTTTGCGAAAACCGAGCGAACCCATTATCAGCATAATAACAAGAGGATTAACCAAGAGAATAAGAGCGGACATTAGTAGGGCCGGCAAAATTATTTGGTTGATATTGTCGAAAGCGAGACTTGTTCCAAGATAGATAAAAAAGATCATAAGGAAAAAATCGCGCAATGGTCCAGTTTTTGAGGCAATGTGGTGGCTGTAAGGCAAAGGGGCGATAGTTATGCCGGCCAAAAAAGCGCCAATTTCGGGCGAAAGCCCCATACTTGAGGAAACTATGACAAGAATAAAACACCAAGCTAAGCTGGTTATAAAAAGAAGCTCGTGGCTTTTGGCGATTCTGGTGAAAGCGGCCGGCAAAATGTAGTAGCTAACAATTCCGGAAAGCGAAAACAAAACCAGCATCCGCACGATAGTTTTACCCACGACTATGGCGGTTGACGAATCGCCCACGCCGTTTCCCATACTCGATATAAGAGTTAAAACTAAAATTGCAATAAAATCCTGAACCAAAAGAATGCCGACGATTAATTTTCCATGCAAGCTGTCAAGTTCGTTGCGGCTAGAAAGTAGAGTGACAATAATGGCGGTTGAACAAAAAGAAAAAGCGAGGGCCATAAAAATTGCACCACTACCAGAGAAACCAAAAGATTTGGCAGCAATCCAATAAATCGTGCCGCTGATGATGATTTGGCCGATGCTCACAATCGTTGCCGACACACCTATCTCAAGCATTTTTTTAGGATTAATTTCTAGTCCAACAAGAAAAAGAAGCAAAACCGTGCCGATTGTGGCAAAATTTTCGATAATTTTTTGGTCTTTGATTACTCCGAAGGCGAGTGGTCCGATTAACACTCCGGCTAAAATATAGGCAAGAATAAGAGGTTGCTTAAGGAGTTTGGCAATCACACCCAAACCGGCGGCGACAATTAAAATAACTCCAAATTCAATCAAAAACGTTTGACTCATTATTATAAGTATAGCAGAGGGGTGTTGCCATGAAAAAAGTGGTTTTAGAGGATTAGCTATAAAAATGGGAAGGGCCCGCTGGCGCGTGTCGCGCCAGCGGGCCCAGTGTCAGCGAAAGCAGATATTGTCCATGAGACCCAAGGCGGCCTCGTAGATGGCGGCTTCGCGTTCGGCCTCGTCTTTGCAGACGACGCAACAGACTTTCTTATCCTCCATCGACCCACTGGGGATGAAGAAGGAGAAGAATTCATGCAGATTGCACGCGCACGATGGCAGCTCATTTGGCGAATACCATCGAAACACGGGCAACTTGACTTCTTTTTGCGCGAAGTCGATCCGGCCCTGGAGGTTTGGGACCCCAGCCGGAATGAACACGATCATTGCAGTGGCCAAATCGACGAAGAGCGGCCCGGGCGTCCTGGTCTCAACTGTCCCCATAATAACTCTCCTTTTTTACGCCTCCATCAGGTTTTGGTCAGGCGCGGCAAGAGCATTTCCGGTCGCCACGAAGCTTTTATCTGCTCCAAGGCATTACCGGCTTTGTAATGGTCGCGAGAAGTGCTCGCGCCATAGAGCTCTTCAGGAGGGACAGGGTCAAGCTCATAGAACTTGATTTGGGCTACCCTTGTCCCGACGACTAGGAATGTCAACCATGGATCATCGTTTTTGATTTCCATGGTCCATCGGTTCGCGTATCCCACGTCGCCCCAACCGGCGCATCGGCACACCTTGAAGCCAATCCTCCCGGTCGAGGAACGTGCTTTCATTTCGGCGGTGAAGCAACGTCCCGTTTCGGGATCGCGCGTGCCGCCGATGAACTCTTCAGTGTGGCCGAGAATGAGCTCGCCGGGGGCGAATACGATGAGCCGATCTTCGGCGTCAATGCCATTCCATTCCGGTTCTGTCGGATCAAAATCGGGGATAGTTGAGGCCTTTTGAGCTTCAAAAGGCCCCTTGAAGTGCTTGAGCACTTCTTCCTGATTGTATGGGTTGAAGTACTCGCCGTTGTCTCCAGCGTCGCGACGGAAGTAGTATCGCCCGAGTCTAACGTCGTAGCTACAGCTCTTGAGCTGTGAGGGGTTAAAGGGAGTGATTACAATCCCGCCAACCTCCATTGCGCATCGTACAGCATCTATTGAAAGGAGCGACACAGCTAATCACCTCCGTTGGTGTTTAACATGTTCCTAATCAATGTAAAATTTTTTTGTAGATAGTCAAGGAGCTTGGTCTGATGCCGATTATTGAAATCAATCGTTTTTTAGGGTAAAATTCAAACAGTTCTTTAAATTTTATTCTGGAGTAGCTCAATGGCAGAGCAACTGGCTGTGGATTGATTTTCTGTTCGGTTTATGTTTGGTATAATTCAGATGTGGCCGAAACAAGAAAATACGCCGATCGAGCTCAATACCTGATTCAAGCTGTAGCAAATCGTCGTAAAAAGATTCGTGAGATGATAGCTAAAGTATTGGGTGGCAAGTGTCAGATATGTGGCTATAGCAAGTGCCAAAGTGCTCTTGATTTTCATCATAGGGATGAAAAATTAAAGAGTTTTGGTATAAGCAGTAAAGGATATACTCAATCGTGGAAAAAAGTATCTGAAGAGATTGACAAATGCTGCCTGCTTTGTTCGAATTGTCACAGAGAGATACATGCTGGCGTGACGCAGCTTTCCGCTGAAAGGCGGATTGAAAAACAAGGTGAATTGCTGGAAACCCTAACGAGAGTCGAATAATCGAAGGGCAATCAGCAGCCAAGTCCTAAATGAGGCGAAAGCCGAATCGAGGAAAGGTTCAGAGACTAAGCGCCTTGCATCGAAACGTACAGTCGCCGATGATGATATAGTCCACGCTGCTAGAAATAGTAGATTAAGTGTAACCAGTGGGTTGTCGGTTCGAGTCCGACCTCCAGAGCCAAACCAGAGCAGCCCC
>CAZOJE010000013.1:0-22395 GCA_964580065.1 uncultured Candidatus Saccharibacteria bacterium
GATGAAAATGTGCAAATGCGCGACTTGACCGCCGAAATAATTAAATTTGCCGTTGACGGTTATATTAAAATAAACGAAATTAAAGGGAGCTGGTTTTCAGGTAAGGATTATGAATTGGTGCGTGTAAAAGCATTGCCGGCAAATGCTAAAAATTATCAGCACAAGATTTTTAATATTCTTTTTGACGATGGGCAAAGCTGTAAAATTTCTGATTTAAAAAAAGAAAGAAACGGCTATCGTGAATGGCAGGAAGTAAAAAACAAAATCTATGAAGATGTAAACAAAGAGGGATTTTTTGCGGGCAATCCTAATACAACAAGGAATAAATATTACATTATCGCCGGTTTGCTTGCTTTCGCTGGACTTCTTAGTATAGCCGTAGGTTTTTGGGGCTCGGCATTAATGGCTAGCGCCTTAATCGTGGCAATCAGCGCCAGATTTATGCCGCAAAAAACGCAAGAAGGGTCGGCTTTATTGGCAAAAATAAAGGGATTTAAGATGTTTATCAGCAAAGCCGAAAAATATCGTGCCCAATGGGCGGAAAAAGAAAATTTATTCTTTGATTTTTTGCCTTACGCCATTTTGTTTGGCGAAACAAAAAAGTGGGCCAACGCTTTTAAAGACGTTGATTTAGCTCAACCCGATTGGTATAGCGGCAACTGGGCCACTTTCAATGCCGTCTATTTTGCTTCAAATATTGATTCATTTTCTGCAGGAATGTCGGCGGCTTCAACCGACGCTTCCACTGGGCACTCGGGCTTGGGTGGCGGCGGTTTTTCTGGCGGCGGCTTCGGCGGAGGCGGGGGAGGGTCGTGGTAAAAGATTTTTTCAAGGGCTTGGCCATTGCTTTGCTGGTGGCGATATTGAGCTATTTTTTTCTTATTATTTTGCCCGAATCTTTTGCCGGCGATCTTCAGGTTAATCCGGTTTTGCTAAATCTTGGGCCGATCGAGCTCCGTTGGTATGGTTTTTTGATTGCCGCGGCAATTTTAATTAGTTATTTCTGGATAATTAAAATTGCCGATCGACAGAAATTTGATAAAGAAAAGCTGGAAAATTTTATTTTTATTCTCATTTTGGGCGGAGTCATTGGGGCGCGACTGGGCTATGTTTTGCAGGACGCTAGATATTATTTACATTCTCCTGTTGAAGCACTGGCGATTTGGCATGGCGGTTTGTCCATTCAGGGAGCGATGTTTGGTGGCTTGGCTTTTGGCCTTTTGGGGGCCAAAATTATCAAAATAGATTTTTTCAAAAGTTTGTCGTTAATCAGCCCTTTCATTATGCTTTCCGGCGCGATCGGCCGGTTTGGCAATTTCTTTAATCAGGAAATAGTTGGCAAACCGGCCTCGGGTTGGTTAAAAATGTATGTTTGGCCTCTGAAAAGACCAGTTGGCTTTGAAAATATTAACTTTTTTTATCCCGTGTTTTTATTTGAATCGGTTTTGCTGATGCTGGCTTTTTTGCTTTATTATTTTGTCTTCGCCAAAAAATACGGCAATTATTTCGGTCTTTCTTATACCTTGATTATTTATTCGGTCATTCGAATTGGAGTCGAGTTTTTCCGCATCGACTACAAGCCGATTTTTATAGGTTTAGATTTGGCCCAAATTGTATCTGTTTTGCTGATAATTTTGGGTGCAATTTTGATACCGTTTGAATTGACAAAATACCGCCAACGGGTATAATAATATTTGCAACTTGAAAACTAGTGTTTGTAAATGGGATAGTTTGGATTCGACGTAGAGCGCCTAAAGTAGAGTGGCAAGCCGAGCGTGTATTGCAAGCTCGTTAATCCTCAATACAAAATCACAAATGCAAAATCATTTGTTAGCAAAGTAAAATCAGCTTTTGCTGGTTTATCTTTTGCGCCTGCTCTCGCCTAATTGCGTGAGCTGTCTTACTTGACTTTTGGTTCGGAGGTCTTGTGAGGCACAACCAATCGGACCTGCGTTCGGCAAGATTACCTTGGTAACCGAACTAAGTAAAACGAAGGTTTTCCCCTAAGCTTGTGATTCCGCCTACTTGAGTTCTTTGCGGACGGGGGTTCGACTCCCCCCTATTCCACCAAAGGATATTTTTTGCGAGCTAAAAGCTCGCTTACTTCATATATAGACCCTAATTTTGCGGTTCCAAGTCCTTTTTCGCGATCATACGAAATTCCCTCCGGAAAAATCAACTTCTGGAACCTTGGCCGTAGCTGATAAGGCAAATCAAACCATTGCCTGCTTGTATCTTTTATAAATTGTATTGCAAAGCTCAGAACCGTCTCAATATCAAGCTGATCTATTCTTGTTTCGTTTAGCGAGATCTTTCCGGCCGTAATCTCATTTTCTATTTTATTCTTGCGCTCGGTAAACTCCTCGGCAGTGTATGAACCATCCTCCCGCATTTCATAAATGCGTTGTTTTTTACTTTCTAATTCTTCTACTAATTTCTTTTGTCTCTCAACCTCAGATTTATAATCAATCGTTTTTTCTTCCCATAAATCAATAACAGTAGCTCTAAATAGTTCAAGATATTTGTTTTTGGGCGTGATGGATCTGAGACGCTCGAGAAAAGCATTTTCAAGATCTATTTTTATGAGAGATTTCCCATACATGGAGCAACTTTTCTTCTTACAATGATAGTAAGAATAGTGCCCTCCGTTGCCCCCAGGACGGCTTCCAGTCACAGTTTCACGGCAAACAGAACACAACACCGTCCCCTTAAGTGGAAAGTTAGGATTATAGCGATTTTTCTTTACTGAATGTTTATTTTTGCCACTTAAAACAAATTGAATCTCCCTCATTTCATCTTCCGAGATCATAGGTTTATGCAACCCCTTAACATACTCACCAGTATAAGAATTATGTAAAATTCTTGCATAAAATTTTAGATGTTGAGTTAACATTTTTTCTACAAACTGAACGGTTGTTTTTTTACCTCTGTGTTTCGATAAATCCCACTTATCAAGCAAATCGGCTAGATCTGTTTTACTAACATTGCCTTTCTTAAACTCTCTTAATCCCCTCTGAATAATGGGGAATATGTTTTTATCGGGTAAGTCTGGCTCTGTCTTTTTTACCCCATTCAGTTTACAGTGATTCGATATATAGCCGACAGGAGGCTTGTGTGGATAAATACCTTGATTTATTCGCGCACTCTGTCCGTCACAACATCGCTGTCTTCTTATCGCATTATCGAATTCAGCCGCACCGGCAAGTATAGTTTCAAAAAACTTTTCAACTGGTTTATTTCCAATCGGCTCGGTTACGGAATGAAGTGTCGCCCCGTAATCCAAGAGTGTCTTTCTTACAACAAAGTGATCGTCCGTATTCCGTGCGAAGCGATCAACCTTGTGAACAACGAAGGCGGCAATTTTACCTTTGTTTTTTCTGCAAAATTCCAAGGCACGCAAAAATTCTTTTCGATTATTTAGTTTAAGATTTTTTGCTGATTCTCCCTCCTCACAAAAAGTTTCGACGAGTTCGATTCCATTACTTTTACAATACTCTGCACAAGCCTTTTTTTGCTCATCAAGAGAAGTCCCCTGGACTTGCTCCTCAGAGCTTACTCTCACATAAATAATACCCTTCATTTTTCTCCTTTTTTAACACAAATGGGACAGTCCTGTGTTGACCTAATTACATATCCACAAAGGAATATCTCATTAGCAGAACTGCCCCATATTGGGAACGAGACAAAAAACCTCTGTGGCTAAAAATGTAATCGGTCAACAATACAATTATATCACTCCCCAACATCATGATTCAACCTCTTTTTTAATTTCAGATTTATCCCTTTGTCTATAAACATCTCAACCACAATCTCAGCGAGCTGACGAACATCATTTCTAATAACTTCAGCCTCTTCGTCTGAGATTTTATCTTTACTCAGCAGTTTTTTTGTGGTTTCTATACTTAGCATTTATCTCTCATTTAAGATATTTCCGATCGAATTCATTCCGTGATAAATTCTCGGGGTATTTTTTTCTTTAATGTGTATTTTCAGTGGGTCTTCTTTGGTATCTAAATTTGAATAGATGGGGGTCGATTTTTTAATAGGTCCTCTATCAGGATTCTGACGCACAGTGTTTATCAACATCTTGATTAGATTTGAAAAATCAATTTTACTTGGTTGATTTTCTCTAAATCTTCTCTGCATCAACCCCTTTCCTTCTAGACTTCTCGCATACTTTTGAATAGTTCCCCTCGTTTTTCCCATTTGTGTGGCGATCGTTTCGAACGACGGAAAGGGATCTTCTACTGTCCACTTGAATTTCAAGACATGTATAATAAACAACGCCTCCTCTGTAGTGATCCCGAGAGTGAAATAATTGAGCAAAAAAACATTTGATATAGCCGTAAAACCATATTCTGTCAGTGGCTCACCCCACCGCGCCCTAACACTCTTTTCGTAATTTATAAATTTATTATTCATAACCACCAAACAAGATATTTAATTTTTTTCCGTAAAGGCAGACAAGGCCATTTTCAAACCAGCAATGTCCGAATACTCTCCCTCGTTAAATTCATGTCCCTGAGTGACTCTGAGATATGCCTTTTCAAATTTTGCTCCCTGAACAATTGAATAAATTCTTCTTAATTTGCTTGAGCAGTACGATTTTTCCTTCCCGCCTTTACTTCTAATTTTTAGATGAATTTTGATGTGAGATGTTTCTCTCATTTTTTCTCCGATCATCCTTATTCTTAAAAACCCCCGACGAGCTGGAGGACTCTTCGGGGGTAGTTTATAAATCCTCCAGCAGATTAAAAAACTAGGATATAATTTCCTAGTTTAAGTCTATTCCGTGAAGGTCTTATTTAAGACGACAAATAACGGGCTTGTTATTTGTTAGCTAATTCCTGAGTACTTTTTATACCTCTTTATATAAATCCCGATTTCCTCCGGAGTAAGAACTCTTTTCTCGCTATCAATTATTTCCTCATAAGTCATTCCTCTTTGTTTCTTTTTGTAAAGCCTTCGGAGAAAAGCAAGGTCTTTGCAGGGTTTAGATCTCTTGCCTTTATAATCAAGCAAGGATTCCTTCATTTCCAACTTTGTTATCGTCGCCCATGCTTTTTTAACATCAGCTAAAGTCGTGCCGCCATGTATTGCGATTGAAAGCTCTTGTCCTTCCTTCTTAGAGATAACTGAAACATCCGCTTCCTGCATGCCAGTTGTTTTATTAAAAAATAAATAATTAGAAACAAAATCTGCCTTCGACTCGTTCAGTCCATATAAACTGTAGGCTATAATTGACAATTCTTTGATAGCCAACCGAACTTCTTCGAGCCTTTCTGGGTTATTGCAAACCTCCGACATCCATTTTTCCATCTCTGCTTCACTCGAAAAACCGCCCTTTTTAATCTTCAGATAGTCTCTTGTCGCTTCAATCTCTTTTCTAAATGGCGCATCCTGTTCTGTTAAAAGAGCGATCAGCTCTTCCTGTTTTTTCATAAATCCTCCAGATTGAATTTCCCCACCCAAATTTTATCCCTTGGCTTATTTATTATTCTAGCGTTGGGTGTCTTAACTCAATTTAATCTTAACAATACTATCAAAACAATCCAGCCCTATTTAATAACCATCAATAACCCCTCTTTATAACGGCCACTAAATAATCATCGTATTGAAATTCTCGGTTGGTGTTGTAGTATTATAGGTAATATCAAATAGTGATAAGCACATATAATTCGCCTAAACCTCCGTTTTCGGAGGCATGGCAAAAAATTCCATGCGAATAAAGACGGTCATCTGATCGGCACTATTCGCATGGTATGTACTCGAAAGAGCACATGGCAATCTCGAAAGGGGTTGTCGCCGACGGGTGACCTTTTTTGTATATAAAAGTTAATTAGTTAACTGGGGGATATATGAAAGCATTGTCGATCATAGGGATTGTGTTAGCGGCAATAGGTATTTGGGCAAATTTTGGAATGTTTGATCCGGCCCCTATGACCAAAGAGGCAGCGAATTTTTATGGAGTATTCTTTCTGTTATTGTTTGGTTTCTTTTTGGCACTGTCTATTGTTGCGTTGGTTAAGAGTAAAAAGAAAAAGGACCAATAAATGAGATGGTTGAAAAAGAATTGGATAGCGATAGTACTAGGTATTTGCGCTTTAGGCCTCTCCTTGTGGCAATCCACAAGTTTCTGGATAGTTGTATTTCTTTATGTTTTAGCCATTAACTTCATTTTGAAGGGGTCAATTTCTAAAAAAGTAATCGGTATTATATCGACAACGATTTGGGTTGTTTTTGTTCTGACTATTGGACTTACGGCTTATGTTAATTATTATCTGCCCCACGGGCCTAGCTATTCAACCGGCGAATATGTGTGTCAAAACGATGACAGAGGGCCGTGTGCGGAGGAATACAAGGAAGACCTGAGGGATGTAAATATACCAATCTGGGCTAAATTTTTGAGAACTTCTGGGGGTCAATTGACTTGGATGGCTTTGTTATTTGCAGGCATAGTCATAAAAAGCAGAAAAGAAGAAGGATAAAAGCGAACAGTAAGAATGATAAATAAACTTGAACATAAAAGATTTTATGATTTCTGTAAGAATTTTGGATTTAACGATCAAGATGTAAAAAATTTACTAAAAATCTCTTCACTTAATGATGGCAGGATAAATGCCGCTATGATCCGCGGGCACTTTCCCATTAGTTGGGCCGCCTCTGCTCAACTAGCAGAGGAAATGTCATCTTGTGGATTAGCTACTCTTGAAGAGAGAATCACAGGCGGAGTAAAACGACTACCGGACAAAGATGTTTTGGGGTTGTGGAAAAAGAACAAATAAAACCAAGTAGATAATTTTTACCTTCTGTCCGTTCGACTAGCATAACCAAAAAATGGGTTGACCTTTCCCCATCGTGTTTTGAAACTAAATATCAGTTAGTCGTTCTATCTCTTCCATCAAGTTAGCACAGAACCCACCTAGATCCTTATAGTCTTTTCTGACGGTTCTCGCAACTCCCATTTTCTTGGCCGCCTCATTGTATTCAGGCTGAGTTGAGACAGCAATAAATTTATCTGCTCCAAACTTTTCTATGTTGATCGCATGAAATGAACCTCCGAGCTTACAGTCGCGGTCAAGTAAGATAACATCAAAATCGGGATCTTTAATCTCATTCAAATAATTTTCAACTGATAGATACTCAGAAAAGACAGTTACCGCAAAATTTATATGCTTGTCGAATAATTTCTCCTCAAGATTAAAAAGTCCGTTTGTTATAACAGAGAGAGTTTTCAGATCATCTTCCAGTATTAGTATTTTGGTTGTTTTCATATCTTGACTGTGGTGGTTTATATTATGTGCTGATATATGAGATATATTGCTACTAAGGTGCTTTGTGAATTCCGCTAGATCGTGCCTCTTCAAGACTTATGATTCTGGAACCCTTTGAGATTTTTAATAAATCATTTGGAAAAAGTTCTTCCGATCCGATTAAGAAAAATTCATCTTTGAATTTTCTTAAAGCGATTGACTGAGATTCCTCAAAAGTATATCTCTCTCTGGAGACTGGGTTCGTGCTACCCAAGACCGTACATTCTAAAAACTGCATTTCATCTTTTTCCGACCGACTGCCCCACCCTAGAAAAGCATGGTTTTTTGTTAACATAATCAACGGGTTGATTCCTAAGCCCTCCATTAGACTTGCAAAGAGTACTGTAAGGTCAATACAATTGCCACACTCCGCCTCAATAACTCGTTCGGGCAATATAACTCTCTGTCCGCTAACTCCCCCGCTAAAAACGAAAGGTTGGTTAACGTATTTAATGTTTGTTTCGCTGTTTATAAAATCGTATAATGCTTTGACTTGTAGAGTATCCTTCTCTATATCGAGGGTTGCTCCTTCTAACATATTCTGAGGATGGTATTTTGCTGCACCACCTCTAATTTTGTCTAGCAACCCTTTCTCATCGGTTGGTGCAATCCATGCGACGATCATGCTGGATAAGTCAAATCTACCAGAGCTTCTTAAGTCCTCTGTATCCCAAACAATAAAATCGTGTGGTAACAATTTCACTTCTTTACTGCCCCTCTCTACTAATTCTCTTTTTCCCTCAAACCTACGGTTGATTTCCCAGCTTAACGTAGCTGTTACTGGTTTATATATTTTTTCTATATGATCCCACTTTGGTTTTGGGCATTGATAGACAACCAGTCGTGCTTTTTTGTCCTTTCCATACGCTGGAACCCTAACATTACTGATTTCTCTGTCGGTTATTCCACTAATTTCAGATGACAGCTCCAGCTCGGCGTCACTGTCACTAAAATTACAAATGTCAAAACCTATTAGAAAATCTTGATAACCATCCACTTTTCTCAGCTGGTCATATATTCTGACTGGTAAGGGACTGTCAGTAGTAGTTACATTGCAGTATATTTTGCTCGGAAAAATAACCGGCAGCGTAAAACAAATTGTTTCAAATTTATTGCTCGCTATCTGTAGTTTTTTGCTTACCTCGGTAACTGCGCCTCTCTTCCCCTCGATAGGCCTTTTTCTAAATGGATTTGCTGGTTCAACTATCGGACGACCCAACCCCGTACCGAGCCTCAGCCAATTATATTCTTGTTTTTCAGGAAACTTATCTGATTCCGTAGGTGTAATAAGCTGATACATAATATCGGGAATCGTAAATGGAGTGGCGCTCTCCCATTCGATAGCTTCAATCGAATAATTTCGATAAGGAAACAGGAATCCAAAGTCGTTATAAAAAAAATTAAATAGCTCGAGTTCAACGCCAATCGAATAATCCTTATTCGTCTCAAGCTGTGTATAAATAACAGATGCCTTTCCCTGGATAAATGAATAAGTGTGTACTCTATCCTTATTGGTTAACGGAGGATAGCTATTTGGTAGTACTATTAAATCTGGAGTTTGATCCACAATCACTGGATCTAAAATCTTCCCCTCTATTTGGACAGTTACCTTGTCTTGCTTGACTCTGGCAAACTCCGGTAAGAACAACACAAACAGAGGCGCGACTTGATGGCTAGTAGGTAAACCAGAGTCTTCCAATTTCTGGCGAATAGTCAGTCTTTTCCAATCCTCAAGTTGGAACACTCTGTCTTTCGCATCCAACGGACCATCTAAACGGAGATCTATCTTCATTTTTATGGTATTGAGATCAATAAAATAAAATTTAATCTTACTAACATTGCAAGAGAAATAATCGTAAAGCTTGGGTAAGAAAGTTTCTGACGTAGCCTCAATTCGGTCTCCTCCGCGTCGTCCTATAAATGCAGTGGATATGGGCGATTGCTCGGGTTCTGGCAATGAAATAAATGGGCAGCTTAGATCGCAATGGTGAATTCCTCGATTACTTCCGCAGCAATATGAGCAAACCGACGGAGGAAAAGCAGAACAACTTCTTGATCTACGCTCCTTGATATTTTTTCCGCATTTTGCGCACTTCATTTGTCCTCTTTTTTCGAAACAATTTGATTTTTCCATGTTTCGTGGAGAGAGAGAATATCTTTTAACTCGACTACCTTCACTTTTGAAGTGTCACGATCGTTGATCCAGCAAAACACGACATTTTGTTTATTTTCGTTTTTATAATGAGAGGACTTATAAAATGCATTAAAATTATTACTCTCAATGTTCATTTTATGCATTGTATCGGCAAGCTGTCTGACCTGTGAAATTCTGGAATTTGCGCCATACGTGGAAACCAATGGTAACCAAAAATTTAGCATGTTCTGCATAGATGGTTTTACGTAAGAGATCATGCTTGAACTGAGTACCTTGTAGGCCTCTTGGTTATTTGAAAGATCTAACTTTATTAAAAGCTCTTTCCATAAATAGTACTCATGTTTGAGGCTTTCGAGCTGATCGTAAATCTCCGTCAATAGCTGTCGCTGCGAAGGGCTGATGCTACTAACAAGATTATAATCAAAGAATTTTCCAATAACATGAGTACTGGGTGGGTAGTGTGGAATATGAATTCCGTCCTGCCTAAGGTTGTTATTGTATGTAATCTCGACTTGACTAACATAATTCAGATTCTTGAAAAGTTCTGATATTAACAATTGGCACAGATCTTTTCGAAAATTTCTTTTTCTAAAAGAAGTCACTATTCTGTCTGAAAAAATTGCAAGAGGTACAATGAGAAATAATCCAAGCGCAGCAATAAATCCCTGATTAGTATTTAATAAGTCAATTAAATGTTTCATTTATTATTCGCTTCTACCTATATTCTTACCTCTTTATATGGCTATATTAGCACATATATGATCATAGTGTTTGATGCATTCTAAAGGTAGATAGCGTTTGACTTAACCTTTCCCATTCTTTCAGCTCCCGAACCAAGAGGTTCCAGTCAAAATGCCTCAGTTCCACCATTTAGAAACTGGAACTTTTGCCTTGCTCGAAAAAGAGTATAAGGAGTAGGCAAAAGCCATAAAGACCCCAAAGGGTCTTTTTTGGTGCCAAATTCGCCCTATTCTGGAACCGACCATGTGGGTCTGGAACTAATTCTTCAACTTGTTAGCGCCAAAAATTGTGGAGCTTTCCTTATTTAACCAGACCAGACGGAGATCGAACTCACATAGCTTCTGGCAAAATTCCCCTTTGTCTCGTTACACCAGATTCAGGGTCATTCATCTCGAGTTTTATTATTTGGCCATAATCCGTAAATTCATGAAAATAAAACTGCTTAGTAAGCTCTTTAGGCAATTTTTTGCCTGAGTAATTGGAAAATAAATGTGGATAATTGGTGGACTCGTCAAAACGACTTGATTCTGTTCCTAATAGTCGCTGAAGATTTGATGCTTCAGAAAATATTACACCGTTAATAAAAGGAAAAAGAGTACCAGGATATAAAAATTCTTTTTCTACTTTTTTTCCAGATTTCTTTACATATTCTCTAGAGATTATATGCGTCGGCCTAGAAATATTTTCGTCTAACGGACTTCCATCTATCGAGAAGTGAATAACTTGATCTTCAATAGGAAGAATGGACCTCATGAAAAAATCTATATCTGAATCCATTGATCCTGGCTTAAATGCTGAAACAGCAATTAATATGTAATCATCCCTCGATATCTTCATTTTTAGATAACTATTCTCAATTATTTTAGCCTTATCAAATAAGCTAGAAGTATACCTTAGGGCCGTTTCCTGGCACTTTGTATCATATTCGCCCGCATCGATATTATCTCTCCATGTTTTTTCCATTTGCTCACTCGCCCGAGATAAAACAGCTTCAATCCAGACTTTTTTGCCACTTGAAAGTTCAAAACAAAAGTCCGGTCCAATTCCCTCCGTGGGAGTTAACTCGAATTTTAGCAATTGTAACCATTTAGCCAGCTCAAGTTCCCATAAACGAGCGAAAAAATCATTATTTTTTAACTTTCGAACAAAATCTTTGTCTAAATAACGCATTAAGTCATTTTTATAATATGCTTGATCAACCCAATCCCTCAAAACCTTCGATCTCTCCGATGTTGAGTTACGATAATACTCAAAGTCCTTATCGCTTCCACCCGAAATCCATATTGATTGATTCTTCATAAATATCCTATTATATGGATTTATATTACTTTAAAATTTTCTACTTGTAACCGAATTCTATAATTTAGCTCTAATTCGTCAATATTCAATACAAATCTGACGATTCTTGACGTAGATAGTCGTATTTAAACAGCTAAAAAATTTATAATTTTTAGTCTTTCTCAAAGCACCCATATTTTATTTAGTTTAGTTTATATATCCAAAAAAAAGATGGGCCCGCTTTCGCGGGCCCAACGACACTGAACCATCGTGGTTCGTTACACCTCACGTCTTTCTACCGGCAAGGTTCGCGCTGCCTTGCGCAACTTTCGATCCTCGCCGAGTTCCGGAGGCAGGACAGTTCTGCTATCCTGGTTGGGCTTGATCTTATGCAGATCAGCCAGCAAGTCCTCACAGTCTAAGACCTGCGGCGTTGTTAGCATGCGGGCAAAAAACCCGATAGGGTCCTTTTGCTCCATAGCATACTCGACGAACTCGTCTTTGCCTTGCTGGCGTAAGTAGCCAGTAGTCTCCTCGGCATACAACTTCATCTCTCGCTCATTCATAAGTGCAGGAATGAGCGAGAACTGCTCAATGTAGTCAGGGTCTTGTACGGCATAGTCGTACATCCGACAGACGGCCTTACGCACCTCTTCGATTGGCATGACATCCTGATGCTTGGAGATGGCCGCCTCCAGAAGATAGTCGCGTAGTTCTTGCTCGAACTCCTTGCACTTCTTTAGATCGCGAACTTCTTCTCTCCAATCTGGACCATATAGCTTCTTGCCAACACGGTGCTCAATCAACCGTGCCTTGTCGCCCAGATTGGCGCGCCATCTTTCAAGGAAGCTCTCTTCGTACAGGAATTCTGTGACTGCCGAAGCACTTACCTTGAAAGTTACATCTCTCACCTTGAGTGCGTAATGCCTGGGCATTCTCTGGGTGAGCTTGCGAGCCTTGATCAGCTCGCGCGCGAGTCGCTTCTTCTCTTTGGGGTTTTGGCCAGTTTTCTTAAGATGCTCAAGCCGGTACTCCATGCCCCAAAGCATCTCGAGAAGCGGTAACCCCATATCAACTAGCGGGTCATATGGCACTGCCTCGCAGATGAGAATCTGCTTGCGTGCAGCCCGTTCGAGATCGGTAGAAGGATGGAAGACTCGTCCGGTCAGTACATTCCGAAAGCGAGTAGGGTCATCCTTATATCGCTCGAACAACTTCGTACCAGGAAAGATTACTAGCCTTCTAGGTGTCGGATTCCATGCGGAGAAGCCGTTGCCGAAGAGTGCTCCTGAGATGTATGAGTCCATGAATTCGTCGAAGGGTCGGGCTTCTACTGTGCACGTTATCATGTAGAAATGCCCTTCAATATCCTTGTCGTACAAATAGTGGATGATATCGAAGGCCTGCGTGAAAGTCTGCGGCTTCCCGAGTTTGCGGAGTGTGTTGTCTCGAAAAGACTCAACTCCTAACCCGATATGGAAAAACCCAGCGCTAATCAATGCGTCGATCAGCTCTTCATCGGGGCTGCCGTCGGATTTCAGTAAGCTTCCGACGGTGAAGTCAGAACTGATCTTTAGTCGACCGTTGAGCGAACCGTTTTGGATCATTTTGCAGAGTTGCATTGCCTTTGGTCTTGGCAGGAACAGCTCTCCGTCGAAGCGTACTCTGCTAACAATACTATTTTGGGCGGATGCAACAGTCTGCTCCAGTGCCGCGAAGATGGTCTCGAGCGGAGCTGATCGGACTTTGTCCCCGAACCATTTTATACAAAAATTGCAGTGGTTCGGACAACCTCTCTGGAAGTTGAAGCGAGTGATGTCAGATTCGACACAACTGGGCACCAAGTTCCATTCAATCTCGTCGGCCTTCAGAGATGGTCGATTCGGATTGAGGTAGGTACGATTGTTGCTCGCTCGGTAAGCGACCCCGGCGATATGTTTGATCTTATTCCACTTAGGGTTGGGGCCGTATTGCTCGAAAGCCTCGAAGAGGTCCTCGATGGTCTTGTCTGCTTCGCCGGCCAGACCGCAGTATGCTTCGTACTGCCGGAGATATGCCTCGGGCTGTACCGAAAATCCTGGTCCGCCTAGGACTATCGTTGCGTGAGGCGATTTCTTGATGGCAGCATTTCGTGCCGAGATAGTATCGCGAAGTTCCTTCGTACCGTTGTACGTTGTTATCAGGATGAAGTCGAATCCTGAAGGTTGCTCCTTTATCACATCTTCTGGCCTCAAGACACTGACCTCGTGGCCACGACGTCGCAGGATATGAGCGAGGAGTTGTCCGCCAACTCCCATTCCTGCGATGAACAGAATGCTAAAACTGCGGGTTATGGCAGACATGATATGTTTTCTCCTTGTCAAAGAATCGCTGTTCCTAAAGGAACGGCTCATTATAGGATAAAGCACCAACCATGTCAACGTAAAATGATGTATTAAATTCTACAACCCACCCATAACGCACAAGATTTGTTTCCCCCTAAAGCCCAATGTGTCATCAGGGGCGCACGGACTTGAAGAATCCTGTACTTGAGAGTAGATTATCCTTGAGAGATCAAGTCTCTTTTATTGTTGAAATTGCTAATTGTTGAAAACCCAAAACACCTCATCAGATGGGTTATTCGAAAAATTGTATTACTATATGAATATTAATAATAAATAACTATGTCCGAAGCATTTTCGAGAGTAATAATTGATCAAAAGTTAAAAGATTCTGGTTGGGATATTACTAAAAAAGACCAGGTTGTTTTTGAAGATCACGGAATTGCAGGCCGCGCTGATTATGTACTTAAAGATAAACATGGCCGAGCTGTAGCGCTTATAGAAGCTAAGAAACCCGAAATTGACCCATACACCGCTAAACAGCAAGCGCTCAACTACGCTGAAACTCAATACAAGGGGCAAATCGACTACATTTATCTTGCCAACGACCACATCATATATTTTTGGGATTACAACAATTCGGGTGACGCCGAGCCGGTTGAAAACTTTCTTTCTCGAGAAGATCTCTCCCGAAAGAAACAAGCCAAACTCCTAGGAAACGCTGAGCCACTTACTCAAAAAGCTCTTGAAAAAGATTATTTCCAGGTCATCGATTCAACAATCGAGTTGAGACCATATCAAATCCAGGCCTTCAACGCCATCGCTCAAGAATATGACAAAGGCAAGAGAAAATTCCTACTGGAAATGGCAACCGGTACCGGCAAAACTCTGCTTGCATCAGCAATTATTTCAAAATTCATCAGAACCAATCAGGCCCAGACTGTACTCTTTGTAGTTGATCGCATAGAACTTGCCGCCCAAACCAAAGGCGTATTTGAAAGATTCCTCGGCAACATGTCAGCCGTCGCCACATATTGGGGCGGATCGAAGAAAAATCTAACCGGTGCTAACATTGTAGTTGCAACAATTCAGTCACTTATTGCTCACGGCAAAGACACTTTCACACCTGGCTATTTTGATTTGGTTATTCACGACGAAGCCCACAGAAGCATCTATTCACCAGAAGCCCGCGCTGCCATGGACTATTTCACTAATGTCACGAAAATCGGCTTAACTGCGACTCCTCGCGACTTTTTGAAAAATATCGACATGTATTCACTAAACGACAAAGATCCGCGCAAGGTAGAGGCCAGAGTTCAACGCGACACTTATACATACTTCGACTGCAAAAATAGCACCGCAACTTTTCGTTACACAATTCAAGATGGCGTCAGAGATGGCTACTTGGTTCCGCCTCGCCTCCACAAAATGCATTCGCGCTTTACGCAACAAGCATTAAGCAACCAAGGTTTATTTTTCGAAGGTGAATTTGAAAATGAAAGTTTTAAAATCTCCCAGCTTGAAAAATCAATTTTTCTGCCAGGCCGCAATAAATTAATGATGGAAGAATTTCTAGAATATGCTGAGAAAAACAGTCGCGGCGACATTGGTAAAACTCTCATATTCGCGGTAAATCAGAATCATGCAATCGAGCTTTCAAAAATATTAAATTCATTAAAACCCGAATCTGGTGGCCGTTTTGCAACCGTCATAACAAGTATGGTTCCGAGTGCTCACGATCTTGCTCGAGATTTCAGAAAACTCGATAACAATTCGACCAGAGTTGCGGTTTCAGTTGATATGCTAACTACCGGTTATGATGCGCCTGAAGTTCAAAATATTGTTTTAGCTCGGCCGGTTTTCGAGCCGACACTCTACCAACAGATAAAAGGCCGCGGCACACGTCCATGCACAGAGATCGGCAAAAAAGATTTTGCCGTTTTTGATTTCTGCGGTGTCTGCGAATATTTTGAGGAAAAATATGACTGGGAAGCACCACTTAAACAGCCGAAAGCTGAATCAGCGAGCGGTACATCTACTGAACCAGCCGAAGAAAACGAATTTACCAAAATTGAAGAGCTCAAAAAAATCATCACTGCCGCCGATTCAGTAGAGAAACGCGATCAGATCGTTATCGGTCCCGATGGCGATAAAGTTGACCGCGAACTTTATCAAGACGAGTGGACTAAACTAGCCAAAAAACTGGTAGCCGAAATGCCGGAAATTGCTGACCTAGCAGAAGACGACAACAAAGCAGAAGAGCTTGAGGAAGAACTCAGCGTTCATATTCTCAACAAGCCAATATACTATTTCAATGAAGACAATTTAATCAAATCTCACAGAGTCATCGCCTCTGTCCGTGACTTTTTCCTGTCGGCGCTTGGCAAAAAGCAACTGCCCAACAGAGACGATCAGCTAAGCGAATGGAAATCCGGACTTCTAGACAAATACGGCAAAGCCAAGGGCGCTTCACAACAGCGTTACTTAATGGCAAAATTAATCATCGATCAGGTTTCCAAAAGCCCCGAGCTATTTCGCAAGATTGACGAAAAACCTTCTTTAACATTTTTAAATGAAGCACCTTTTTCGCTCGGATTTAACGCAGACGAATGGCTTGGAACTTTCAACAGAGAAGAATTAAAAGAAATGATTATAGATATAAAAAACTCTAAAGTTTTAAGGGTTTAGCATGACACAATCAAATTTCAAAAATCAAGTTGACAACCTTATGAATATTTTATTCGGTGGCGGGGTTGCCAGCCATCAAACTATCATTGAGCAGATTAACTATCTGGTGTTTCTTCGCGCTTTGAGTAAAAAAGATGATCAAGCTATGAAGTTGGATCCGGATGCGGAAAGGCTATTTTCCAATGGCTTGGCAAAATATCATTGGGATAATCTTCTTGTTCTTAATGCTGAAGCACTTTTTGCTACACTCGAGGATATATACCGTCAGCTGCCAGAAATGGCGACCGACCAAACCATCAAATTGCTCTTCCGTGATGCTCATGTGAAAGTATTCGACAAGCCCACTCTTCGCCGATTAGTTCACGAAATTGAAAAAATGTTCGCTGAGTTGGATGCGGAAGCCGCTCATGGGCACGCTGATGTTTTTGGTGATATGTATGAATATCTTTTGAGCAAACTTTCTCAAGCCAGAACTCTTGGGTCATTTAGAACGCCTCGGCATATCATTAAATTTATTGTCGACGTTATTGACCCTAATAAGGGCGAAACCATACTAGACCCGGCTTGCGGCACGGCCGGTTTTCTAGTCGCCGCACTTCAGCGCATAAAAGAGAAATACACTTCTGAAGATTTTAAAAAAATCGGGAAATATCCGCTTGATAGACTTGAGCCCAAAGAACAGGAATTTCTATTCAGAAACACTTTCACTGGGTTTGATAGCGATTCAGACATGTACAAATTTGGCATGATGAATCTATACCTTCACCAGCTTGAGTATCCAAATATCAAGAGACAGAATACTTTAGTCGATACGGCAGGAGACAGAACGAAGTGGGATGTAATTCTCGCAAATCCGCCATTTGCTGGAGCAATTGACAGGGAAAGCATTTCCGAAGATTTACAAATGAATACTCGTGCTACTGAAGTACTATTTGTACGCTATATGATTGACCATCTTTCACAAAATGGTAGGGCCGGAGTAATTGTTCCGGAAGGCTTGCTATTTAACCGCACTAACGCCCATAAAAAAATCCGTGAAATGTTAATAGATGCGGGCCTATGGTCTGTTACTTCTTTACCTGCAGGAATTTTTAACCCATACGCAGGGGTAAAAACCTCAATTATATTTTTTGATAAAACTAAAGCTGGTAAGGTCAAAGAAATTTTATTTGTGAACATCGAAAATGACGGCTTCGATCTTGGCGCCACCAAGCGCCCAATCGATAAAAATGATTTGCCCGAAGCGCTAGAAATAATCCGTTCGTCATTGCGAGGAACGGCAGCGACGAAGCAATCTGAAAGAGCCTGGCTTGCTCCACTTTCCAAAATCACTGAAAACGACTTTATTCTATCTGCGAGCGCTTACAAATCAAATTCCGCGATCGCCCAAACCCATCGCGAACCAAAAGAAAAATTTAAAGAACTAGCCGGGCTTTCCAAAGAAATAGACCATAGCTTCGCTACGATTGAAAAACTTATATAATCATCATGAAAGGAGACTACTATGTCCGCTAAAAAAATTAGTAATAACCAGCATGTCCTCCCCAATAGCTCAGGCGGCTGGGCTGTAAAAAGGGAGGGCGCAACAAAAAATTCAAAAATTGTTAAAACTCAGGCAGAGGCGATAATCGTTGCGAGAAATAGGGCAATCGATCACAAATCAGAGCTTTTTATACATTCCAAAACTGGCAGAATTCGAGAAAGGAACACTTACGGAAAAGATTATTATCCCCCGAAAGGTTAAAAGTGGAAGACAGGTCATTGACAATATGGATTGATGAGTCAACCGAGATAAATATAGGAGGTGCTGAATTTAATTTAATCGGTAGCCTAATTTCAACCTCTGATAAAGGAAAGTTCATCTTCCTTAATAGATTATATCAGGCAAGGAAAAATAGCCCGATATGCTTTGACACTTTGCATGGTTGTGAAATTCAAGAAAGCGAAACGAGAAAACTTAATTTAATCAAGAGGTGGCTCAAAGTATTTCAGAGCTCCCCGAAGGTTTATTATCATTGTTTTTTATACAGGAAAAATACTTCATATGTAGCCTCAGACCAAACATATGAGCATTATTTTGCTAAGCAAAGTGTCTTTTCATTGGCCAATAAAATGAAAAGCTATGGTTATCCCATTAATACAATGTTCAAGAATATAGACTCATTAATAATTCTATTCGATCGGCGACGCGCCCATACAGTTGAAACTAATGAAATAAGTCTAACCAGATCTACAATTGAACGGTTAAATAATTTGGAAAGTGTATACAGAGGTGAAATCAAAAATCAATTGAGCAGAGTTACTGGTAGAAGCGATATTAAGGTAAGGTTTTCTTTTATATCTTCGGATTGTTTCGATGCGATGCAGTTTTCTGATTGTTTTCTTTACCTGGTCAGAAAAAAGTTGGAGCAGAAAGAAAATTCAAGCAGCCAATTTACGCGCCTATTTGACTTACATTTCCTTGACGATTTAGACACACATACAAGGGAATTAGGTTTTAAAAAAATATATGAATTCGCAGAAAAATTTAATTATTTTGAATCTAACAGATGAAAAATAACTGGCCAATAAAAAAATTAGGTGAAGTTGTAGTATTTTTAGATAGCAAGCGTAAACCAGTGACCAAAAAAGATCGCAACCCCGGGCCTTATCCCTACTACGGCGCGAATGGCCAACAAGATTCAGTCGCCGATTATATTTTTGATGAGGAATTAGTTCTACTCGCTGAAGATGGTGGAAATTTTGGTTCAAAGTCTCGTCCGGTTGCATACCGAATCTCTGGGAAAAGCTGGGTAAATAATCACGCTCATGTTCTTAGGGCTAAAAAGGAGTATGTAGATATTGATTTTTTGGGATACACGCTAATGTTCTACGACGTTACTCCCTATATAACTGGATCGACACGCGGGAAATTGAATAAGTCTGACGCATCAAGAATTCCAATTTCTATTCCTCCTCTCGAGATTCAGAAAAAAATTGTGGAGCGGTTGGATGCCATTAAAAAAGCCCAGGATTTAAATTCCCTCCAGCTCTCCAAAACCGACGAGCTATTTGAATCAATATTATCTAAAATGTTTTCGGAAAAGGCATCTGCTGTCGAGCTTGGTTCTGTGTGCAAATTTGTTGGCGGCGGGACACCCTCAAAGTCAAAAAAAGAATATTTTGTAGGTGACATACCGTGGATCACTGTAAAAGATATTCCACCGTCGGAAATATACGATAGTCAAGACCATGTAAACGAGGAAGCAATAAAGAATAGTGCTGCGAACTTGGTGCCTGAAAATACAGTTTTGGTAGTAACCAGAGTTGGCTTAGGGAAAATTGGAATTACAAGAATCCCTTGTTGTTTCAATCAGGACATTAAGGCACTGATGCCAACAGTGGAAATTGATCCTAATTATTTATACTTTGCAATGGTTAATGCGAAGGAAAATATTATCGGCCAGGGGGCTGGCGCAACCGTAAAGGGCATCACATTAAGCACACTCGGTGATATAAAGATTCCAGTTCCGCCACTTTCCGAACAGCAAAAAATCGTCGCTAAACTTAACGCAATCCAGGACTACAAAAAACTCCTCCTGAAACAAAAAGATTTATTACAGGAATTATTCGATTCAGTATTATACAAATCAATGAATGGAGGAACGTGAGTATAAATGAATTGTTACTTGGGTCAGTTGCTTGTCTCACCTTTGGCTTGGCTGTTCTAAAATATTTAGACGATTATATTTATATTCACAAGTGAAAAGTTGAGGGTGAGGTGAAATTCAAACCTTTTTCTAGTAAATATAATTTTCAGAGCGATGTCTTGATGGAAGTATATCCTAATTATATGAGACAGTCGTTAGCTGACTGGATGTTTCATACTCTAGAATATGACGCACTAGACAGGGACACGTTGTACGATCGAGCATGGCTGAAAAAGTCATTCAACCATTTCTTAAATATTCAGTTAAGAGAGGTATTTCCAAATGAGTGGGATTCATTTCTATCCTTTGTATCGGCTGAAGCAGAACGTACCAGCAATGTTTCGGCGGTGTGTCTCCAAAATTTTGCAAATAATGAAAACGCTACAGAGTTAGAATGTATACTGTCAGAAGGAGGATCAGCATTTAAAGTCACGAAGACAAATCTTAGTTCTAGCGAATATGACAAAGGAGTTTATGATTTAGAGTATAGAGTTTCGAAAAGTTTACAGAAAACAGCAAACCAAATCTTGTCAAACGAGGATTTAATGCGACAGGCTTGGCATCATTGTTATCAACGGAAACCAGATTATGAGAAGACAGTCGTTGATTGTCAAAATTTTTTGGAAAAATTTCTCAGAGATAAGTATGAGCCCAAAAATTTAAAACCTCAATTAGGAAAACTGATTGGAGATTTAAAAAGCTCGCCTAATAAATTGAATTTTAAAGGTAAGAAAGCAATGGCGAACAGCACGATTGTGCTGGAATTAATCGATAAAATCCCATCCTTAAGAGGGATGCATACTGCGGGGACTGGTCGGAAACCTACTAAAGAGGAAGCCGAATTCGTATTGTATACTACAATTTATTTATGGAATCTACACCAAAAATAGGATTTTTAATGAAATACACAGAATCAACATTAGAAGAAGAGACAGGGGAATAGTTTGCATAGGGGACGGTTATCTTTTGCATTGGCGATTTTAAGAGGAAGCGGTATGTTGGATTTAACTTGATCAACGGAAATATCGGCGGGCCGTGGAGCAGTCCCTTATAGGGCTGAAGTACTCGATGGAGGTTCAATTCCGCCGCCTCCCAAGTTAATTCCTAAATCTTCGTGGGAGGGTTTGGTTCACATTTGACAATTTTGGTGGTATGCTTTTGTCAGCAGATTGAAGGTCAGAAACTATATTCCCGCTCGACTGCCGCACCTGAGTCACTGACTCTGGGAGCGATGGAGGGACTGCGGGCCTCCCAACCTGTTTTTGAAACTTTTTAGAGTTGATCGACTTTGACCAACAGGAATACGCGGGCTCTGTGGGGGATTCGCTGGGATGCCAGTAGAACCCGATGGTGGCAAACTTGCCCGTCCGCCCAAGGTTGATTTTGCAATATAAAGTACATTTTCATTAAAGAACTGTGGAAATTTATCCTGACTAGTGGAAAGGCTCACCACGCCAGTGTCCTGACGAGGACTAATCATCGAGCTTTGCTCGGGCTGACTAATGAGGGAGTGCCGCCCCTCCAAGATAGATTTTTTGAGTTCTTTTTCTTTTCAAAAATATTTCTCCGGAGCTTCAAATCCACCACCTTCTTTACCCTTTGCGTTCAAAGGCATACTTTTTCGCCAAGTTAAAGTCATATCTTGTTTTATGAAAAAGCGTGGTATGATGATTTAAAATTATATTACACAGACAAACAAAAAGTTATCTATACGATATGAGGGGAGAAGATTGCTATGACAATCAACGAATACCAAAAATTAGCGATGAGAACACTCAATCAAAAATTAGATAAAAAAAATGTCTTAATCAACGGCGTGATGGGATTGTGCGGTGAATCAGGAGAATCGATCGATGTAGTAAAAAAATGGCTTGCGCAAGGACACGAACTCGACAAAGACCACCTTGTAAAGGAGCTAGGCGATATTGCTTGGTATCTCGCAGAAACAGCAACAGCGCTTGATATTTCTCTTGATGAGGTTTTCCAGAGAAATATTGATAAACTCAAGAAAAGATACCCCGAAGGATTTGACACGAATCAATCCAAGCACCGGAATCAGGGTGATCTTCTTTAATCGCTTGAAAACGTGAATTATAAACATACAAGCGTGTGGGCGACGGTTCTCTTTGCGTCATGCTTTATATAATACGCTGTAACGAGAATTCACAATCGCTGAGTTCAAGAATTTAATGCAACATTTTAGAGTTTTG
>CAZOJE010000014.1:0-20870 GCA_964580065.1 uncultured Candidatus Saccharibacteria bacterium
TACGAACCGAGAACTATAGGTTAACAAAAGCACCCATTTTTGCAATTATCCCCCATTACCGTGATTTTATACTTATCGTAGATTCATATATTGAAAAACATTTTTACTCGTATTTGATAATAAAAGCAAAGTTGTGGAATAATTAGAGCTATTTTTTAACTCGTTTTGCACCATTATGTATTGACTTTCAGGGCTATTTGATGTATAAATTATTAATTTTGGTGTTGGTGTTAACCAGCGCCAGAATGGCAATATTGACATTCTGATATGCAAAGATAGCGAGCGCCGCGGCGTTTGCCGTAGCTCGCATCTTTTTTGTTTCTTGGGAGGGAATCTCGATGCGTCTCGTCCTAGCTATCGCCGTTATGACAATTGGCGTTAGTGACTCGTGGGCCCAAGGCCCCGAGTCCGTGGGAATCGTTATGCGCTTGGGTTCGCCCGGCGCAAACGGAATCCGTGGATACGGCATGGGCAACACCATGACCGCGTCCACGGATCAGTCGTACAATCCGGCCATGATCCTTCGGGATCGTCCGGAATCCTCGTTTCGGCGGGGTTGGACATCGGCCGACAACCTGAGCTTCGATGTATTGACCGTAGAGGCGACCGAGCCACTCTCTTCACGGCGAGCGGTAAAGGTCGCCTACACTGATCTGCAGTCATCTGACATGCCTTCGGGTATGCCGGGCGTCTCAATCGGGTTCAGTGGAAAGCATTTGTCGGTGCTCTACGGACAGCAAGTCACCGACCGCCTCACGACCGGCGTCGCCGCGGCAATCGTCTTGAACAGCGACGTCAACGTCAACTCACCCCTTGGTCAGCTGGCTTCAGTTAGTGGCCGCGGGAAGTGCGACGGCGGGCGCATCGGCCTGCAGTACGAGATCAGCGATCATCTACGGACTGCGGCACATTATGACTACTACCGCGTGAATTCACAGCTGTTTGACAAGGTTCATGCGATGACGTTAGGTCAAGACTTTCGCACGTCCGACCTTGTTCTAGGGGCAGAATATCGCTCTGAAGATCGGTGGTCGTTCGTGGCAGAGATTGAGAGGGGCCGCTTCAGTGGCGGTCCGATCAGGCAGAAGCTTCGGTCTTACAAGTTCGGGGCTGAATACCGCCCCGACAACCACTGGGCGCTACGCGCCGGCTTGGCCGACGGTCAACTAACCGCCGGGCTAGTCTACAAGGAAGGCCGCCACACGACGTGGTCGTTGGCGTACATGCGCAATCAGTACGACAGCGACCTAAGGCCGGCTATCGGCCGCTCTGAGACGTTATATCTGGCGGCCACAGCCGCCTTCTAAGGAGTGATAGGATGATCGTCGACGTCAGTAACAATGAAACAGTCCGCAACCGTCGGGTATCGGCGGGTGACAGTAGACCGCGTGACGCCTTCGAACGTCCATACAGCCTCTATTTTCTCTCCTACCTTCTGGTCGCGGCTGTAGCAACATCATCAACGATCAGGAGGGTGTTGTTCAGAGCACTACGTATCAAGTGGACCCCCAAGTCGTTCCTAATAGATCGGGTGGGGGTAAAGAGCAAGGTAGTCAAGGACAACGCCAAAGGGTGGAGAGCCCTTGCCGAGATGTACCACTACGGTGAGCAACCGTACAAGGCAAGTTGGCTCGGGAGGCTCGTGGATCGCATCTGGTTCACAGCCCTCTCAAATCCCCGGGGTGTCCGGAATCGCCTACGCGTCGTCACAGACACTCTAGAAAGAGGGCTAATATCGGCCCTCAGAACAACTGCGAGTAAGGTTCGTATCGCCTCGCTCGCATGCGGATCTGCCGAGGCAGTCGTGGACGCGGTCACCCGTCTTTCTAGCTGGCAGAAGGAACGCGTAGAAATCATGTTCGTCGACATAGAGCAGAGTGCCCTCGATAGGGTTAGATGCATCTGCGACGAGCGTGGTATCTGCGCGAGCTATACACGCGCCAATGTTTTTGGCGCGGGCCGTATCTTGAAACAGTTTGGGCCGCAGATAGTGGAGATGGTTGGTCTGCTCGATTATCTGGACGAATCTACAGGCCGAAACCTCTTCAAGAGAATCGCTGACGCGCTTCCCGAAGGAGGCGTGTTCATCACGGGGAACATCGTCCCAAACCCCGAGGCATGGTTCTTGAGTGCCTGCCTTGGCTGGAACATGGTGTACCGTACTGCAGAGCAACTCGACCAGCTCTGCAGCATGTCGTTCTCATCGGTCGAAACAATAGAGGAGCCGATGGGGGTATTTGCAGTGTCCTTATGCCGTAAATAACCTCTATCGCTCTGGACTATAACTCGGGCCGGGTGCTATACTACTGATGTAGTGTGGCGCCCGGCCTGGTTTGTTTTTAGAAATAAAAGATGGATATACAACTTAGCTTTTATACAATTACATCGTTCTTAATGTTTATTACTAGCGGAGTCTTTGGAATAGTTGTCTACTTTAGAATGAAAGAAGGCAGCCTAAAGAACGCTTTTGGACTATTATCTTTAAGCGGTGCTGGTTGGTCGTTTTTTTATTTTTTATGGCAAATAACTCGAACCGAATGGATCGCTTTAATGGATGTGAAGTTGCTAATGGCGTTCGCAACATTTATTCCCATCAGCTACCTCTATCTAAGTGTAGCCCTCTTAGGAAAAGAGAAGGAATATAGAAAGCTTTTAGCTATAGCCTTTGCTGCCGGTTTTATTTTTTTAATTCTTGACTTATATACACCTTTAGTCGTAAGTAATCTCCGGCCAACATTATTCCATTCCGCCTGGCCGAAGGCAGGTAGCATCTTCTCGATTTATCTGCTGGTTTGGTTTCTGGAGGCATTTTACTCATCGTTCATTTTAGCTAGGGGCTTACAAAAAGTAAAAGATAAAGAACTAAATAATCAAATAAGGTACACACTGATTGGAATAATCCTGGCCTTTATCGGCGGGTCAACCAATTATTTTATGTGGTATGGAATAAATATCCCACCAGTAGGAAACATAATTGGACCAGTTTGGGTTCTGCTAGTTGGCTATGCAATTATAAAATACAATTTATTTAATATAAAAATAATTATTACAGAAATAGGGCTTTACTTATTAAACATTGCTATAGTTATAGACCTTGTATTTGCTAAAACTTTGTCTGAAATATTGATAAGAGGAACCTTTCTCTTGACTTCAATATCATTATCTTTTTTAACAATCAGTAGTGTAAAAAAGGAAGTCGCTCAAAGGGAAGACATGGCCAAGCTAGCCGATCAGCTTAAAGAAGCTAATAGAAAGCTTGAGGAACTCGACAAGATGAAAACGGAATTTGTTTCCGTTGCCTCACACGAGCTTTTGACCCCGATTTCCGCCATTGAAGGATATTTATCCATGATTCTCGACGAGAAATTGGTTAAAGTCGAAGACCCCAAGGCCTTGCAGTATATGGACAGCATTTATAAATCCGCCAAACGGCTGGCGCGCCTCGTCACCGACCTTCTCAATGTTTCCAGAATTGAGGAAGGCCGCCTGCTAGTCCAGAAAAGTGAAATAAACGCCCTTGATTTGATCAATCAGGTTATCGCCGAACTTAAATTCAAAGCCGAAGACGCCAAAGTGCAAATCGAAACCGACTTTCCGCCAGATGTTAACGTCAATATTTACGCCGATTCTGACAAAATCAAAGAGGTCATTATCAACGTCACAGGCAACGCCATTAAATACACTCCCGAGGGCGGCAAAATCAAAATCGGCTATTTTACCCTTTCCAGTAGTGAAGTTGAAAAACGATTTGAAATCATGGAAAAAAACATTCAGGAGCATAATCAAGGCCCCGTTGATGAGTCTCTGAAGAAAGCCGTCGATCAACGCCTTCGCCAAATCGTCGGCGAAAGTCAATTCATCATTTACGTAAAAGATTCGGGCATTGGCCTCAAGCACGATGATCTTTCGCGATTGTTCAAGAAGTTTTCCCGCGTCGGCGAATGGAGCACGCGGCAAGTTCAAGGCACGGGCTTGGGCCTTTATATTTCCAAAGCTTTGATTGAAATGCATCACGGCCGCATTTGGGCTGAAAGCGAAGGCGAAAATAAAGGCAGTGAGTTCTTTTTCTCTTTGCCGCTCTTAGTTAACAAGAACAAAGTTGAGGAAATTGACAAACAAGTACCACAAGCCAAAAACGCCAAACCGCTCGCCAAAACTAAAGAAGACGGGCGATAAGCTTGACAAACTAATAGATAAAAAATAGATTGACATTAATAGACTTAAAGGAGGTCAAATGTCAGAAGAAAAAGGAAAGGTCCTCGTTGTCGACGATGACATAACATTACGGGATATGTACGCCGAGCGGCTTCGTGCTGAAGGCTACGAGGTTGAAATTGCACAAGACGGCGAGCAAGGTCTTGCCAGAGCCACCGAATATAAGCCGGATATTATTTTGCTCGATATTATGATGCCAAAAATCAACGGCTTCACCGTTTTGGATATATTGAAAACAACGCCAGAACTAAAAGACACACCCGTTATTTTATTGACCGCCCTTATTCAAGAAGACAATAAAGTCAAAGGACTCAAAGCCGGTGCCTCCGAATATATTGTTAAGTCTGAAACGATGCCGGGCGAAATCATCGAAAAAGTCTCCAAGCTGATTAAGAAATAAACGTAAATGGTAAAAGCGTTTATTTATGGCGCGATCAGCGTCTTACCACTCATACTCGGCGCCCTAATAGGCAATCTAAAGCTTAACAGCAAAATAATTGCCGCAATTACCGCCTTTGGTTCAGGCGTTTTGATTTACGCCCTTACTTTCGGACTCGTTGAAGAGTCTTTTTTTATTGGTGGAATACTGCCAACGGTCATCGGCTTCGGTCTTGGAAGCGCCTGCTTTATCTTTGGCGATTATTTAATAAACCGTAGCGGCGGCCGCCGGCACAAGCGCTATCAAGTTTATTCCCCTGCCCAACAATCAAGCGGAAAAGCAATCGCGATGGGCGCAATTCTCGATGCTATTCCGGAATCTGTGGCCCTTGGAATCGCTATTGCCGAAGGTAAGGAAATGGGATTGTTAATTTTATTCGCCATTATTTTTAACAACTTACCCGAAGCAATCTCCGCCGCGCCCGGGTTAAAAAAAGAGGGATTTTCAAAAAACCAAATATTTTTGGTATGGTTAACAGTAGCGATAGCCGCCATAATTGTTACAATATTCAGCTATCGTTTTCTGCCCGAATTAAATAAATCCATTTTAGCGCTAATCGAAGCGTTTGCCGGAGGGTCAATTTTGGCAATGCTAGCCAACAGTATGATTCCGGAGGCATATCAAGATGGAGGAATTTCCGTAACGCCCCTGACAACGCTCGGATTTTTAATCTCGTTTATCATTTCCCGATCATAAAGCCGCTTAATTGAGAGAAAAAACTTTATTTTATTTATGAGTTTTAACAAGAAAAAGCTAAAAATTTTTTTCTCGGCCGCATTGCTTGTACTACTGCCGGCAAAATCACTGGCCTTTTGTCCGGTTTGCACCGCCGGCGTTGTGGCCGGTGTCGGATTTTCCCGTTGGCTAGGTATTGACGACACGATTACAAGCATTTGGCTGGGCGCTTTGATGTTAACTTTCGTTGTCCTCACCGAGCGCTGGTTTGACAAAATGAAAATTAAATTTTTTGGCCGCTGGTTTCTCAACGCGCTAGCTTATTACGGCTTGACAATTTTCGCCCTTTTCCGCTGGGATGTTACCGGCCACCCCCACAATAAAATCCTTGGTGTAGACAAAATAATTTTCGGTATGGTCGTCGGCACAATCGCTTTTTATTTGGGATATTTGCTACACGTTTATCTCAAAAAAAAGCATAACGGTAAGTCATATTTCCCTTTTCAAAAAGTCGTTTTGCCCATCGCTCCCCTTGTAATTTTGAGCGTAATCTTTTATTTTTTAACTAAATGAAAAAAGAAAAAGAGCTTGAAGATCTTATCAACAAAATAAACCTTTCCAAAAAAGGCAAGCTTGACCTTTCACGCGACGAAGACCTTTCGATTGCTGTGATGAATTTAATTTCGATTGAGGAACATTTCTTTTTTACGGCCGAAAAAACCGGCAAGGACGAATATTTTGATCTTCTGCGCGATGTTCGAGAAATCCGCAAGGACCTTTTGAAAAAGCTGATTAAACAGCCCGAGGGTGAAGTTTGGTGCATTTCCAAACACTTACTGGCCGCTTCAATGCGATTGATGGAAGTCGGCACCAAATCACTTTCACAGGGAAACAAAGCCGAAGCCAAAGATTTTTTCGACAAAAGCTACAAACTTTACAGCTTATTTTGGGCAATCAATTTAAAGCTGATTAACGTCGGCGAAATTAAAAAAATTAGCGATGATGATATTTCAAAAAATAAAAAATCCGGTCATGTTTTTGACCGGCTCGGCGAACTAATTAAAAAAGCCATCGATTGTTGCATCGAATAATCTCTAGCTTTTCTTTTTGGAAAAATTGAGCTTGATTGTCATTACTTTGTCGGTCGAGAAAATCTTTCCGGCAATATAAACAAACACCAAAAAGAAAACAAACTGATAGCCGATACCAGCCAAAACAAATTGGTAATTTTTCAAAAATATATTTGGCGCGGCCAGGAAAGGGTGCGAAAACGGAATGGCATAAACAATATATTTTAGCGTTGGGCTCAAAGAATTAAAATCAACCAAAAGTGTCAATAAATATGGGATCATCACTAAAATCATCAACGGCGTAATGACACCCTGAACCGCTTTTGTATCTTCGGCGAAAATCCCTAAAATCATCGCGATCGAAAGGGCCGAAAGAATACCAAAGAAAAGCGAGCCACCTAAAAACAAATAATCTGTCACGGCAAATTTCAAGCCCAAAACGCCAGCCGCTTTAGCAACTTCAGCTGAAACGGTCGTGGCCTGACCAGCCGACATTCCGTCAATGTAATATCGAAAGCCAACCATGTAAACTCCGGCCATGACAAGGGCAACAATTCCCGCTCCAATTAACTTTGCCGCAACAATTTTCTGCCGACTAATCGGAATACTCAAAAGCGTTTCGAGAGTTTTATTTTCTTTTTCACTCGACACTGACGTGGCGATCATTTGAGCCGCCATAATAATAATGATAAATAAAATTATCGGGATAAAAGTTGTCTGCTGGGTGACAAACCCCAAAATTGCATCGGGTGAAATAGCAGCGGTTTTTTCGCCCACGACAACATGATCGCCAGCTACAATAGGATTTTTAATAATGGTTGGATCGGCCGAAGACGTTTTTTGACTAATGAGATAGTTTGAAACCTGCTCGTTTATTCCGGCAAGAAAAATTTTCGCCTTAGTAATTTTTTGCGATCCCACCAAAGAGAAATTTCTAAAAATATAATAAGACTCGACTTGAGCCGGTTGTCCTTCTGCTAATTTCTGCGAAAAATTTTCCGGAAAAATAAAGATGGCTTGTGAGCCGATTTCGTTGGCTCGAGTAATCGCTTTACCGATGTCAGCGTCGTAAGTTATTTCGCTATCGAAGCTGGCTTTGGTTGCCGAGATTAATTCATTAGTAAAAGCGCCATCGTCCAGCTGGACAACGAGAATTTTTGTCGGTTTTTCAACTTTTTTGCTTTCTTTGCCAACCAGTCCGCCAACTGCGGCGAAAAGGACCATCGTTAAAACCATCGGCAAAATCATCTGCATCGTCAAAAGCTCTTTTACTTCTTTTTTTAATAAAATGAAAAATTTGTTCATAGTTTGGCTAATTTGACAAATGCTTCTTCTAAGTTGCGCGCGTTGTTATCACTTTTTATCTTGCTGATCGTACCGGAATCAATTATTTTTCCGTGATTTATAATGGCAATCCGGTCAGCCAAATATTCAATCTCAAGCATATTGTGGCTCGACAAAAGCACCGACATGCCTTCATCTTTAAGCCCTTTGATGATGTTGCGGACTTCCATGGCGTTGACGACATCTAAACCGCTGGTTGGTTCGTCCAAAATGGCCAACTTCGGCCGCGTCATAATGGCGCGCGAAATTAACAATTTTCTCGTCATTCCTTTGCTATACGTCGAAACTTTATCTTTGAGTTTGCCGCCGAGGCCACAAATTTCGCGCGCAAAATCAACATAGCGTTTTTTATCGGCCGAATTTTTAGCGTAAAGCGAAGCCATAAAATCCAGATAACCAATGCCCGTTAAATTTTTATAGGCACCCGCTTCTTCCGGCAAGTAACTAATCAAATCCCTGACTTTTTCCGGCTCCTTTTTCAAATCTACGCCGCAAATCGAAATATTGCCGCGTTCAAAAGACAAAATCGTGGCAATCGTTTTTAGCGCCGTCGATTTTCCAGCGCCGTTAGGACCGATGAGGGCAAATATTTCTTTGTCTTCAATCTCAAAGCTAACGTTGCTGACAGCCGTAAACGAACCGTAATTTTTATAAAAATTCTTGACTTCTAAAATTTTCGACATTTTAGCTGAAAAAATAATTTAAGATAATAATCAGCCGTCGAAGCAAAATATGCTTCGGCGTGACTACCAGCATCATACATGCCACTGCGATATTTTGCCAGACCCTCAACCGCCCCTAAATAATTTCTCGAATCCAACTGTGACTGATATTTTTTAAGCGCTTCAAGTTTCTTTTTAATCGTAGAATCAATGTTGATAATTTTGTTAGCAAAAAGCGGCGTCCAAACTTCATAGCAAAAAACTTTGGCTTTGGAATCGCTAAGTCGCAAGGCCTCGTAGAGAATTTTTGCCGTTTCTTGGTGGTCGTGATGACTATCAAGCGGAAAGGGGCAATAAACAATTTCCGGTTTATAAGACAGTAAAATATTTTGCATCAGTTTAATTGTTGTTTTGTTAGCAACTAACGAACCATCTTTGAACCGCCAAAAATTTAAATCCTTCAAGCCCAATACTTCGGCCGCTTCTTTAGCTTCGGCTTCTCGCCTTTTAGCCATAGCGTTTTTTTCCGAAGATGTTGGACGAATATTATCAGGAAATCCCAGCGAACCGTCAGTTAAATAAATTATTTTTATTTCATCTTCTTGCACAACATGTTGAGCCAACGCTCCGCCAAGACCGATTATTTCATCGTCGGGATGAGGGGCCAAAACCAAAACCTTACCCCGAAAAGGATTTTCTAAAACCTCAAAAGCTAAAGATGAGCCAAAAAGTTCCTTAAAGCGACGGTAATCAAAGGCCTGAATAAATATTTGGCTTGCTTTTAAATTGTCTTTTATTTTTCCTACCACAATGTTTTTCTCCTCTTATATATAAGCAAATTTTTGCCCAAAAGTGAAATCGAAATTATTCGCATTTATAGGCAAAGAGCGGTAAAGTTAAACTATGCCGAAAAAAAATAAATACTGTACCAGCATCGATCTAGCGAAGAAACTTGCCAAACAAGAAAAGATAGAATTGCCTTTAGCAAAAAAAGTCGTTGATTTATATTTTGATCAAATTCAAAAAATATTGCTCGCTGGCGACAGGGTGAAATTATCAGAATTTGGCATTTTCAGCATCACCTCATGGAATGTAAAAGAAATTTTTGATATTAACATAGGTCAAAGAGTTGAGAAACAAATCAAATCGGTTAAATTTAAACCGTCCGAATCGCTTAAGCGCAAAGTACTCGAAAACTAAACTAGTTCGTTAATTCTTTCTATTTTTACGGTTTCGCCGGTTTTTTCATCGATATCAAGAATGACACCGTTGATTTGAGCGGTGCCGTCGGCAACTTCAAAATTAATCGGCACGCCGCTTAAAAATCTTTTGATTGAAAGTTCTTTTTTCACACCGATAATTGAGTCAACGGGGCCGCAAAAACCGGCGTCGGTCAGATAGGCCGTTTTTTCATCAAGAATTTTTTCGTCGGAAGTTTGAACGTGGGTGTGAGTGCCGATAACGGCGCTAACTCGTCCGGCCAAATAATGCCCAAAAGCGCATTTTTCGCTGGTTGCTTCACCATGAAAATCAACGAAAATTATTTTGGCTTTGCTGGCGGAAATTATTTCGTCGGCTATAACAAAGGGAGATTCAAGTCCTTCAGTCGTCCAAACCCTCCCTAGCATCGACACAATCAATACTTTTTGGCCCTTTACCTCACATTCAATGAACCCTCGGCCAGCATCCATTTTGGGATAATTAGCTGGGCGAATGAGCTTAGATGATTTTTTCTCAAGAATATTAACGACTTCTTTTTGGTCCCAAACGTGATCGCCGCAAGTCAGCACATCAATTCCGGCATCAATCAATTCCTGATAAGTATTTTCCGTTGGTCCCCTTCCCGAAGCAATATTATCAGAGTTGGCGATCACGAAATCGGGCCGAATGGTATCTTTTTTAGTTTCAAGAAAATTTTTGACACCTGTCCGCCCGGGACGTCCAAAGATATCACCAAAAAATAGAATTCTAATCATTTTTTATGTTTATTTAGCAAACTCTTCTGCTCGAGTTTCGCGAATCACGTTCACTTTAATCATACCGGGATATTGCAAATCTTGCTCGATTTTTTTGGCCACATCTTTCGACAATTTTATTGCTTCGAGGTCGGAAATTTCTTCCGGCCTAACAATAATTCTCACTTCGCGGCCGGCTTGAATCGCAAATGATTTATCCACACCCCCAAAAGAGTTAGCGACATTTTCCAAATCCTTGAGCCGTTGAACGTAATTTTCCAAGGTCTCTCTTCTGGCCCCCGGGCGCGAGCCGGAAATAGCGTCAGCCGCTTTAACCAAAATCGCCTCAACCGTTTGCGGTTCAACGTCGTCGTGGTGAGCTAAAACGGCGTGGACAATATCCTCTGAAACACCATATTTTCGGGCAATTTCGGCCGAGATATGGTGGTGCGCTCCCTGAACTTCATGTGAAACCGCTTTTCCAATATCATGGAGTAAACCAGCTTTTTTGACGATATTAACATCGGCGCCAACTTCAGCCGCCAAAAGAGCGCCAATGTTGGCAACTTCGAGCGAATGAGCCAAGACGTTTTGGCCATACGAAGTGCGAAACTTCAAATTTCCCAAAATTTTGATCAAATCGGGTTGCAAGCCATGAACGTTTAGGTCAAAGGCGGCTTTCTCGCCTGCTTCTTTGGCCTCTTTTTTCACCTCTGTTTGCACTTTTTGCACAACTTCTTCGATTCTCGACGGTTGGATTCTACCGTCGGAAATTAATTTTTCCAACGCGACCTTGGCCACATGGCGGCGGACCGGATCAAAGCTCGATAACAAAACCGTGTCGGGCGTTTCGTCAATGACCAAGTCAACGCCGGTAGCGCGCTCAAAAGCTTGAATATTTCGGCCTTCCTTTCCAATAATACGGCCCTTCATTTCCTCCGAAGGAATATGAACGGCCATGGTAGTGTGTTCGGCCGTGTATTCGTTGGCAATTCTATCTAAGGCAACAGAAATAACTTTTTTCGCTTCTTCTTCAGAGCTCTCTTTTAGCAATTCCTTCATCTCGCGAACTTTTTTGATGATTTCTTCGCTGTAATCTTTTTCAATTTCTTTGAGAATCTGCTCCCTAGCGTCTTCGCGTTTTAATTTGGAGATTTTTTCTAGCTCTTTGATTCTGTCTTGACGTAAAATCTCAACTTCCTTGAGAGTATTTTCAATAGCGGCAGTCTTTTTTTCAATCTCTTTAACTTGGACTTCCGATTTTATCGTGCGTGACTCCAAAAGCTCTTCTCTTCTTATTAGAGATTTTTCTCGCTCCGAGATCTCGCGCAACTTTTCGGTTTTTTCCTTTTCGGCTTCTTCTTTTATCCTAAGAGCTTCATTTTTAGCATCGAGCAGAAGCTCCTTGTGCTTGGTTTCGATATCTTTCGTTTTCTTGGTTAAAGTCAATTGGCGAAAAAAGAATCCGGCCGCCACGCCAACAACGAGGCCAGCCAGGCCATACAAAACTAGGTTCATGATTGATTCCTTTCTTGAATAAAATCATATTAAAAAAACATTGATATATTATTTTCAGAGTATAGCCGACTGGAGGACGAAAAGCAACTGATTCACTCGAAGAATAAACCTGTCGGGCGGCTGATTTACAAATATCTTGAAACTTAATTTTCTCCGCCGATTATTTTTTATGACCGAACAAAAGTAGAACATTGGCGAGGTTGTTGATATAATTTTTATATGGATGACAGAAAAATTCGCTGTCAGACAAAGAAAAATATCTGCTTTGTGAATGAAAATTTTTTTGCCGAATGGTCTCCGGAGATGGCCTATGTTTTGGGATTTTTTGCCGCCGACGGCTGTATAAGTAAAAATGCTACCCGCCAAAATTACTATCTCGATTTTACATCTACGGATTTAGACGTTTTAGAGAAGATAAAGTCTGCTATGCAAGCCGAACAAAAAATTAGCAAAAGGGAAAGGAACGAAAGATGGAAGCCATCATATAGACTGCAAATCGGAAGTAGAAAAATCTTTTATGATTTATACAAATTGGGTTTTACGACTAGAAAAAGCAAAACTATTCAGCTACCCAAAATTCCCAATAATTATTTTGCTGATTTTTTGAGAGGATACTTTGACGGGGACGGTTGTATCAGTTACGGCGAGTACAAACGAAAAAACAGGCCATCAATGCAAAAAGTGGTTATAATGAGCTTTACTTCTGGCAGCAATATTTTTTTAATTCAACTTAAAGCAAGAATAGCCGAAATATGTAAAACTAAAGGAGGATTCATTCATAAAAAACAAAATCGGGGCTACGAATTGGTTTATTCGAGTGTAGACACAAAAAAGATTTTAAGGTATATTTACCAATGTAAAAATTGTATTCGCATGCATCGTAAATACGAGAAATCAATGCGTTTGTTTGAGATGTGGGGTGGTAGCTCAACTGGTTAGAGCATCTGCCTGTCACGCAGAAGGTCGCGGGTTCGAATCCCGTCCACCCCGCCATCGACAGAGATGACCCCTTGCGGGTCATTTTTCTGTTGATGCAGGAAATTGAATTATGGTATAAATATAGAAGCAGCATGCTCAAGCATAAGAGGGCAATGATTTATAATAAATTTACCCGCAATATATTTAAGGATGACGGGTTTTTTGTTAAATGAAAGATAAAAAAGAAATATGTTCAAAGTGCGGTAAGATAATACCAGTCGAGTGCAGAGCCTGCCCTGATTGCTACGGCAAGAATTTACCCGATCTGCAAACAGACGGGGAGGAAGACTTGGGTGATGTTAGCAAATATTGTACAAAATGTGGAACTAAATTTTTTAAGGGGTCTAAATATTGTCAAAGGTGCGGTAAGGCAATAAAAAGACTGCCAAATAAAAAGTTAGTAAAAAAAACCATTTTAAACGTTTTGTTTGATTTCATTGTTGCGATAGGTCTGTCGTTTTCGTACGGAATAGCATCGGCTTTCATAGCGGAAACTATCGCACCCTTGATCAGCCACCAAAATAGTGAGGGTGAACTTTACTCGAAAATATTCAATTATACCGTTATAACCTTGTTCTTTGCTTTTGTTGTACTAACTGCGTTTTTCACGACCAAAAAAAAGGTTTTTAGAACTGTTCCGCTTTTTTTGGTCGTTCCGACAGTTTTGATCATTGTACTCATAAATATTCCACCGCCGCAAAAAGTTGATAAGCCAGCCGATAGCGCAGTAAGCTCACCAAGCTGTAATGAGCAACAAACGCTTCAATCCGCCAAACTGGCAACGACGACTGTAAATTTATACGACAAAAAAGATCGATTTATTGGTCATGGTTCAGGAATTGTGATAGATACTCCAGATAAAAATCTCATCCTGACAAATCACCATGTAATCGAAGATAGCCCAAAAATAAAGGTGTGGATAGGATGGGATAATAAAGGGCTTACTGATGCAAGCTTTTATGCTGGGTATCCCGATCAAGATATCGCAATAATAAAAGTAGATTATCAATTTAAATATTACATGCCGTTAATAAATTCGGATAATCTAACACCCGCCGAAACTCTATATGCAATTGGTTGGCCGAATGAGAACGGCGGAGAGGCGACTATAACAAAAGGTATTTTTTCGAGAAGGTTAAAAGAGGACGGTTTCGATATCATTCAAACAGATGCCTCGATCAACCCTGGAAACTCTGGCGGTCCCTTAGTTAATAAATGCGGGGTTGTAGGTATGAATACCGCTAAACTGGTCTGGTCAGAAAACGACGTCCCGGCCGAGGGCACAGGTTATGCGTTGAGCACAAACTATATAAAAAGCGTTATATATAAAAAATAGATCATGAATCGAACCAATCGTTTGTTACATTTTGTAAAAATAATTCTTGTTTTGTGTATATTCATTTCTATTCCAATAGTAACAAGAGCGTCCTCGATTGACTCCAGTGAAATTACGAAGAGAATTTCAGCAGACATAGACAAAGTCAACGAAACAACAGATTACATGAATGGAACCAAAGATGAAGCAGGTACCATAGTAGGGAAACTTTCATCCTATAAGGATTACTTCAACGCATCAGCAAAATACTATCAAGATAACGCGAATAATGTAGACGAATCTTTAAAGCCTGTTTTGACAAACGCGAAGATAGCTGACGAAACAATATCTTCTGGTCTAGGAACTATGGTAGATTCTTTTAAAAATGGTGATGAGAACACCTATAATCGTGGCCTTGAAAATTATAACAGTGGAATAGAAAAATTAAATCAAGTGGCTAAGCAGCACGATCAAGCCCTTGGAATATATAACCCAGGTCCAACATATATCTGGCTATCTATTATCTTCAGCATCATAAGTTTTGTGCTCTTTGTAAAATCACAAGCTAAAATCGTTGGCGACTTTTCGCGAGCAAAAAGAGAAGTTATGCTTGGGTTGTTTAAAAGCTCATTGTGGCCAACGATTGGGTCACTTGTAACGACAATATGGTACTACTCGACGCCACCCGGAGAAAAGTACTTTATCCTCTGGGGTCCAATGCTGATTGGATTTATTTATTTTGTGCGAGCACTTTTGAATTACATCAAGATAAGGAAACCGTTGAAAATTAGTGTCAAAGCAGAATACAGCACATGGAGAAAAGAAGAGGAGAAAAAGAGGATAAAAGCTGAAAAAGAAGCTGAAAAACCATCAACTAACATGATGTATTGTCCGTACTGTGGTTTTCAACACGAAAAAGCAGACAAGTTTTGCTCTTCTTGTGGCAAAAAACTCTGACTACAAGTTTTTTTAACATCCTCCACCATTCCCCGCCAGATAAAAAGTGGAACCAATCCAAAGAAAATCCATACCCATAAGAAAGGATGGAAAAGCGCCGATGTCTTCAAAGGCGCTTTTTTGGTGCCAAAAATGCCCTTTGTGACAATGACATGGAAGGGACTCGCACCCCCTTTTTTGCTCAACTTGCCTGCCTTGAAAAAACATTATTATAGTGCAACTATGGACGCACAGACTCAGTTAATTCAGTACTTTGAGAAAGAGGTGCGAGGTGAATCTCGCCGATTACAACGGATGTCTCACTCATCTTGCCACAAAAACCCAGCAGGCGAAGCGTGAAGATCAGCAAGGGGCGCCAGATGAAGACTTGTGCTATTTCGGAGCGGTCGATCCGTTCGAACTTGACCTTGCCAAGCTACTCGGCAGCAAGGCCCTTGTTCGGCTGTACGACAAGACCCAGGTGTTTGTCGGGAGAGAAAACCCGCACACCCGGTCGAGAAGTCGGCACACCCACGATGTGGCTCAAGTAGCCGCCATCATTGCTTCGATCACCGGCCTGAACCGCAACCTGGTAATGGCTGGGGCTTTCGGTCACGACATCGGTCATCTGCCCTTCGGCCATCACGGCGAAACCGCTCTAGGTAATGTCCTGAACAAGAAGATCCGTCACGCAACCGTCGGGGTTATTGTCGCAAGGCGAGTTGAAAGACGCGCCACCGGACTCAACCTCACCACTCAGACTTTGCAGATGATCTTGCATCATTCGAGCGGAACCGGTGACGTGAAGTCAACCCACGGAATACCGGAAGAGGGAGCGGTAGTTATGTGGGCAGACAAGATCGCCTACGTCTTCGGCGACGTCAACGACTTCAAGCGCTGTCTGCAAGAATCAGAGCCGGGGCTTGTTAGCGAGATCAGCCGTCGTGCCGATTGGTTCGGCAGCAATCAGAGAGAGCGAGTCGCTTGCTGCGTACGTGAGCTGGTCAAAGAATCGGCCCAGGCGGATCGGATAAGCTTCGAGACCAGCGAATGCGCACAGCAATTCGCCGACTTTAAGGACTGGCTCTACAAAGAAGCTTACTTCCCAACCCAGGGAGCCAGAAGCGTCCTGATCGACGGCCTCCACCGAGTGTACAATCTCCTTGATACGTGCCCGGAGTTCAGGGAATGCAATACCGCCCTACTCCTCTGCTTGTTAACCGACGCGGAAGCTCGTCACCTCATCGAGGTAGCTCTCGACAGCCGGAAACTTTCCATCCGGCAGATCCCGCAGTTCGGGATTGTCGAGATCCACCAGTATCTGCGGGGAGTCGAAGTCGATTTGACTGATCCGTGGACTTAGTGTCCTGACTTCCCTTGGCCCAAGGTCCGCATCCATGTAAGTGGATGCGGGCCTGCCGTTTTTTGATCAATAAAAAGTTAATGGATTTTAATGTCGTAAAATAAAAGTTAACCTGTAAAAGACGAGTTAGTGTCGCGTCCCTCCCGCCATTCGACTTCCTATTTGCTTTATTCGACTCGTTGCATTCGATTTACTTTACTTGCTCATAACTACAGTCTTTCGCTCACCCCACGTCGCCCCAAAGGGGCTTTGCGGGGCTGCCGAGAGAAGTATAAAATGGCCTGTACTATTCCAAAGAAGTTATGTGGGGTGTCCCGCGTAGCTTTAGCGAAGTGGGACAGGTCTTCGACCATTATAGATAAACATTCGAATGGCCTAAACACAGTCGAAGACCAAGTTCAAACCGATAATTTAACCCGCTAATCGGGTTATTTTTGTTGTTGGGGCAGGAATTTTATAATTAAAAAATTCAACCTGATTAAGATAAATATCGATTAAATTTTAAAAAGCTGTCAAATTAACCCCAAGAGAAAAGGTCCAGGGAGTTCGTAGTCCTCTCTGGACCTTGTGTTTATACATTCCCATGTGGATTAGCTATTGCTGTTCAGCGGTACTGACATCAGGTCACCTTGAGCTCTAGTACAACCACCCCTAAGCTCTCGCGGTCCTCCGGGTAAATCTCGCGGAGCAACCATAGAACCTGAGGGTCATTCTTGCCGGGAACGATCTTCCCAGGATCCTCGAACTTGAGCATCTGTTCGAAGTCGGTGTAGTTGCGGACGGCAACGATGTCGACGAGGATCTCCGAGGTTCCGCTCGCCATCTTGACGCGCTCACCCGGGCGAATCGTCTTTATGTTGTCGTAAGCCACGCGAACCTCGAGGGTCTTTTCTCCCGACATGATATGCTGCAGCAGACGGTCCTTCACTCTTACGGTACGCATGAGATTTCCTCCAGTACTAAAACTCCACTGCTGGGTCACTTTGCCCTCGTGGTAGGCGGCCGAGACCGTTTCATTTTGAGAGCACAATTTGACTATTTTTGGACTCTTTTATACCTTATAAAGTGACCGAAAATCACTCAATTAACTAGTTAGTTGGTCTATTATGGCAAAAAAAACGCAATCCGAAGTGTCCGTTTTGTAAATTATTTTCAACTCAAAAACGCGGTAGTCAGCGCGGCCTCAAACGTTATTTTTGCACGTCCTGCAAACGTTACTTTTCCATCAATCATAAAATCAAGCCGGTCTTTTGGCCGACTCATATCGACGGGGTTCCGTTTCGTCGTCTGGCCGCTCAATATGGTTTTTCTCACGCTAAAGCTTATCGCCAAGTCGAGCGTGAAATGGATCTTCTGCCGGAAAATACTTATCTTTCCGCTCATTATTGTAACCGTTGGTCAGGCATGCTGAACGTTGATGGAAAGTATGTCAAAGTGAAGGGTTACGATAAGAAGATTCCCTTCATCTATGGCATTGATTTTTTGACTCACGATCTACCGGTCGGAGTGCTGGCTCTAAGTGAAAATAATCAAATATTTCTCAAGTTCTTTCAGCTTTTGAAATCAATCAATTATCCGCTACAAATAGTAATTTGCGATAATTCCGAAGGACTCAAAATCGCTCTCCAGCAAGTTTATCCCAAAGCCAAATTGCAACTCTGTCAGAACCATTATTTTGAAAATCTAAGGCAACTTTTACACACTAGAACTGACCCGACTTACAGACCATTTTTATTTGAGCTCAAAGACGCTTTTAGCCCGAAATATCACTATCTCAAGCATCAAGCCAAGTTAGCCCATGTAAACTACAAGTATGCCAGAAATGATTCTATTTTACTTTCAGTTATGGTTGATATTCTCCGTAGGGAAGACGAACTTTTTGCTTTCAAAAAAATCAAACATTGTCCCCGAACAAATAACATCATCGAATCATATAATTCACACCTCCAAGGTCGCCTCAAGACAATCAAGGGTTTCGACTCATTTCACTCGGCCGAGAGGTGGTTAAATGCGTGGCTTATACGTAGACGGACTAAAAACTTCACCGATTGTAATGTTCCTTTCAAACATCTAAACGGCGTTTGTTCGCTTTCAAAGACAATAAAAAAAGACCAAGATTGGCCTCAAATCTTAGGACTAAATCCACCCAAAAACGCTCTCAAAATGAAACGGTGACTAGGCGGCCGGCATTGCGGCATCCAACTTCCACCCTAGCCGCTGCAACGAGATCGTCTGGTCAACGTCGGGCACGATGTGGATGTAGATTTTGTGCCCATGCGTCTTCAGGACGAAAGGCAGGTCCCTGAGCAACGCTACAAAAGACTGGGGACTGGTCGCCACGAGAGGCATGAGCTTTATCGGTTGGCCCTTTTTGGGCGTTGCGCCCGCGATGCCAAGCACATTGCTGTCGCGATCTACCGCGACATATATGAGCTCGAACTTCGTGTTTATGTCTTCCGAATTGCGGCGGTCATAGCCGTCGTACAAGGCCTGGACCCAGTTCGCATCGACTCCCCTAAAGCTCTGGGGAAGAACCGACAGCATCAGCTCGGTCGCCTGAGGCTTGTGATAATCCTGGAGAGGAACGACGGAGATGTTGGAGGCGTCGAGTTGCTCACTTGTCTTGGGGTCGACGAAGAGCTTGTACATCATCGTTTCGACCACCCCTTCCTTGTAGTGACTCTCGGAACGACCGGCAACTACGTACCCCTTCCTAACGAAGAACGAAAATGCCGAGTCGTTGCTCTCCGCAACCGTACAGTACATCTGTCTCGCCCCATGGGACTGCGCATAGTTCTCGGCGAAGGCCAGCAAACTAGACCCAACCCCATAGCCGCTCCTATACTCCGGTGCGACGATCAGCGGGCTGATCTTGTACGTGTCCTGGCGCTTGCCAACCACATTGATCATGCCGATGGCAACACCGTCGAGGTCGGCAATGAAGATCTTCTGTTCGAAAGAGAAGTGACCAATTTGGTCGCGTCCCCCAGAGAGATGAGTGGCTAGTATGCGACGGGCGTGAGCCCGATGGTCGCCTCCATAATACGGCGAGAGCGAGTCCTCCATCAGCTGCACCACCATTGGTGCATCTTCTTCTACAGCTTCTCGCACCTTTATTGCGAGCATTTCTACCAGCTCCTTCTCCTTTGATTGCCACTAATCCACTTGGATCTGAGTGGCTGGATACCCCCGAAGGGGTCGTTTTTTTATACCACAAACCATAGAATATGTAAACAGGTTGTCCTGGCTGGGTACATCGGTAACAAAACATTGTTACGTTTTAGTGTTTCTTCAAAGTATGCAAACGGCGTTTTATAGTCAAGTTTTTCATGCGGTCTACGGAAATTGTATTCAATCAGCCATTCAGTCAAAGCACGATTGAGCTTGTCACAGTTAGAAGTGAAGTTGCCGTCATAAAGCCATTCGTATTCCAGTGTTTGATTGAATCTTTCGCAAACGGCGTTATCTTGTGGCGTTCGGGGACGTGAAAACCAATGAAGAATTTCCAATTCTTGAAGAGCTTGTTCGAACTCGCCGTAGAACTCCGAGCCGTTATCGGTCTGGATGTTAGTAAGCTTAGTATCAATCAAGTAATGAAGGCGATAAAGGAAATCCTTGGCTGATCTTGAAGATTTGCTTTTGTAGCATCTAGCGTAAGCAATTTTGCCATGATGATCAATGGCGGTGAGAAGATAGCGCTTGACTGAACCCCAATAAACAACAATGGTGTCGAGGTGAAACAAGAACCAATGCTCCTCTTTTATGTTGAGCTTTTGGATTCGATTCCTCCTACTTTGAGCTAATCTTTTTTGCTTGTTTTTCTCCTGTTTGATCTGATCTAAATAAAGATTGAAATGTCTGATCACCCGTTCTATCTTCCATGTAGAGATAGTTTCGCCATACTCATTTTCGTAAAGTTCCTTGAGCTTACGCTTGCCGTAGTGATAGTTTGTTTGCTGGCGCAGTTTTTTGATTCTGGCCTGTTCTTCCAGCGTTACTTCCCACCTGCGTCTATTGATCGGAGCGCGGGATTCATCTTCCAGTCGTTCAATCAAACCATGGTCGAAACGCTTGTGCCACTTATAAAACGTTTTGGGGGTGATGGCAAAGTGTTTGGCGGTTTTGTAGGCGTCCTTATTACCAGCTGTTTCATAGAAAATCATCCACTCTAAGCGAAGTTGAGCTTTGGTGGATAAATTCAAATCTTGAGCCATGGCGCGCCAACGGGAAACATTGTCCATGAGCACAATCGGCCTTCTGTGCCAATTATTGGAACGAAAGATCGGTTGAATAATGTTGGGCGGACTAGTTGAGAATACTTGCATCGGTGATTCCTTTCTCTAGCTGATTGAGAGAATCAATCATACCAGATTTGTTACCGATGTATCTCAGCCGCCGCA
>CAZOJE010000015.1:0-17527 GCA_964580065.1 uncultured Candidatus Saccharibacteria bacterium
CAACGGCAAATTTAATTATTTCGGCGGTCAAGTCGCGCATTTGCACATTTTCATCAAAAATCGTCCCCATTTCTGCCGGCGGCAAATCTTTAGGCGGAGAAAATTCCGGGGCGATTGTTTTAACCTCGCCAATATCCCTACCCCTTTTTCTAAAAAGACTAATCATTAACACCAAAATTAGCAAAGGAACGATGAGCGGCACGACAAAAAGGAAAAAATTTGCTGTTTTGCTTTTGCCTAGACCATATGAGCTAAGAATTGAAGAATAATTTCTTTGGGTTTTGTCGACTAGACCGGTTGGCCAACCGGTTACAACAGTTAAACGGTTAGAGCTGGTGGTGTAAGTTACCGGATTACCGCCTTGCATCAGACAGTTTTTCTCCGTCGAGCCAGTAATGCCGGTATAGCATGAAGTGCTAATTTTAGTCGTCTCGACACTATCCGGAAGCTCAACGGTGGCCGCGATCTTTTCAATTGGAACACTCCAATCATCACCCGTGACATTCCAATATAATTCATCATGGTCGGAAAAATTATTGATCACCCCATCAACGGTATAATCAATTTCGTAAATATGATTTCCGGTAATGGTTTTATTTTTATCGCCGATTTTAATTTCGAAATTACTCCCCGTTCGGCTCGTGGAAAAATCGATTTTTTTAGAGTCCATTTTAACCGCCACCGACGATATATCGGTATAAAATTCCTTATTGTTTTCATCAATATAGGTATAAGGAATATAACGATAAAATCCGTGCTTCGCCACAGGGAAATAATAGCTGATCGACTCTTTGACAGAAATTTTTCCGTTGGAGAGAACTTCGATTTGAGAGGAAAAATTAGAAATTTTTTCGCTTTCAGATGCATAAGAAAAGTTCGGCCAAGCCCAAGCGATTAAAAAGCCACATATAAAAAATATAAACGCAACATATTTTTTCATGATTCAATTATAGCAAAAGATGTCTAGGTCCAAACACATCGTGAACACATGGTATGTTAACACAGGAGGTGTTCATGAAAGGAAATGTTGGAGTTCAAACAAGGATCGGAACTATCTTGCCCGGAGCCGGGAAAATTGCAAAGATAGTTTCTCAAACTTCAAGACAAGCTAATCTTCGGCTCAAATGGATTGAGTATTACAACAAGAAAGGCAACGCCAGAGCCGTCTGCCGGCACTTTGGTATCTCGCCAAGCTTGTTTTACAAATGGCTCAACCGCTACCGGTTGTTTGGTCTTGCCGGACTTGAGGAAAAACCAAGACGACCACAGAAAGTGCGCCGGTCAAATATCCCGCTTGAGTATATTGATTTGGTGAGAAAACTGAGAAAACGCTATCCGTATTTTTCTAAGTACAAGCTAAACATAATTCTACGGCGCGAATACAACATTGTTCTTTCTGCCTCAACTATCGGTAGGGTTATCAAAAAATATGACTTGTTCTTTGTCTCGCCATATCCTGCGAAGAAGAAGCGCCTCAAACAAGCCAGAACTCGTCTGCCTAAGGATTTCCGAGTAGCTATGCCGGGTGATTTGGTTCAATCTGATACCAAGCATATTCCCTTCTTCGGGCAAAAGAGATATTTCTACGTTATCTCTGATTGCCTGACCAAAATGACTAGCATTCATGTTTCTACCAGTATCTCATCGAAACAATCGTGCATTGCTTTCGAGAAAGCAGGAAAGCATATTCCATATGAGATCAAGAATTGCCAGAACGACAACGGCTCGGAAAATCTTCTCGAGCTTGGCAAATACCTAGAAAAAAACAACATCAACCAGTATTTCACAAGGCCCCGAACACCAAAGGATAACTCCTTCGTAGAGCGTATGATCGGCACTGTTGAGAAAGAATTCATTCAGCAAGGTAAACTTGCCTTTGATGTTCACGAGCAACAGCGTCTAATCGACGAATGGCTCGATGAATATCACAACTTCAGACCCCATCAATCACTTGGATACTTAACACCAAGCGAATATTATGCGAAAATCAAACAAGAAAAGTGTTCTCGATGTATTGAACCATGACAAAAGATTGCCAGCCAACCTAAAAAATGGTAAAATGTCGCTCGTAGATGTTAAGGGGTTTCGCACCTGTAGCTCGGCTGTAGAGCGCATCGTTAACATCGATGCTTTGCGCGAGTGGAGCGCGCAAATACACATTGTTGAAATTTTTGTGCACCTTCTTGCACCTGTAGCTCAGTTGGTTAGAGCGCATCGTTGACATCGATGAGGTCATCCGTTCGAGTCGGATCAGGTGCACCAAAATTTATACAATTAGAATCCGTTCGAGTCGTTTTTTTTATCCCGCTCAATCAACCAAAGTCGGTTGATTTTTTTGTTTAAAATAGTAGATTCCCCTTTAAGGCAACGTACATAATGTGACGCGATCATAGGGAGGCACACACATGGCTGACTCACGAGCTGACGGCGCACAAGGAACCTGCGATGGCGTTACGGACACGAGCGAGCTCGATCTCGTGCTTGAGATCATCGGCAATGTTCTGATCGAACTTGCTCGCTCCATCTTGGGGGGAGAAGCCGTTTGGGTCGGATGGAACGTGGCAATTCACAAACGCGCGCTTACAGTCTTCGATTTCCTGAACGGAGAACATGAGGCGCCCGGGCGAAACGGCGACATCAAGGAAAGCCCCTTCGACAAAGCCTGTCTCGAAGAAGCTATCTCTCAAATACTCACGCTTAATGAGAGAGGGCAACGCGTCGATCACCAAGGCGCTGTTCGATACATCGCCGAGCAGGCGATCGGGCTTCTCAACGAAGACTACTGGGAGGGTTGCGACGGCTTCTTCAAGACCGTAGACCGTACCGTTAAGTTGCATCTTCCGTGCATAGTAGCTTGGTGGAAGCAGCAAGAGAAACTTACGACATAGATCGCGCCCGAACGATAACACAAGGCCTCGGGTTGCCACGAGGCCTTTTCTTTTTCGCAAAATCAATTAGATCTTTTTTGCGTTTAAACCAGTATATTCGTCTAGAAAAACTTGAATGCCAGCCGCGATTGGCACAGCCAAAATTGCTCCGCCAGCACCAAGGAGTTTGCTACCAACCAAAATCGCAATAATCACAATGAGCGGTGAAAGGCCTACCGCCTTTTGCATTATTTTCGGCACTAAAATATGATTTTCGATCTGTTGTACTAAAATATAAATCGCCACAATAATTAGAATCTTCCAAAACGGGACTGATGCTACCAAAGCAATCAGAACCGCCACGACGCCGGCAATAATCGGACCAATCACCGGAACAATTTCCAGTAGCCCAGCGGTCAACCCCAAGACTAGTGCATAAGGAACGCCTAAAATAAGCAAAGCAAGCCAGTCAACCAAGCCGATTATGAGCATCAAAGAAACTTGCCCCGATATCCAATCGCTTAATTTTGCCGAAACTTTATCGATTGCCTCGCGAAATTTGTCTTTTTTCTCGGCCGGCAAAAAATTAACCACCAGCGATTTTATCCCTTTTGTGTCAACCAAAGCGTAATAGGTCAAAGCCAATATCATGACGGCCGAAACCAAACCACCAAAAACAGACACAACTCCAGTTACCATATTGCCGGTGAAGCTGGAAAGTTTCGTCGCAATATCACCCAAAATCTTATTTAAGGTTAGAGTATTGGAGCCCAAATTAATTTCGTTAAATCTAGAAACATAATAAGGAAAGTTCAAGGCCAATTCTTTGATCTGGTTTGCAATCGGCGGAATTAAAAAGTAAATCATGATGCCAAAAATGGAAATCAAGGCCAAATATAAAACTATGACGCTCAATCCTCTCGGGACACCTTGATCCGATAGTTTATGGACAAAAGGTTCAAGCGCAATCGTGATTATCACCACAACCAGAAGTATAACCAAAACATCTTTCAGGAGATACGCAAACCAAATTGCTAACAACAGAAGTAAAACTTTAATAATAGAAGTTAGAGAAATTTCGAAAACAACTTTTTGGGGTTTATCTTCTGACATATTTTTCCTTTTTTCTTACGATAAATATACTGTAAATATACTGTTTTTTTGATTTTTTGACAATGCAAGGCAGGGGCTGATGATCCCGCTATTTTTCCAAGTCATTGATAAGCATAGTCTGTCCGAACCGTGGCATAGAATGTTCGCAATGTATCTAGTTTCAGAAAGAAGGGCCTCCGGCGCAAGTTGCGCCGGAGGCCCGAAGACTATTGGGCGTGTTCAACCTACGACTTCCACAGGTCCTTCATGCCCTCCGGAGCCCTAGACACCAGGACCCAACCTTCGCGGCTCACCGCAAGCCGCCCAACATGGTCCACCACGACTCGCACTAACCGTCCGTCCGTCTCGCCCTCGGCTACGTACGGATCAACACCGACAAGGTCAGCAATGGCCTTGACCGTGTTGTCAACTGCGAGTCTTAACGATGCGGTTAGATACGATGCATCGTCAAGACCACTCCGGTCCAAAAATGCTTGCTTGACTTTGGCGCCGGCGCAGCATGCTTCTGCCCAGAGCGCGGCACTAGGCACCTTGCCTGTCTTTTTTCCGGGCGCGAGCTCTACTGGAAGCTTGAACGCGAGCTTGGACGCGAGTTTGAGCAAGAGAAGTCCAATCTCACATTCGACTCCCACAATGTCAACTTCCTTTTCCACAACGAGACTTGTCACCATCTACCACTCCCTTTCGCGGCATAGTAGACATGACGGCCTTAAAAATATTGAATCGAATCTTGCACCAAAAATCAATCCTTAACCCTAGACATCATTCGCGCAACTCATTAGAGCAGTCTGCTAATCATATTTTACAAAAGACGACAGTTCTCCTTTACAAAAAAGAAGGGTCGAAGCTTGGAAGCAACGACCCTTTGAACTGTCCGACAGACAGCGATTGTTTACTTGCTACTGCCCTGTTGTTCGAACACCTCCCGTGCCGGCGAAAGACAGGATAATGGCATAATTCGAAGGTATATTTATTATCATTGTACGGGTGGTAAAGATCGCAACTGCAAGCAACCTTATGTTAGAGAGGAAGAAAAAACTGAACAAATTTGCAAAATTATTGACCAAATTAATGTCGATACTTTAAACACCAAAAGCATCTTCAAGAGGAGATAACTAGATATGAAAGATTTATGCAGAAAATTCTAAAACAAAAAGTCAGCAAGGATCTAAACAACGAGGTTGACCTTCGAGACTACTCAAAATTTGTACTCCGCGAAGGTACTGGAGAGGAAAAACGAGAACTACTCAACTACCTGAAAATTAAGATGGGTTTGAAAAACAAAAAGATCTCGGTAATCAAGTAAATTGACTCGATTCCAAAACTTCATCAAAAAATAGTAAAAATATTTTTTAAAACCTTCGCTCAGACAACTCTCCGGATTTGATCCTGTCATCTAAAATTTTGATATTGCGCAGTAAAGCATTATCTTGCAATGTCACCGCTATTTTTTTTGATTCCTTGAGACATTTCCTGGCTTGATGATTGCGGTTCATTGTTCTCAATTGGTTAGCATAATTATAGAAAGCAAGCGCCCCATCGGTTGGATTTGGGCTTAGTTTTGATATTTCAATCGCTTGTAAAAAAAATTTATCCACCTTCACTCAAGCTTAGGAAAATGAAGCGAGTCGAATGGCTTAAAGTCATGCGTGAGCAAAGCGAATCGAATGGCCGGAGACCTGTCCTACTTCGCTAAAGCTACGCGGGACACCCCGCATAGCCCTTCAGGCGACGTGGGGTGGTACCACTTGGTGCAGGATGTTAGAACTATTTTCGTAAATTCTGACGAGTATATTTACATACCCAATTTATCCCCGGATGCTTAATACTATCAAATTTACAATTCACCCGACCATTCTTTAAAAAAGTGGTCAAGGAAATTTTTCATAAATTCTGTTCTTTCCTCAGCCATCTTCCTCGCCGTTTCGGTGTTCATATTATCTTTTAGCTTAAGAAGTTTGGAATGAAAATGATGAATTTCCGATGGGTCAAGTTCTCCTTCATCAAAATTTTCACGCTCAAATGGGATTTCGGGTGTCCAGATTGGCACATTATTTGCCCCTCCGAATGCAAATGCCCTTGCAATGCCAACTGCCCCAATAGCGTCTAAATTATCTGCATCTTGGAGTATGAGCGTTTCAATATCGTTTACACTTTTACCTGATTTGCTAAAATCATATTCCTCGTGAAATTCAATACAGTGTAAGACTTTGTTAATTATTTCGCTTGGCGTTTCTAAATCTTGCAAAATTTTCTTGACTTTTGATAATGAATCTTTTGGTTCGCAAAACGAACCAGTTTCCTTTGTATCAGATTGTATCAGACGGTGTACATCGTGTAGTAAAGCCGAAACAGCAATAACGTGTGAATCACCACCTTCTATTTTCTGCAAATGTTTAGCAATATTACAAGTTCTGATTAAATGCGAAATATCGTGTCCGCTTGCTTCGGATTTAAATAGTTCCTCAAGTTTGTTAATTAATTTTTTCTCTTCCATTTTTTCTAACCTTCCTAGGCGGGTCAAATTAATCTTTTGTTTCTGAATGCAAAGCCAGATGAGCTTTTTAAGTATTTTTCAAAATCCTCGGCAAGTTTTCTTGTTTTAAATGTCGCTGACCACTCAAGTGTAATGGGGCGAAATGGTCTGGTCGATTTATTTTTGCCATTCTTGTGTTCAAGCAAACGATTTTCTAAATTTGCGGTAGAACCGGCATAACACTCACCGTTATTTAATTTGATTAAATATACATGATACATTTTGTCCTACTTCGCTAAAGCTACGCGGGACACCCCGCATAGCCCTTCGGGCGACGTGGGGTGGTACTCCCGGTAGGAATCGAACCTACATCTAGACGTTAGGAGTGTCTTGTTCTATCCATTGAACTACGGGAGCAAATAATTGCTGGTTATCAATTTTTCGGCAAATTACTAAAACCAATCGCAATTTTAGCAGATTTCTTCCATTTTTACCAGATAAATGGTAGATTAAATTAGTTAAAAACTTAATTTAAGCGAATTTAAATAACGGGGTGTAGCGCAGTTGGTAGCGCGCAGCGTTCGGGACGCTGAGGCCGGAGGTTCAAGTCCTCTCACCCCGACCAGATTAAATTTGTTTCAAATAAATTCAAGTAAATTAAAAACTTACTTCTGCTGACACCGTTTACACTCCGACCATTTTTGATTATTTCATTGGCGGTCAAACCGTCCCTCCGCCCGACATGCCCGTCGCCGGAACGGTGATTAATTGTAGATTAAGTCAAGTATTATGGCTTCTTACATATTTGTTAATTATTTGGTGCTATTAAAATACAAATTCCACAAAAATAAATTTCAAAAGCTGGATTTGATTTGCCGACAAACACACGCAGAGCGTAGCAAGGCGGAACATTCAGAAATTCTGCCCAAAATAGGTTCGAGCTCCGTTCAGTAATTGCGACCATTGAAAACCTAGCTTAACAAAACTGATATTGAAATTTTGTTCGTATTTAGTACTATAAAAACATGAAAAAAATTTATTTTTCAATTCCGGTTTCAATTTTTAAGGAAGGCAAAAATTTTGTTGCTTACTCTCCTGTGCTCGATTTATCAACTTACTCTAGCTCGCTTGATGGCGCACAAAAAATGTTCGAAGAAGCTACAGAAGCGTTTTTTGAGGAATTAGACCACAAAGGAACCATGAACGAAGTTCTTACATCTCTCGGCTGGGAAAAGTCCAACTCAAACTGGCTCCCCCCGGCTGAAGTTTCTCACCGAACCAAAAAATTCTCGCTCGCCCTCAAGGCCTAAATCATGACGAAGGTTGCAGCCATTAAATGGAAGGAATTTGAAAAATTCCTTTTTTTCTCGGGCTGTAAATTTGTTCGACAGAAAGGAAGCCACAGAATTTACAAACGAGCAGGATTAGCAAGACCGATCGTTTTGCCTGCATATAAATCGCTTCCGGTTTTTGTCATCAAAAACAACTTGAGGATTTTGGAGATTTCCATTGAACAATATCTTGAAATTTTAGAGAGGATAAAATAATCATGAACAACCAAAAAATAATAAAAAAGGAACTCGAAGAAGTGATTGAAAAATACAATCTGGCAGATAAATTTTCAGCCGAAGATGTGATTAGTTGGGTCGCCGATGAAGATGATCCAGACGTGATGAGGGCAAACCGTGAGTACCAAAGCAAATGGCTGGGATACTTTGCAAAAATTGAAAATATGGACGAGTTAAACCGTATCCTCCAAATCTTCACTAACGCTTGGAATTATTTTCCACATAAATCTCTCAACGGAAAATCGCCGATTCAAATGACAGAATCTAGAAAGTAAACTAATCTGTTATTTTTCTCATTCCCTCGATTAAGACAAGGCATTCTGGATATCATTCCGGCCGAAACGCATGCCCTGTCCGCCCACAGCGATTGCGCCAACTCTTACCGACATCGCACTCGCCTCCCGTCCCTATGGTTGATGTGCACTTCTAGAAGAAGTAGAATCCAAGGTGGCACAAAAGCGAATACAGTCAATAATTATGCGAAATAAAATCATATTAAGCACAGGCGCACTGTTCCATTTTTCAATTGAAAAAATATTTTATATCACAAAAAGAGCAAGTTTCGATGGACTAGAACTAATCCTTGACGAAAATGAAGGATCAACAGATGTTGAAAAACTGAAAAAATATACAATTGAATATGAGCTCCCGATTCTGTCCGTGCATGCTCCGCTTGATAATTGCAAAGTTTTCGGAGATGAGTCAAATAATATTATTTTAAGGACTCTCGAAATTGCTAAATCACTAGGATCTAAAGTCGTCGTATTTCATCCGATTAGAGAAAAAAATGAAACATATCAGAATGATTTGCGATCAGGCATTAAATCAAATCAAAATAATGCCATAAAAATGGTCGTTGAAAATATGCCAAAAAAAATGGAAGGAAATAAAACTTTTTATGACCCGGAACCACTTGAAGATTTTTTTGGAGACATCTGCCTCGATACCAGCCATCTTGCTACGACAAAACTCGACTTCAAAACCAAAATTGAGAGCATAATAAATTCAGTTAAGCATGTGCATCTGGCAGACAGTAATTTTGTTAGTGAGAGAGAAGATTGTTTTATTGATGAACACCTGCCGTGCTCATCTGGAAAATTAGATCTAAAATGGTTAGCCCAAAAATTAAATGAAACGGGGTACAAAGGTATGTATTGTATCGAACTTAGACCCAAGATATTCAAAAATTTAAAATTAGAAGAAACTGCCAACGAGTTGTCTAAAATTGTGCTAGTTGTCAAAAACTTAATTGCCTAATTTTAGTTAATTGGTAAGTCGTGTTTTATATCTGTTGATTTCTGGTACTATAAAAATACAAATTCCGAAAAATAAATTTTAAAAGCCGGATTTGATTTGTTGACAAATCTTATTGGGGGTTTTGCGGGCGAAACACAAAAATTCTCCGATTTGCCAACAAACACATGCCGAGCCGAAGGCGAGGCAAAACATTTAGAAAGTTCGTTCAGAAAAGGTCCAAGCTTCGTTCAATAAATTTAACCAAAAAAACAAAGGGGTTAAAATGAATTATCAAACGCCTAAAGGAACAAGAGACTTTTTGCCAGCCGATATGGCGATAAGGGAAAAACTTATCGAAACTATCAAATCTTTTTATCGATTATATGGCTTTCGGCCGTGGGACGGGCCGGCTTTTGAAAATCTTGAAACCCTCACCGTTAAAAGCGGCGAGGCCGTTAAAGATGAGATTTATTCTTTTCGCGATAAATCCGATCGCGAACTGGGCTTGAGATTTGAGTTGACCGGTTCATTAGCCCGCATTATCTCTTCAAATTCTAACCTTAAAAAACCGCTCAAGCTTTATAATATCGGCAAGGCCTGGCGTTATGAAAGGCCGCAATCAGGCCGCTTCCGCGAATTTATTCAATCCGACACGGACGTTTTCGGTAGCTCGAGCGCTAACGCCGAAGCCGAGCTTCTCGATATGGCGGTAGCCATTTTAAATAAATTAGGGATTAAGAACTATCAAATTCTTATTAACAGTCGCCGGATTCTCGATATTATGATGCGAAATGCCGGTATTACAAAAGACAAAATCCCCGACGCTTTTCGCGCTCTCGACAAGCTAAATAAAATCGGTTTTGACGGTGTAAAAGAAGAATTTCAAGAACGTGGCATTGATCCTAAAATGCTTGATAGTCTCCAAGAATATTTTGCTTTCGAAGGAACAAATGAGCAAAAACTCGACAAAATCAAAGAAATTGCCCCTGAAAATGAAAAAGCCGAAATCGACTTTTTGGCCAAAGTTGTCAGCAAAACTGCCAAATTAATCAATCCCGATCTCATTAGAGTTGATTTTTCTTTAGTGCGCGGTTTGGATTATTACACCTCAACTGTTTTTGAAATAAGGTCAACCGACGCCGAAGATGTCGGCAGTTTCGCCGGCGGTGGAAGATATGACGATTTAGTTGCTCTTTACGGCGGTCAGCCAACTCCAGCTGTGGGCATTTCGCTAGGGATTGAACGAATTTTTGAAATTCTTAAACGGCAAGGCGACCTTGAAATGGAACCGTTTGCTAAGGTCATGGTTTGCTATCTTGAAGGCATGACGGAAAAAGCCGTTGATATTACTAAAAAAATCAGATTCGAAGGTATCCGAGCCATTTTTGATCTCAATGAAAAAAATCTAACTAAGCAGCTAGAATATGCCAACGACGAAAAAATCCCCTACTGTTTGATAATTTTTTCCGACGAAGAAATGAAAATTAAAGATATGGCTAAAAACGAAGAAAAACAATGTACTCTTGAAGAAGCGTCAGAACTTTTACGCTAAAATTCGCCCAAAACTGCTTTAAAAACTATTTTCGAGTGGCCGCAAGAACAAAAAAGATCGCCGAGGCGACAATCAGAATAAAGCCAATTATAAATCCAACGGTAAAGAGAGCGTATTGAGTTTCGGCTGCAGCAACCGTATCGGCTGAAACCGAGCCCATGTAATAGCTGGAGGCCAAAGCGATAAAACCCGCTACCATCGTTGTGGCGCCAATATTAAAGAATTTCTTTTTCATAAAACTTGCCTCCCTTTATTTTATTTGCTCAATCTACTATAAATTGAAATTTGTATTTTGTAAATTTTGACTCAATCCGTTAAGCCATTCGCCAATAACCGGCAAACCGCCCAAAGATCTTAGCGCGACACCAACCAAAGCAATAACGATCGCTACGCCGATCGTTGCGCCCAAACCGTAGCAAACCCCCAAACAAAAATAACGAGCGTAAATCCATTTGGATTTTTCAGACAATCTTTCAAAATTTTCAGAAAATTTTTTGATTAACTCTCTATCATTATCCATAAGATCATTATATCATAAGAAAAAATGACAGGAAAAACGCATCAAATTTTGGGATTGTCTTGCGGGCTAACTTATTTTTTAGTTGCCTCCGGCAACGATTATGCGCCTGCCACTCTAGCCGCCGTTTTAGTTGCAAGCCATTTGGCCGCTTTAATTCCCGATATCGATGAACATTCGGCCTTAATTTGGGAAAAAATGCCTTTGGGGCACGCGCTCGGACATGTTAGTGATCCCTTTTTGAAACATCGCAACCTCACCCATTCTTTTTTGAGTGTTGTGATTTTTTTGTTTGCCGCCAAATATTTAATTGGCGTTTTTCCCGCATACTGGAATATCGACAAAAATATTTTGCTTGTCTCAAGCGTCATTGCCTATTCCAGTCACATTTTCGCCGATATGTTTACCCCAGAAGGTGTGCCGCTATTTTTTCCAATCAAAAAAATGATCGGAATTCCGCCCAAACCGTTTCAGGGAGTGCGCATTCAAACCGGAAAATGGTTTGAAAATCTGATTATTTTTCCGGTTTTAAATTTATACCTCGTCGTTATAATTATTAATTATTGGGACAAAATCAAAATAGCCCTCTTTAAATAGCCTCTGAATCTGATAAGATTTTTTTAATGAACAGAAAAATTTTTATTGGGGTCGCTTGGCCGTATGCCAACGGGTCGTTACATTTGGGCCATGTTTCTGGGTTAATCGCAAGCGATATTTTGGCGCGATATTTTCGCGCTAAGGGCGATGATGTTTTAATGGTGTCTGGAAGCGATTGCCACGGCACGCCCATTGTTGTCACGGCCGAACAAGAAAAAATCCCCCCAAAAGAAGTAGCCGAAAAATATCACAAGGAATTTATCCGCACTTTGGTTGAGGGTTTAGATTTTTCTTACGACAATTACACCACAACACTCACTGAAACCCACCGCAAAACCGTTCAAGAATTATTTTTAAAACTTTTAGACAAAGAATATATTTACAAAAAAACCGAAGACCTCCCCTACTGCCCCAAGTGCGAGCGTTTTTTGCCCGACCGTTATATCGAAGGCGAATGTTATCACTGCCATTTTTCGCCTGCGCGCGGCGATCAATGTGATAATTGCGGCAATCTCATCGACCCCAAACTACTCATCAATCCGCACTGCAAAATTTGTCAAACCGCCCCCATTTGGAAACCGTCGGAACATTTTTTCTTAAAATTATCGGCTTTTCAGAACGAGCTTGAGGATTGGTCGCAAAAGGCAAAAAACTGGCGTACTAACGCCATTGGCTTTACCAAAAAATTGCTCAAAGAGGGCTTGCACGATCGTGCAATTACTCGTGACACCGATTGGGGCGTGCCGATTCCACTTGAAGGATATGATGATAAAAGAATTTATGTTTGGTTTGACGCCGTAGTCGGTTATTATTCCGCCTCGATCGAATGGGCCGAAAAACGAAACCAGCCTGACGCTTACAAAGATTTTTGGCAAAATGACGAGGCCATTCACTACTACGTTCACGGCAAGGACAATATTCCTTTTCACACCACGATCTGGCCCGCTATGTTAATGGGCGCGGGCAATTTGCATTTGCCCGACCGTGTTATTTCAAGCGAATATTTGACGCTAGAAAAAGATAAATTTTCCAAAAGTCGTCACCATGCAGTTTGGCTACCAGATTTTTTGGCCAATTTCGATAGCGAAACATTGCGTTTTTATTTGGTAATTAACGGGCCGGAAACTTCCGACGCCGATTTTTCGTGGCATGAATTTCAAGATCGCACCAACAACGATCTAATCGGAAATTTTGCCAACTTCATCAACCGCACCGTCCATTTAATTAAAAATAATTTTACCGATGGGATCAGCATTAAAGATCAAAAAGCCGAAAATTTTTCCGCTGTTTTTGAAAATGTGGGAGCGCTAATTGAACAAGGCAAATTGCGCGAAGCGCTTAAACAAGTTTTGGCCGTTAGTGAACAAGCCAATAAATTCTTGGCCGAAACCGAGCCGTGGAAAACAGTTAAAACTGACCCCGACAAAGCCAAGCAAGATCTCATTGTTTGCGCAAATTATTGTCTAGCACTGGCAGTTTTAGTCAATCCGTTTTTGCCCCGAACCAGCCAGAAAATCGCCAAATTATTTGGTCTTGATGAAAAGTTTGCTTGGCAGTCAGTTGAACAAAGCGAAATAAAAGTGGTTTCCACCGAACCCCTATTTAAAAAAATTGAAGATTCGCAAATCGAGCAAGAACTCGCCAAACTCAAATAAATTTTTTAACCATGTAAGTCGATTCTTCGACGTAGCCGAGCTTGGCAAAATATTCTTTGACGCCAATTCCGGCAATAACAGCAATTTTCTTATAACCATGTTGGGCGGCAATTTCCTCCGCTCGGCTGATTAATAATTTGCCCAGCCCTTTGTGTTGGCTGGAATGTTTTTCGCTACCGGCCACTTCCACTTGCTGGCCATAAACGTGCATCTCCCTAACTAAGGCCGAATTTTTTAGCGCGCGGATAAACGGCTCATTTTTATTTGGCAAACGCAATCGCAACATACCATATAATTTTTTGCGATCAGCCGAGTCAAAACTCAAAAAATATTCCGGCGCCCCCGACGCTTCAAATTGTTCGACAAACATTTTAACCTCACGGCTAAAATGTTCCGGACCAATTTCGCGACATCGAATACAACGACACGAAAGCGACTCTTTTTTCATTTTATTTTGAATAATCTGGCGCAAATTCGAAACTTTTGATCCCGCCACAATGTATTTGGCGGGAATATCGCGAATAATTCTTTCAATGCGACAAGTAATCGGCACTTTTTGCTTAATTTTTATAATTAGATCGGCCAGTTGCGCATCGTTATATATTTTCATCTTGCCGGATTGATAAATTTTATAAAGCGGCGCTTCTTTCAACACTACTAAAGGATAAATTTTTAAGTGGTCGGGCATAAAGTCAGGATTAGAAAAAAGTTCGTCAAACATTTGCTCGTCCATTTGTTTCGACGAGCCGTATAAGTTCAACATAATTTGATACGACACCTTGAAGCCGGCATCTTTTAAGAGTTTAGTTGCTTTTATCGAATCCGCAACGGTGCTTTGGCGGTTATTTTTTTGCAAAATTTCGTCATAAATCGACTGCACTCCAATCTCAACTTTAGTCACGCCAAGTTTCCGTAATCTTTTAATCTCATTTTCGTTTATATAATCTTGACGCGTTTCCACACTTAATTCGATAATTTTTCTTTTGGCCGTTTCGTTATTTTTTTGTGTCGTCAAAAGAGGGAGCGATTTCGCGTTTAAATGCGGATAATCATTAGCCGCTTGAAAAATTCGGCTAATAAACCAAGTTTGGTATCTTTTTTCATAAAACGACCACGTGCCGCCGATGATCCGAACCGAAATTTTGCTCGTTTTATGCCCGATTGCCTCTAGCGCCTTAAGGCGCGAGTGAACTTGCTTGTAAGGATCGAATTTATTGGCACTGGCACGCATAACCGCCGGCTCGTCGGGCAAATAGCTTTTGGGAAAATCAGGATTATTAGGACAATACAGACATCTTCCAGGGCAAGGATAGGGCTTGGTCAAAACCGAAACCGAAACAATTCCTGAAAGCGATCTGGTGGAGCGCACGCGCAAAAGATTTTCGATATTTTTATTTTCTTCAATCTTGCCCGACTCAAGCAGTCTGTGATAAGTTTGAATCAGCTTATCTTTGCGAAAAAATTGGATTTTGTACTGACGCGCAAATTTTCTTTGCAAAGCAAAAAAATCATCGCGTGAAACGTGATTAGAATTTTGGCAAAGTGATAAAATAAATTTTTCTTCAATATTCATGGACGATTTAAGGGCAAAAGAAATTTCCGATGAGGTTCAAGACGACTATAACAGAATAGCCGAAGAGTTTTCAAACCATCGGCGGGGTTTGACGGCCGATATTTTGGAATTTGCTAAATTTATTAATCGTGGCGATCGAATTTTAGACGTAGGTTGCGGTAACGGCCGGCTAAATGAGCTGATTTCTGAAAAAGGGGCGCTCTACCACGGAGTCGATAATTCGGCCGGTATGATTGCAATGGCCCAAAAACTTCATCCTCAAGCCAATTTTTCCCTTATTCAAGATTCTATTTTGCCTTTTGAAGATGAAACATTCGACAAAATATTTTCCCTAGCTGTCATTCATCACATTCCTTCGGAAAAATTGCGAATTGACTTTCTTTTGCAAATAAAACGGGTTTTGAAAAAAGACGGTCTCTTAATTTTGACGGCTTGGGATCTTAAAAATGACAAATTTGAAAAAGTTGCCGGCGGCGACAAAAATGACATTTATTACGATTTTAAAAACTCAACCGGCAAAGTTTTGGCCAAAAGATATATTCATATTTTCACCCAAAACGAATTGCGCCAACTGGCCGAATCTTGCGGTTTCAAGATTCTCAAGTTTTATCAAAATTCTCGCGGAAGCAAAAAAGTCAACCACAATCTCGTTTTAATCACCCAAAAATAAACCAAAATTATCTGGCGCGGCGATTATATGAGTTGGAGATTTCCTTAAATAATTCGTAGGCCTCTTTACCCTTCCAGCCCTTTGGCAAAAATTCTTCCGGCAAATGCGGATCTTTGTCGAAAATTTCAACAAATATTTTTTCGATTTTTTTCGCTTCTAAAACCCAATGGTCACCTTTTTGTTCATATTTTCGACGGGCGTGGCGAATGAATTCTTTATAATCAACATTTACACCATCGAGATCCCAAATGCGTTGAATGGTTTTGACCTCGCGAGCAATTTTTTCCGCTTCAAAAAAAATACATTTTGGCGCGATACCTAATTCGTTAGCATAGCGCACAACGGTTGCTAAAAGAGGGTGGGGCGAAATGTAAACGCCCTTGAAAATCTTTTCAAACTTTAATTCTTCTAATTTTTGCAGGAATAAATTTTTGTATTTACGATCTTTTTCCGGTACCGAGCAAATGGCAATGCGCCATTTGCCGTCCCATGGTCCGTATTTGCGGCCCTTTAAAACCGGCGCAATCGCCAAGCGCCCGTCAGCCGACAATACTGGCACCGGTCGGCGATAATATGTTTTATATAAAAAATATTTTTTGCTTTTCAAAAGAGAAAACTCTTTGCGCAAGGTTCGGATACTACCCTCAACGCCATAATATTCATTGAGAAATTTTTGCATCTTGTCATAAGAAAATCTTCCACCCTCTTTTGGCAGAATATAGCCGATATAATAAAGAATTTTTTCGCTAATTGTTGGATTTCCGCTTTTCATAACTTCATTATACTATATATATTTGTTTTTGCAAACAAAACAGTATAACTCATTGTGATTTTACTAGCAATGTCCTTTAGGAAGATTTGCCCCAAAGCATCTTTTATCCTTATCATATGAGAAAAGGAATATATGACCAATGTAGCTGTCTATATAGGGACGGGCGGGTACATGGCAGATGATGTCAAAGCTTTTTTGGCCTCTCGTTCCATAGGTTTTAACGAGCTCACCGAAGAAGATATTTGCAAGGGAAAACTGGACGATTTTGATACTTTAATTATCGGCGGCGGCACCATAAACGAAATAATCCCCGCTTTGACTCCAAGAGGCGTTTATAAAATTAGAAAATTTGTCGCCAGCGGCAAGCGATACATCGGCATTTGCGCCGGCGCCTATATTGCCGCCAAATTTTTTATTGATTTACGCGGCAATAAGCACAGAGGCATCGGTTTGTCGCAATCTTCCTATATCAGAGGGCTGGGCCAAGAAATTGGCGAAACAAAATTTAAAAATGAGGAGAAAATCAAATTATATTATTGCAACGGGCCGTTGATTAATCATTTATCAAAATTTGATGAACTTTTGGCGCACGATCAAAGCGGTAAAATTACTGTTTTGAAAGCAAAATATTTCCTCGGGCAGGCGATATTGTTTAGCGCTCATCCCGAAGGGAATAGCTTTAGCAAGGTTAGCGCCACCGAACTCGGCGCCGAAAAATTTTTCGAAAATGTTATTAGAAATGGATAGGATCTTTGGATTAATTTTTAACTTTTCGCTAAAAAACATACCTTATGATTGACTTTGCGTGATAATTTTGGTACTATGCGTCGAACTTGGTACGGGGCTTTAGCCACCGCCAAGAGTACGCCACGCAAGTGGGGGATAATTGCAAAAATGGGTGCTTTTGTTAACCTATAGTTCTCGGTTCGTA
>CAZOJE010000016.1:0-11746 GCA_964580065.1 uncultured Candidatus Saccharibacteria bacterium
TGATTGAGAGAATCAATCATACCAGATTTGTTACCGATGTATCTCAGCCGCCGCACATGTGGATGTAAAAATAATGAACGAGTTCTGGATTACAATTTTTTAAATTTTATCCCCAATACCGAAAACTTTTTTTCATCTTCTGGAGAGTAAAACTTGCCAAGTTCGGCTAGTACCTCTTTTTTTGCGGCCCAGCCAAAATCCTTAGGCGAATTCATATCAACAAGTTCGGAAAATGATTTGCGCTTTTCTAGGTTGGTGATAATCACTACTATTGATTCGCCACTATGCAAGTTCATAAACTCAATCGTATCACCAACCTTAAGCAATTTTCTTTTTTCGTCAAAAAGACGGCTTTCAATTATTTTCTCACCATTTTTTATCTTTGCGTAAGGGACGCTATGTATCTTAAAAGTGTATTTCATTTATACCTCTAATCTATATTTAGTCTACACATTCAGCTAAATTTGACAATCGCTGATGAAAATATGAAGGCATAGATTAATAAAACCTTAGAGAATTGCGTTGAACAAATATCCGGTGATAATTATTCCAATTCCGACAATTCCGGCGAAGATCAAAATCAATTTCGGTTTCATCACTTTCCTCAAAATTAAAAGTTCACTGCCGACAGAGACTGCAGTGAAAAACTTAGTTTATCTAAAAATCAGGGATATTGGCAAAAGATACGAATTACAAAAACTCAATGGTTTTGCCGCTTACCAGGTCGATTTGGCAATTCTTTGGCAAAAATATTACCCACAATCAGAAGAGAGGTTTACACAATGAACTTGACGGTACCTTTTGTCGCTAATATCTATATTTGTTTTGAGCACTTAACTCTTGAAATCATTAGAGGGGTACATCGTCATGATGAGGAAACACATTCGAGACTCTTGAATAAAGAACTGAAAGAAAAATTAAGCTATATCCTCAAAGATGTTCTAAAATCTCCCGAGCTAATAAAATCTGATGGCTATGTCAGACTCTTTTCCGAGTTTGAAGCTAAGAGGCACTCCTACAACCACCCTCTTGAGAAAAATGTTTACGACGTGACAAAGGATTGGGATAATGTACCTCTTGCTTGGATCGTGGCAGGCAAATACCACAAAGGTTTTAAAGCAATAAAGGTTTTTTTGTTTGAAGTTGCCAAGCTTTGGGACAAATACCAGAAAGACAATACCAAGCATGTAACCTTAAGTATTAAAAGAGGTATAAAATCTGCGCATCAATTCAAGAAGCCATCCAAGAGTTAAACAGCTACTTCGATCCCTTTGTTCTTTAGCAAGAGAGTTGTGTCCAAACAAGAGAGCAGTCCCTTTTTTCATCCCTTGCTCCATCTTGAAATATATATCGTACAAAATTTTTGACACTTCCCTGCTCTTTAAACTTTAAAAATTTGTGAGAAACTCGAGTTGATGATATTTTAAACTAAATTATGCCAAGCAAAATAACACAAATTAAAAATTTGGTTAAAAATGAATGTCTAGTTTTAGGTTTTGCTGATAAGTGGTTTTATAGTGTCCATTTGCTTGGCGTTGAAAAATTTGCCAAAGAACTTTTGGAGCAATTACCCAAGGCCGATAAAGAGATCGTCTTACTTGGAGTCTGGCTTCATGATCTAGGAAGGGTAAGAGGGATAAAAGGAAACCACGCAAAAGCTGGTGCCATTGAAGCGGAAAAAGTTATGAAGCAATTCGGTTATTCCGACCAAACAATCAAACACGTTAAAGAAATGATTCTAGCTCATAGTTGCGATACTCGTTTAATGCCCAAAACTTTAGAGGGAAAAATTTTAACATCAGCTGACGCAATGTCGCATTACATCAATGATTTTTATCTGACCCTTGCATCGACTGGCGAATATGAGCTGGCAGGTTTTAAGAAATGGGCGTTAGAAAAGCTCGAAAAAGATTATAATAAAAAAATCTTTTTTGATTTTGCAAAAAAGATAATTGAAAAACGGCACAAGATTTTGAAAGAATTTTTTACAATGAATTGAAATTTAGGCGCGCTAGTTTCACCAGTACAAAATTTAGTGGCAATTGCTAAAGCGCGTCCCCCATCTGTAAACATTGCCGAAATATGAAACTAATACTTTATTCTAGCCCGAAAAAAACAGTTTTTGAAAAAATCGAAAGCGAATTATTTCCCCTTAGCCGAAAAATAGTTTTTGGCTATATGCCTGCCAACGGAGCTGATCCACATCCCGAATTCACACCATTTTGGGAAAATTTAGCGGCAAAACACAATGCTGAATTTGTATATATTGATAATTCGAAAACTCCGACACAAAACGAACTAAAGAAAATAAAAACTGTGAATTCCTTGACCGTTACCGGTGGCAATGTTTTTGATTTATTGCAAAACCTTAGGGATAACGGCTTCGATAAGATTATTATCCAACTTTGTCGAAAACCAAATTTTGTATATTCGGGGTTTAGCGCTGGCGCAGTGATTGCAACCCCGGACGTAAAATTAGTCGGAAAGAAATTTGGGGCCGATTTCGGTTATGATGAAAACAACACCGGCATTACAGACACGGCCGCTCTTGGATTAGTCGATTTTGAAATTCTGCCACATTACAATCCGAATAAAGATAAGGAAAAATTAGTTAAATACCGTAAGCAAAACTCTCGCGAAATAAAAGCACTCACAGATCAAGATTTTATTATGGAAGAAAGAACTAATTTTTTGTAAAAAAGCGCAATATACAGAAAGATTATATTTGTTAATCAAAATAACGAGCAGAAAAATTAAGTTTGGGCCAGATTGGGTTATAATTTAAATATGTATGATCCAACCAAGCCATACAAAAAGCAAATTTTTGAACTAATTTCTAAAACATGGAAGACACCCTACATTTCAGTAAAAAAAGAAGTGTATCCAATTCTGACTCGAAAGTTCGATTACCCTGAAGTTGACCATACAGATGGAATTGGCAGTAAAGGCGAATACCATTGGCAAAAAAGAAGCTTCCATGACGCAGTAATTGACGCCTTAGCAATGAACTTAAACGACCTGGCTCTCGTCAGAGCTGTCCCCTTTAAAATGCAAGATCATATCGTGCTGGAAAAAGACGATCACAAGGCAATTTTTGAGATTGTTTCGGCGATGAGCGCAGAATGTCAGAAATGGCAAATAGCAATGACGGGTGGGGAAACCTCGATCCAGCAAAATATTAAGGGCTTAGATATCGGAATGACTGTTTCGGGATTTATAAAAAACGAGAAACCAAACCAAATAAAAGCAGGCGATATTTTAATTGGATTTCCTTCAAGCGGACTTCATTCAAACGGTTTTACAAAAGTTCGCGAATTATTTGGTGATGAGACGAGGAAAGAATTCACTGTCCCCACCAAAATCTATCTCAAAGAAATCCTCAAAATTGACAAGGAATACGGCATCAACGGAATGATGCATATGACTGGCGGCTCGTACACTAAGCTAAAAGACATTGCGCCTAATGTTGATTTAGAAATAACCGACTCTCATAAGCTAAAACCGCAACAAATTTTTAAAGAAATCTATGAAAAATGTATTGCTGATGAAGAAATGTATAAAACTTTTAACTGCGGTGTTGGCTTTATTATTTCAGTTCCAAAGAAAAAGGCAGAAAAAATCATCAATGAATATCCGGAAACAGATATCATTGGGCGGACAAAATTTGGTAAGGGCGGGGTGCTGATAAAATCGATGTTTAGCAACTCCAAGGTAAGCTATTAATAGCGACAAATATTGCCTGTTTCGCAACCCAGATAATCTGAAACTTAACTATAGGGCTTTGGGGAGCGATTCAAAAGATAAGTCGGAAAGACATGAATTCCTAGAGTTGAGATCAAAAAAGAACCGTCCCCTTCCTTTGCAAGCGCGGCATGTAGAAAAATTATATTTGTTAATGGTGAATTCTCGAATTTAGTGCATCACTTTGTTGTTATTTGTTTGAATATCTCATTTGGTGTTTGGTAGTTCAAGGTTTTTCTTGGTCGGTTGTTGAGACGTTCTTGGATATGTTATTCTTCTTTGTTGCACTTGCACCACCTTTCTTTTGAAGTATCAGATTATACTTCGATTGATGCACTGTGACGAGAATTCACAAGTCGATATAACAGGTTGACAAATCTGTTATTTTTTTTATAGTGTGGCGTTTAACTGAACCTTGACAGTGCGTCTTTTCTTGAAGCCCCAGTGGCTATTTGTTGTTGCAACCGACCTAGTAGCTAGTGGGGCTTCAAGAACCTGAACCGTTTTAAACGGCAGGCATGCTGGCGAGCATTGTACGCATGGAGGTGCTGACCATGGCTAATACCACGCTCGGTGAGACGCTCCCGCAAATAGCCGGGCCGTTGAGAGATATGTTACAAGAGCTGTCTGGCAAAGATGGACTGATGTGGTTGGCGGAACTGCAGGAGCTTCTCCGCAGAGGGCCAACCTGTAGCCCGCTCGGGCATGTTACGACCATCACCATCCCGGCGCTCCGGGCCTTCGACGTCGCGGCCCACTTCCGCGAGATGACGAAGGAGGGGCTGAAAAAAGCCGAGGTACCGATTGGCTTCATGGACAAGGAAGCCCAGAGGCTAGTCGCGAATCGAACCGAGCCAGAACTCAAAGTCGCCGAGACCACCCTGCGCATCCACATCTTGCGCAAGGCCTTATCGAACAGCCAGATCATCGCCGAACTGGGCGAGCAGACCACAACGACATGGGGGCAGATGTACGAGATGATGTGTCGCCAGCGCCACGGTCAAGGGGGAGACCTTCTGGTAAACGGCTCTGGCAACATCTTCTACACCTTCGACACCGACGGGCAAATCTGGTCGGTCAGCTGCAGTTGGAAGTCCGACAACCAGTGCTGGCAGGTTCACGCCAATCTGTTAGAGAGTCTGAGCACGTGGCGTGCCGGTCGCCAGGTCATTTCCCGCTGCCCCGCGCCCTAGGTTCTTGGGCTTCTGGCTCGACGAACCTCCCGCCCGCCACCGCAAAGCGGCAGTGGCAAGCATCCAACACAGCCCCTCCGAAATTCGCAAACGCGAAAAGTAAGGGGGCTGTTTTATTTATAAAGTTATCTGTTTTTTAGTCGATGTTTTTGACACGGACGACAAACCATTTCGCTTGCATCAGACATTATTGCCTCGCCATTCTCCGCCGCACACTCCCAGCACTCGATCTTTTTATCATCTAGCCGGCTAATACTGATCGCTCTCCCCTCAATCAACGCCACAGTGACTTTTTTGTGCGCGGCAGATAGAATCCTTTGAAACGTGCTTGGCGACACTCCCATTTTTTCAGCCGAGGCGGCTTGATCCAGCTGTTCAATATTTTTAAGCCGCAAAGCTTCTAGCTCTTCATCGAGCAGATTGACGGCCGAAATATTTTTAGCCGATAAACCCTGCGGCCTAAAAAGTCTTATTTTAGGCATAATCTGAATATGTCGGTGCTTTTTGGGTCTCATCGAACCTACTTATATTTTTATTGCGCCGTCCAGCCGCCATCAACATGAATGATCTCGCCGGTGACATAATCAGCTTCGTCAGAGGCAAGATAAACAGCGGCGCTAGCAATATCTTCTGGTTTACCGACGTAGCCCATTGGTGTTGATGAAGTAATCAGTTCATTAAACTCCACGCCATTTAAAGCGGCTGAAGTCATATTGGTATTGATGAAACCGGGGGCAATTCCATTGACACGAATCTTGTTAGTTGCCAATTCCAAAGCGGCCGATCTAGTCAACTGAACCGCGCCGCCCTTGGCGGCGCAATACGAAATCGCTCCGCGAAAACCAACTTTGCCCAATATCGAGCACATATTAATGATCGATCCCTGAATATTATTTTCGTTCATATGTCTGGCCGCCGCCCTCATGGTACGAAACACCCCCGATAGGTTGACATCAATCGTTCGGCTCCAAGTTTTGTCGTCAGTTTCCAAAATACCGCCAATATTGCCAATCCCTGCGTTACAAACAGCAATATCAACCTGTCCAAATTTGGCCGCCGCTTTCTTGAAAAGCTCGTCAACTTCTTCTGTTTTAGTAACGTCACATTTTATGAAAATTTTGCTTTTAGTTGTCTCGGGAGAAATATCCTTTACTTCGTTTATATCAGAATAGACAACCTTAGCTCCCTCTTTTACAAACCGATCAGCAATCGCCTTGCCAATACCGGAATTAGCGCCGGTTACAACTGCCACTTTGCCCTTTAGTCTCATTTTTTCCTCCCTATTTTAGTTGCTTTAATGAATATATATCCATAATTATTTTATGTCAAAACTTTTGCTCATTATTGTTAAAATGTGTATACAGATCCGACATGCACACAAGTTGCGGCTGAAGTTGAGCTCATATATAATGGTAATTAGTTTAGTTTGAGATTTTTTGTCAGCGCGTCGCTCAAGTATCTTTTGAGATTCTTAAGGAGGTGCAGCTGATAAGATTTGATCAAAAGCTAAACCAGGTTTTAGATAAAAATCAAACAAACTACATTATTCTCATTTTAGAGTCTTTATTTTTTGTGGGACTTTTTTTGTTGGTGGGTTTTTTTACTCATCCAACAGCCAGCGCTTCGCTAGAAGCCGAAAATTACGTCTCAAAAGAGAAAATCGCCCAGTTTAGTCAAGGAAGTGAACCGACTTTTACGCTAAATACAAAAGAAAAACTTAAATCGACAAGTAAAAACTCCACCGACGGGGCACTTGTTCTTAATAAAGGAAAAATTTCAACCGAGCTAAGTTATAACGGCGACAAAATTGAACAAAAACCTGAAATAAGCGTTTATGATAGAGAAGAAGACCGATTCGCGATCAGGGTTAAAAAAACTCAAGCTTTCCGGCCAGGAAAATACCAGCTCCTGGTCAACGTTGCCACCGACGATCGAAACGAAGCACTGACCCAAGATTTTGCTTGGGGGGTTTTAGCTATTAATTTTAATCAATCCACTTACCGCGAGAACGAAAAAGCCACAATCGGCATGGCCGTTTTAGATGATCATGGCGTTACCGAATGTACCGCCAAACTAAAATTATCCATCATCTCACCGAAAAACCAAAAAACGGTTCTTTCAACCGAAAATAACGGAGTAACTGTTTCGCCAACATGCCATAACGGTAACGTTACAAATGAGTTTGATTACGTTAGCCATTTTATCCCCGAAACTGAAGGAAAATATGAAGCTGAACTTGAGGCGACGACCTCAAACGGCACTCGTACCACAAAAGAATTTTTTGAAGTCACAAACAACCCCGATTTTGTTGTTCGCCGACTCGATACTTCAATGCGTATTTTTCCGCAGTCACCCTACACTGTCAATCTTGAAGCCCAAGCCCTAAAAAGTTTTTCGGGAAATATTTATGAAAAAGTCCCCTCTTCGTTTTCTGTGAGTAATGTTTCCGCCGATGGCGTCGTCAATTCAAAAGATGACGTCAAAATCATTTCATGGCCGGCTAAGATGTCCGCCGGTGATCGGTTAGCCCTCAATTACACTTACGATGCGCCAGATATTAGTCCGCAATTTTATTTGCTTGGGCCACTGGAATTTGAGCAAACAACGCTTGATAGCGACAATGGTCAGACTACCCCAACGATTGTTTTTACCGAGCCGCGCGCTTGGCAAATCGCCACCGACGCCACTGCCTGCTCTTCGTCCGGTAGTTCCGGCAACTGGGGCACAGCCAGTATCTGGGCTTCGCCTTGCAACGTTTCCGGCGGACCAACCGTTAATAATGACGTTACAATAATTAACGCCGCGCACACGATCAGCGTTGAGGCAAGCACGACTAGAGCCGCTTATTCTATTACCTTTACAGCTGGCAATAAAAACACTACCTTAGCGCTAACCGATAGCAGCGCGGTTTTAAATGTTTCCGCTGGCGTTACCATCAACGCCACAAGTAACGGCTATACTAAGCAAGTTACTGTCGGGGCAAATGCTTTAACCGCCGCCAGCATTTCTTTGGCTGCTACCACTAATTCCGGTAGGATAGCGCAAGTAACTCTTTCCACTGGCACTGTCACCGTTTCTGGCTCAATAACTTCGTCAGGCATCGGCTCTAATAATGTCGTTTTTTCTAGCAGCGGCACAATTAACGTGGGGGGTGATTTCACTCCTTCCTCCTTGACTTGCTCGACTGGTAAAGTAAATGCTAACGGCTCAAGTGCCCAATCTTTAGGAGCTTTTACCTATTACAATTTGGACGTTAACAACACTGGCAATTCATCAACCTATGTGTCATTTGCCGGCAACCCAACTATTAGCGGTGATCTGAATATTACCGACGGCACAATCGATTTTAACAGCCGAACGGTGGGCGTTACCGGCGCTTCAACAATTGCTTCAGCCGGTACAGCTTATTTTTCCTCTTCTACCGGCACTAAAACTTTTAGTGGCAACGTTTCAGTCAGCGGTATTTGGAATGAAAATGCCGCCGTCGCTATTGCTTTTGGCGGAAATCTAACTAATAACGCTTCCAGCTGGACAGCTAGCACCGGCACGCATACTTTTTCGGGTTCATCAAAAACTATTAACGGCTCTTCTACGACGACCATTCCGAATCTCACCATCAATGGGACAACCGGAAATAGTGGAACCTTAGTTGTTTCCACTATCTTAGCCGGTTCCAGTACCCTCACTAACAATGCCGGCGGCACTTTAAAAATCGGCGCCGCTTCGGCAGACTTAACCATAACTGGCTTGACTGCTTCAGCCAGCACTAACACTGTCGAATATAACGGCACAGCCGGCCAAACAGTCGAGGCCATAACCTACTCTAATTTAACGATTTCAAATGCCTCCACTGATGGCGTTACCTTTGATGGTTCAACCACCGTTAATAATACGCTTACTGATGTTACCGCCAGTTCTAAACTTATTTTTCAAGCCAGTTCAACCTTTACTCTGGCGGCTATTAATCTCAACGGCCAAGCTACCGGCACTCGCATTACGATGGTTTCCTCGACTGAAGGCACTCACTATCACTTTAACGTCTCCGCCGCTTCTCCTTCGGCTAGTTATGTAAATGTGCGCGATTCTGATGCAAGTGGCGGTAGCCAAATCAACGCTACAGTTGGTTGCTACGATTCCACTGGCAATACTAACTGGTCATTCTATTATGAATGCGTTTGGACTGGTGCCAGCTCGAACGATTGGAACACCGCCGGAAACTGGACCTCCTGTAATTCCACTATTCCCGGAACCGGCAGTAATGCCACCATTAATTTAAGTAGCGCCAGTTCAACCGTTACTACTTCGAGCGATATTTCTTTTCGCAACTTAACGATTGGCGGAGATACCACCTATACCAACAAACTCACTTTAACGAACAATATTACCAGTGGCACAGATGTCACCATTAATTCTAATGGCACCCTAGAACAAAAAAACGCTTGGGCAACTGCCTTATCTATTTCAGGTAGTTTAACTATCACTGGTGCCGATGCCAGCCACAAGGGGACATTAACCCACGCAGACAATTCCACAAGCGAAGCTTACCGCGTTAATCTAAGTATTTCCGGCAATTTAACCGTAGATGCTAACGGACAGATTAATGTGGACGGGTTGGGGTATGACAAATTATATGGTCCGGGCAATGGCGGCACAGGTGAATGTGCATCGGCCAGCTATGGTGGCGAAGGTGGTAAAAGCATCAACGGCACCGGTGGCACAACTTACGGTTCCATCACCACACCAGTGAACCTTGGCAGCGGAGGCGGCTATTATGGAAGCAGCGGCACGGGTGGCGGAGCAATTTCTTTAAGCGTCACCGGAGCCGCCACAATTAATGGAACAGTTAGCTCCAGCGGCACAGGGAGTTTTTGTTCAACCGGTTCGGGCGGCTCCATTAACCTTTCCGGTGCATCAATATCGGGCAGCGGCAGTATTTTGGCTGCCGGTGGTTCTTATAGTGATAGTAACGTTGGCCAAAGCGGTGGTGGACGAATTGCCGTAAAACTTAGTTCTGGTACAGATTTTGGAAGTATAACTATAAAGGCATATGGTGGCAGCGCGGCCAGCCAAGTGCAAAAAGGTGCGGCTGGCACAGTATATTTACAAAAATCAACCGATACTGCCGATCATGGAGAATTAGCCGTTGATAACCAAAGCAGCTCGACCTTATGTCAAGCGACATACCGCACAACCCTTCTCAATGGGAGCGGTTCTTCCTCCTATCAATTTGCCCGATTAAATTTAACTAATGCTGGTATTTTAGGAATTGATTCAAACGATTCGCTCGACATTTCAACCACAACGATTACTGGTGATTCAGATGATCGAAACGAAGGTATTTGGCTTCAAGATAGTGCTACTTTGACACTAGCTTCAGGCGCCTTGTCTTGGACTAATTATTTCATCCGGTTAGGAAGGAGTTCAAGTTTTAGTCCGTCGCCATCTTCAATTACAGTCGGAGACAAAGCTGATTTAGTTTTAGATCAAGCTTACAACATTTCTTTTGCCTATACTGGCAATCTAACCGTTTTATCCGGTGGACAAATTACCCACACCGTAAATTATCAACCTCCCTATCCCGATGATGGTACTGCCTACAAGGTTAATTTAAATCTAACCGGCGACTTAGATGTTCAAAGTGGCGGCCTGATAAATGCCGATTCTAAAGGGTATATTGGCAACAACGGTCCCGGTAAACCATCCAGTGGTTACGCCGGGGGTTCATATGGTGGTAACGGTAACGGCACGGGCGGCTACGGTTATACCTATGGCTCTTTAACAGCGCCAAAAGATTTAGGCAGCGGAACTCAAGCAGACGCCGGTGTATCTGGCGGCGGCGGCGTAATATTAGCTGTTTCCGGTGCCACCACAGTCAACGGCACGATTTCGGCCATTGGCGCAGAAGGTTTCACTGGTGGTTCTGGTGGTTCAGTATTCTTAACTACAGGCACCATTAGCGGCTCCGGTTATGTCAAAACCAACGGTGGTGCTGGCACAGGAGACGGCGGTGGCGGTGGCGGAAGGACGGCTATTGTTTTATCTAGTGGTAGCAGCTTCGATAGTGTAAATTTCCAATCTTATGGTGGCAGTGCTGGTTACAAAGGAGCGGCTGGCACTGTTTACAAGAAAACCGCCAGTCAAACCTATGGCGCAGTAAATATCGATAATAATAGCCAAGCAAATTCCGGTCCTATCACGACCCTTTACGGTAACGGTACTAATTGTGATTCCACCTGTCAAAATAAAACAGCTACTTTTGACGGCTTAACCATCTCTAATTATGGTAAATTAGCTTTATTTGAAACTCAAAATATTACCGTTGGCTCTAGCGTTTCTATTCCGGCTAATTCTCAACTTAGTTTTTCTCACACCACCACCGATCCCGGCCCCACGCTCAATCTCTCCGGCGGATTAACTAATGCCGGTACTATAAACTACCTTGATACTGGTCCAGTAGCTTATTTAATTCATGCAACCGGTGATGTCAATATGACTGGCGGCACCTACACCGCTTCCAGCTCAACATTTTATTTAGACGGCTCTTCCGCTCAAACTCTAACCAGCGCTTCCCAGTCTTTTTACAATCTCACCATCACTAATGCTTCTGCCTCCGGTGTTTCTTTGGCTGATTCCGCTACTGTTACCGGTACTTTCACTGACACAACGGCCAGCTCTAAGCTTACCTTTGACGCCTTGTCTACTTACGCTTTCGCTAATATTAATCTCAACGGCCAAGCTCCCGGCACCGAAATAACCATGGTTTCTAACGACCCGGCTAATTTGGACCTCCCTTCACGCCAGTGGTATTTCAA
>CAZOJE010000017.1:0-9898 GCA_964580065.1 uncultured Candidatus Saccharibacteria bacterium
TATGTTAACGATTTTAAACAGTGTGCTACAATCTCTAAGATGAATAAAAATACCTTTGTTTTAATTGACGGCAATGCCATTTTGCATCGGGCTTATCACGCTATGCCGCGCTTTGAAGTTGATGGACGCTTGGTCAATGCTATTTACGGGTTTATTTCCATTCTTTTTGCCGCAATCGAAAAACATCACCCCGAATATTTGGCGGTTGCCTTTGACGTAAAAGGGCCGACTTTTCGCGACGAACTTTTTGACCAATACAAAGCCAAACGAGTCAAACCGCCCCAAGAATTCTATGATCAAATAGCGGACGTTTGGGAATTTGTCCGAACTATGGAAATCCCTCTTTTGACAAAAGAAGGATTTGAAGCTGACGATATTATTGGCACGCTCGCCAAACACATCAACGGTGACCTGAAAGAAGGGGAAGTGATTATTGTCACTGGTGACCAAGATACCTTGCAATTAGTCGACCAGCGAACCAAAGTGGCCATGCCGGCCATGGGACGAATAAAGGAAACTATTTATGATGCTTCGGCGGTTCAAGGCAAGCTTGGCATTCAGCCCCGTCAAGTGATTGATTACAAAGCTCTTTCGGGCGATAACTCGGACAATATCCCCGGCGTCAAAGGCATTGGGCCGAAAACGGCCGTTTTGCTTCTTCAAGAATTTGGCTCGATTGAAAAAATCTATCAAGCCCTATCTTCTGACGCCGAAACGTTTAAAACCAAATTCAAAGCTTCAGTTTACGACAAACTGATTTCCGGCAAAGAATCGGCGGAACTTTCTAAGAAACTGGCTACAATCAAAACCGATGTTGCGCTTGATTTTAAACTCAAAGACGCAACTTTACATGATTTTGACGCCGATGAGGTGAAACAATTCCTGGATAAATTCCAATTTAAATCATTGCAAAAAAGAATGCCGCTAAGCGGCCGAAAAAATAATCAGCAAGAGAGATTATTTTAATTTAATATGATTTTATTTTTTTACGGCCCTAATGATTTCATGGTCGCCCGTGCGGTTGATCAGCTTAAAAATCGTTATTTAAAAAACGTTGGCGATTTAAATTTGCTAAGTTTGGACGGAGCGCAAATCGAATTGAACGAATTTTTGCGCGAAGTCCAAGCTGTGCCCCTTCTGGCTAGCACACGCTTGATAATTATAAAAAATATTTTTGATCACAAAGATAAGACGATTAGTGAAAAAATTGAGCAAGCTTTAGCCAAGGTTCCGTCTTCAAGCGTTGTTGTTTTTAGCCAAACGGGTGAACCAGATAAGAGACGCAAATTATTCAAAACTCTCGCCAGCCAAAAAGGAAGTAAGTGTTTTGATTTTTTTTCGCCAGCGCAAACGGCTTCTTTTATTAAAAAAGAAGTTGCTTTGAAAAATGGCGCTATTTCTGACGAAGCGGCGGGAGAGATTGCCGATTTTTGCTCTCATGACCTCTGGCGAATCGATAATGAAATTGCCAAACTTCTTTCATATAAAGACGGTGAAAAAATTGAAATTGCTGATGTTCAGGAGCTAGTCAGCCGCAATGTAGTGGGTAACAGCTTCCATTTAGCCGATGCCGTGGTGGCAGGCAACAAAAAAGTGGCGCTAGAAAATTTACTTGCTCTTTTAGAATCGAATGAACCGCCGCTCAAGATAATGGGGCTGATTGTTTATCAATTTAGAGTTCTAACCCAAGTTTTTGAAGCCAGCCAACGTCAATCAAACAAGTTTGCCATTGCCAAACAATTATCGTTGAATCCTTTTCAGGTGGAAAAGCTTTTGCCCCGAGCCAAGAAATTAGATTATCAATCATTGTCGCGGATATATACCCGACTTTCTCTCGTTGATGAGAAAATCAAGAATGGTACAATAGAACCAACAGAGGCGTTAAAAGATTTTATTTTACAAATCTAAATGGTTATCGGAATTTATAAAAACAAACTTTTGTTTTTTCTTGCTCTCACTTTAGCTATTTTTTATGGCCCTAAACTTTTTGATTCGCAATCGCGAACGATTGATGCTGAAACAATTACCGCTGATATTGCCGATAATGGCAATATGAGTGACAGCCAAGACAGCTACTATCTTGAACTTTTTTTGCTCGATGACGGCTCGGTTCGAGTTGGCAATCGTACGGTCAAGGAAAGTATCAAACCCAAAGCCAATGCCGATGAGTTGCGCTATATTATTTTAAATCAGCCAGAAGAATATTATTCCAATTTGCAGGTTGTTCTAAATTTACCGCGTAAGTTGAATAAACTGGAAGCGGATCCGGAAATTATTGCTGTCCATGGTGCTGAAGCGATTGGTACGACTTTTTATAATGACAAAATCGTTTATAGGGCCAAGGATGTTGGTCCGGAATCGACCGTAACAATCGTTGCTCTTTTTCCCAAGGGCTATATCAATTTACCGGCAAATAAGAAGATTCAAGAGGCGGTGGGGGTGATTCCAGCGTCTTACTGGCTGATTATCAGTCTCGTTTTTCCGTTTTTAGCGGCCTTGATTTTGGTGGGCGTTATTTTAAAAACGCGCAATGGCCCTTCGGATAAGGCGCCAACTGGTTTACTGAACGGTCCGCCGACCGATATTCCGCCCGCGGTAGTGGGAGCGCTAGTTGATGGGCGAGTGGGACCGCGAACCATTGCCGCCACGCTTGTCGATTTGGCTCAACGAGATTTCATTGAAATTTATAATCGGGGTGAAGATTTTGTTATTTTTCTTAAAAACGCCGGTGAGCAAAAAACAAAGTTGAAAATGTTTGAGCAAATTCTGCTTGATAAAATATTCATGCCCAAGCAAAAGGCGGCCGGTTCTTTTGATGTTGAGGCCAGAGTAGCGCGGCATTTATTTTCTAAAAAAGTCGCTGTTTCATATCTTGATATTTATAATGAAGGGAAAAAATTAGGTTATTTTAATAATTCGCCGGCGACGACCCATCTTCGCTTCCGCCTAATCGGCATTATTACTTTTTATTTGGGGCTCGTCGGTTACGCTATTTCCGCTTTTCTAGCCGCCGATCCAAAATACGTTCTTTTCTTTTGGATTTCGTTAGTGATTTTCGGTGTTTTAATCATCAATTTTGCTCCGAAAATTACGATTTTTTCGCCTTCGGGAATTGAACAACGCAAAAAGTGGTTGATGTTTAAAAATTATCTTTCCGACAAAAGCGTCATAAGCCCTAAAGAAGAGCGGGACTTTGAAAAATATCTTCCTTACGCCATAGTTCTGGGCGTTGAAGCGGATTGGGCCGCTCGATTTATTGAAGAGAATTTTGTTAAGCCCGATTGGTATGATTACATTGCCGAAATCAATGGTATTGAATATTTTGCCAAAACTTTATTGCCGATTATAGATTATATCGGTAAAACGCTTGATTCTTCGAGCGATCCATTAGTAAAATAAGAACTTTTTTATTCTTCTAGGGAAAGGTGCTTTTGCTCGGCCTCTGATTGAGAGTTTCTTTTTACAGCAACTAAATCTTCTTCGTTTTCGGAATCAGACTTGTTCAAGGCATTCAAGGCGGCATCAGCGCCATCGAGTTTGGCCAAGAGATATTTGGCGATTTGCGAGCTCTTATATTTGCCCATAACCACAAACGGCAGTATTTGACCAATGTCTTTAATCGCTTGATCGCGTTTGGTTTGGTCGGAGGAGAGCAGACCTTGAAGGGTGGTTTCCATCAGTTGCTTTTCCTTACTAACCCAATCGGTTCTGGTTTTTATCTGCTCACTAAGAGGGACGGGAGCACCCATATAATATTCTTCCCACATGCTTTGAAGCCGTTTCAGTTCTTCGTCGGTGCTCAACATATCCCGAAGTTCGTCAGTGCTTTCGGCTTCGATTTGGTCAGAGTTGCCTGCTTCCTCGATAACTTCTTGAGTTGATTTTTGCAAGTTTTGCAATTTAGGATCACCGACGGCGGTTTCATTTTTCAAGGCCGTGAACTCTTCGCGCTCCTGTTCATTTAGTTTGTCCAAATCTTGTAATTTGTTCGCCGAGCCAAAAAAGACTCTTAATCCGTTTTCCTTAATGTTTTGCAAGGCGGCATTTTGGTCGCCTATAGCTGAAAGCATTTTATCGATTGCGCTAATGGCTAATTGCGTGCTTTGGCTTTGCGGCTTTTCGGTGAGCGCTTGGCGGGCTTCTGACAACGAAGTGATGTAATTATTGGCCACCGTTTGGAAGGATTTTTGTTTTAAATCTTCCAAATCTTTATAGGCCATAATCGAGATATCGCGAATTTTTTGCCACAACTGCTTTGATTCAGCATCGCCTAAATGCGCGCCAGTAGTAAGGACATTTTTCAAAGCGCCATATTGATTTCGTTTATTTACATCTTCGATTAATTCGGGGTGACGAAGCGAAACGACTTCGCGGGAAATTTGCTGACGCTCATCTTGGTTTAAGTGATCTTGGTTTGCTAAATGACGGAGTGAATTCAAGCTGTCCATGCCGGCTAGGGCGTTGCGGGCTAGCTCGTTAGAACCGGCTTGAGCGCTCAAACGGTTTTTCAAGGAAGAAGAATTTTCTTGAGAGCTGCTCAAGGATTCAAGAAGATTTTTTAGGGCGCTTTCTTTTATTTCATCAAGAGCATTTGTTCGCGAAAGGCGACCGGTGTCGTGAGCCACGGCATTTTTTAAAGAGCGGGCCGTTTCATTGCCGGTTAAATCTTGATCAGCGATGGCTTGTTTGATATTAGCGTATTTGGCCGCTTCGATTTTGTCTTGAATCTTTTCCGGATAAGCAATTTTATCAAAAACAGTGCCAGCCGCTTTCACGTCTTGATCCTTTTGCTCTAATTTAGCCAAATCTTCGAGACCGATTTTTTCTTTAATAATCGTCTCGAAGGCCTGGGGCGCCTGCTGTTTCAAGCCAGTTTGGGCGAAAATATTGGTTGCTGAAAATTGTTTATCAAAAGAGTGCATTTTTTGGCCAAAAAGAGGTGATGAGCCCTTGGCGTCTTGAGGTATTTCACGCAATTGTTTCAAAATAACCGAAGAAGGACCCGGTTTGACTGGACCAGTCGGTGGCGGTGGCGCACCTTTTACGTTGATGGAAGAAAGATATTGCTGGGCGGAGGATTTGTTCCAGACGTTAGAAATTCCTTTACCAATTTCCACCGAAAAGCCCATGGCGATCCTTAATAATAAGAAAGGCAAAAGAATGGCCGACCAAAGCATCAAAATAGCAATAATATAGCGAGAATAGGTGTCGGTTTCAGTAAGATTATTACCGTTAGAAATAACATCTTGAATCGTGGGGCTCATATTAGTATTTTTTGGCGGAGTTAAAAGTACATTGGTACCTGACTGATAAACGTTATCACTGGTAGCGCCGTTATTGTCTCTCAAAATGCCGGTGTTAATCTCGATCGGAATACCGCTTTTTTGGGCCTTTTGGCCCGGATAAACGCCGCTAACATCTATTTCGGTTTTTTGCCAAATATAAGGCACGGCGGTAATAAATAAGGCAAAAAGCGGACCCAAGAAAAGCCAACGGAAAAATTCCCGTACCCAAATAATCGCGACTTTTTTGGTGAGGTTGAAAACAAAGAAAGGCAAAACGAATGGGGAAAAAATAACCAAACCCCACAAAATAATAATTCTCAAAACGATCAACAGACCTATGGCATAATTCGTCGCGGTAGTAATTTTAATGAGAGAAAGATGATTCTTAACTGCTTCGTCATATTTTGGCCCCACCCTTCGATAGCCGGTGAAGGATTGATAACTAAAAGACACCGTTAGCAAATCCTCGGCTTTGAGATGCTTTTGGTCGGCGGTTAAAGCGGTATTACTGGCTTTATGAATAGTAAAGAAAGTTTGTTCGACTTTGTCGGTCAGCCGAATAGTTAATACTTCGGCGGAAAAACTTAAAAAAGTCAGGGCGAAAACAATAATGAGCGAAACAAGGGCGCGTCTTGATTTTTCGGCCCAATCAAGATGGAGAATTAAGCCAAAAGCAATAATGATGATTATTCCTAAATATAGAAAAGAAACGATATTGCGCACCGCCTGCCAAAGCTTCAGGAGGGCTTGAGGACTGCCGCTAGTTGAACTGCTGAAGCCGGCTTCTTTGATGGCCAAGGACCAGTTGAGAAATTCTCTGGCGCGAGCGGCTGATTTCCCTGTCGTCGTTACTTCGGTATCTTCCACCCATTCGCCGGGTTGGGCTGAAACTGTTGATGAGGCCGCCGGCGTGGAAACGGGTGTTGCGCCTGCACCAACATTACCGGTACTTTGGGCCTTGGCCAAAAGTGCTTTTCCAGACATAGACAAAAAAACCAACGCACAAATAGTGGCGCCGGACCAAATAAACAGTTTCCACCAGTTACGCCCGCCCCTCCATTTCATAATGTCATTATATCAAATAAGCCGCCGCGGCTGAAAGTGAGCCGATTGGCCCGCTTCTTAATACTTCCGGCAGGTTTTTTATTTTTGATCGAATGTGATTTAATTATATTGTAAGGCAAAGGAGGAGAGTGCTTATATTTGGCGGTTCAAACAATCAAGACTTGTTTGCTAATATGTCGCCCGAATTAACTGAAGCGATACGGGCGGCCACCGAAAAAGCCAAGCAATTCAACTCACCCTATGTTGATCCCGAGCATATTTTGATGGCTCTTCTGGAATTACCAGAGGCATTTGCTGTTATTGAAGCTTCTGGAGCTGACGCAAAAAAAATTCAAGATGATCTTTTTGCAAAATGTGAGCGTGGCGAATTTACTGGCGCTCCGGAATATTCTTCTAAATCTAAAAAAATCTTTACCGAAGCGGGCCGCTTAGCCGAAGGAGCCAAGGCGCAGTTTGTAGATTTCTTTTACGTTTTAAGCACTTATTTTCAGCATGAAGACTGGTTGGCTACTACTATATTAAAAGAAAACGGCATTGATTTGAAAAAAATTCAGCAAGCCCAAAAAAAGATATCTGCCAGTAAAACTGATCAGCTCAATCAAAATGAAAAAGAAGCTTTCGAGTCGGCAAAAGTTAAAGAATTGGCTAAGGGCGGCACATCCGTGCTTGAAACTTATACTATCGATTTAACTCAAAAAGCCCGCGACGGCAAACTCGATCCGGTGTTTGAGCGAGATAATGAAATCGAAAGAGTGATGGAGATTCTGACCCGCCGAAGTAAAAATAATCCTGCCTTGATTGGCGACGCGGGTGTGGGTAAAACGGCTGTTGTTGAGGGTCTGGCTGGAAAAATTGCCACCAGCAATGTCCCCGAACCGCTCAAAGATAAACGTATTTTAGTTTTGGATTTGAGTTTGATGATTGCCGGCGCCAAACACAGGGGCGAATTTGAGGAGCGCTTGGAACATCTTATCAAGGAAGTAAAAGCGGCCGCGGGCGGAGTGATTTTGTTTATTGACGAGCTACACACTATTATTGGCGCCGGCGGAGGGGAAGGATCAATGGACGCCGCCAATATTTTAAAACCGGCCTTGGCTCGCGGAGAGTTGCAATGCATTGGGGCGACGACAATTAAGGAATTTCGCCAATATATTGAAAAAGATGCCGCTTTTGAACGCCGTTTTCAAAAAGTCATGATTAATGAACCTACTGACGAACAGGCCGTTAAGATGCTCTCTGGCATTACTCCTAAATATGAGGAGCACCATAAAGTTAAAATCCAACCGGCGGCGGTCGAAGCAGCAGTAAAGCTTTCCCAGCGCTATATTTCCGACCGTTGTTTGCCGGATAAGGCCATCGACGTTATCGACGAGGCCTGCTCAAAAGTGGTTTTAAAAAATATCGAGCCCCGCGAAGTAACGGAAAATTTGGTCAAAGATGTCGTTTCATCGCTTTCCGGCATTCCGGTGAATAAGCTGACTCAAGACGAAGCCAAGGTTTTACTTGGTCTGGAAGATTTAATTCATCAACGGCTCATCGATCAAGAGCCGGCCGTCAAAGCCGTTAGCGAATCAATTAGACGCAATCGAGCTGGACTGAAAAATCCTAATCGCCCCGTTGGTTCATTTATTTTTCTTGGTCCAACCGGTGTTGGAAAAACTCAATTAGCCAAAACTTTGGCTGAAGTGATGTTCGGCTCGGAAGAAAAAATGATTCGCATTGACATGAGCGAGTATATGGAAAAAAATGCAACCGCCAGAATGATCGGCGCGCCACCCGGCTATGTTGGCTATGAAGAAGGGGGTCAGCTGACCGAAGCGGTGCGTAAAAATCCTTACAGTGTGGTTTTGTTTGACGAAATTGAAAAAGCTAATCCCGACGTTTTCAATATTTTCCTGCAAATTCTTGATGACGGCCGCCTAACCGATAGCAAGGGCCGAACGGTTAGCTTTAAAAACACTATTATTATTTGCACTTCAAACGTTGGCACCCAGTTGATTAAGGGGTCTAACGTAACCGACCCGAATTTGCAAAAACAGATCATGGAAGAACTCTTGCGCTTTTTCCGTCCGGAATTTGTTAATCGGTTTGATGACATTATTGTTTTCCGTGGTTTAATGCCTCAAGACATGGAGGCGATTGTCTCGGTTATGATCAAGGACGTTGCCAAACTTTTATTGGAGCAGAAAATTTCTCTTGAAATTTCGCCTTCAGCCAAGACAAAAATGGCTCAAATCGGCTTCGATCCGGTTTTTGGCGCTAGGCCGCTACGCCGTATGATTCAAAAAATGATTGAAAATCCTCTATCAAATGCTTTGATTAATGGGACAATTCAATCGGGCCAAAATGTCTTTATTAATTTAGACCAAACTGGCCAATTCAGCTTTACCGCTAAAGGTGAGGCCAAGCTAGCCGAAACACCTCAACAAACCGAGCAAAATCCGGTAGTGAACGTTCCGCCAGCTTCGCCACCACCCCCGCCTCCGCCAGATCCGGCCGGTCCGCCGCAAGCTATGGCGTCTGGAAGCTAATTCAACAGGGTTGCAGATGAAAAATAAAGTATGGTTATTTGTTATTATCGGCCTAGTAGTTATTGCTATTTTTTATCTTATTATTAGTGCGTTTTTTTCAGGCAAAAAATCAAATATAGATTCAACCAGCCAATCCAGTATGGAAATCAAAGGCGCTGAATCTGAAGAAACCGCCCTGCCGTTAACAGAAGGATTATTTGAATGAAATTAAGCAATATTAATTGGCCGCGAAGCAACTTTTTAGTCCCATTGAGTGTGGTTGTTTTTTGTTTAAGTATAGCTACTGCGGTTGGCCTAAATTCTCAAGTTTCGGCCGACGACGCTTCCGATTTTGTAACCTGTCTAAAAAATGTTCAAACCAAATTTACCTTGCTGGGCTATGAGGTTTACGGCTCCGATTCGCCTTTGGCTAGTCGAATGAAAGCACTTATGGCGGGATATAAACCTAAAGACGCTCAATCGGTTAATGCCGGCATGGTTAAAGAGTGCCAATCTGTTTTAACGGAAGCTAAAAAGTTATCGGGCAAGGGAATTGACACCGAGACGATAGAAGAATCTGCTACCGCGTCGGCCATCGAATCAACTGACGATTACCAATTTATGAGCCAGCAAAATTTTTCGGCGGTCAAAATCTCTTCAATAAAGGGAACAGCTGGCTGTTCTGAAGATCAGACAGGGCAAATTGTTTTACTGACAAATATTAATCCAAAAATTGGCGGTCTCCAAGCGGCTTTTTTTAACGGAAGCGATTTTACGAAAAGAGGAACACTTTTTGACGTGGATGCGGGCACCCAAGAAAAAATAATTTCCAGTCTTAATAAGGGTGGAGAAATAGCCAAAGTTAAAAAAATATTTGGTGTGACCGATGACAACGAATTGGCCGCTAAAATTGTCAGCGGAGCATTTTTCACTAAAGTACCCATCAATCAAGATTTTTCTGGTTTGATTTATTCGTCGAGTTGGGGCGGCAAGGCCTTGAAAATTGAAAAAATGGCCGGCCCGCAAAATGCGTGCGAA
>CAZOJE010000018.1:0-8440 GCA_964580065.1 uncultured Candidatus Saccharibacteria bacterium
GATGAAATCTTATCAAAGTAGACTAATACAGACCCTAGATTTTGCTATTACACCCACACTCTCGTGGTCACCGAATTCTCTTCGCCGGACCGAGGCCTACCTCGGGCCGGCGGACACCCTCTTCTTGATCGCCGGTATAAGCTGGTAACCGGCGATCAACAGCAAAGGCCCCCGACGGCTTAAAAACCGTCGGGGGCCTTACTCGTTTTATAAACTATCTATTCAATTTCTAAAAAGAAAATTTTGCCTTTTTGCAAAACCGCTCCAGGATTAACTTGGGCATCAAAATCGCGAACCACTTCACCATTTAACTTCACTCCGCCTTGCTCGATCACCCGACGCGCTTCGGAGCGCGATTCAACCAGTCCACTTTCCACCAAAATGCTGGAAATATCATAATTTTGCGGTTTAAATTTTTTTACATCTGCAGGAGTTTCGCCTTTCGAAAAAGTTTCAACAAAATATTTTTCGGCCTTTTCGGCTTCGTCCGAGCCCCAAAAACAAGTTACGATTTCCTTAGCCAAACGAATTTTAGCATCTCGCGGATTGAGCTTGTCGGGCATCTCCGTTTTCATTTGTTCGATTTCATTTTCCGGCACTTCGGTCAAAAGCTCAAAACCAGAGATAATTATTTCGTCCGGCCACGACATTACCCCGCCAAACATTTCGTTGGCGCTAGCGTCAAGCGGAATGATATTGCCTTCGGTTTTTCCCATTTTTTTGCCGGTCGGATCGGTCAGAAGTTTTGTCGTTAAAACAAATTTCTCCTTATCCTTCATTCTTTTAACCAAGGTTCGACCCGCCAGCATATTAAAAGTTTGATCATTGCCGCCAATTTCCATGTCAACGTCCATCGCCACTGAATCGTAGGCCTGAAACATAGGATACAAAAATTCGTGCAAATAAATTTCTTTATTTGACTTGAGGCGCTGTTGATACATATCGCGTTCCAAAAGTTGAGAGACTGTAAAATTCGAAGCGATGTTAAGCAAATCTTCGGGTTTGAGGGCATTATTCCATTCAGCATTATAAACAAATTGGATATTTTCTCGATCCATATCCATAATTTTGCCGATTAGTTGTTTGTAATTTTTGGCGTTTTGTTCAACTTGTTCGCGACTTAATTGCTGGCGTGTCGCCAATTTGTCGGTCGGGTCGCCGATTCTGGCCGTAAAGTCGCCAATCAAAATAACAATTTCATGATTCATATCTTGAAATTGACGTAATTTTTTAAGTTGAATAGCATGACCAAGATGAAGCTGGCCGGTCGGATCAATGCCATAGTAAATTTTCAGCTTTTTATCAGTAGCTAAAACGTTTTTCAACGCCTCCTTAGAAGGATAAACGTTTTCGACTCCCCTTGTTAGCAACTGTTCGATATTTTCGTCTTTTTGCATAATTTTATTTGTTATTGCTTTAATTTATCAGAAACACCCCATGGGATTCAAGTAAGCTAAACGAGATCACTATTTAAAAATTTGCGTTTGATTATTCACAAATTAACAAATTTCTTCCACTTTCTATTTGAAAGATAGAAACATTTTTATAATACTTCTTTAAAGATGCTAAAATTTCATCTTCGGGAAATGAGGACTCCACTATCTCGACACTTTGAGCTTTGTCGCTTTTTAAATTATTTAATGACCTTTTCTCGATATGCCAGAAGCATAAATTGTTCTTGAATTTTGTTGATATAAGCACAAATCCCTCGTCGACTTCTATCTTTATTTCCTTATTATCAAGTTTTTTAAACTTTTCCAAAGTATTATAGTCAAAAATAAATTTACCTTTATATTTAAGATGATTTTTAATATTTAAAAATGTTTTTTCCCAATCAGAAAAACTCAAAAGATGATTGATGGAATCAAACGCACAAAGAATAAGATCGAATTTCTTTTTAAGACTGAACGATCTCATATCCCCTACTCGATAGATTGATTTTTTATCTTTCTTGCGAGCTAGTTTAATCATTTCGGAAGAAATATCAATTCCGAACGTTTCGTTTTGTTCCGACAACAATTTTAATATTTCTCCCGTTCCGCAAGCCACCTCAAGAGCTGACAGCCCATTTATATCTTTTAATTGAGCATACTCCTTTATTGATTCCAAATAATTTTTTGGACGAGCAGGCTCCTGAAAAGAGTCATAAAAGCTTGCAATTTTCTGATAGCTATTTTGTCCAGTCAAAATTCCTCCAAATGAATAATAATCTACATCCTACCGGTTTTCAAATCAAGAAGTAGCCAGCTAAACGGATAGAAACGTCACAAGAAAATATATATCTAATTTCTAGACCGGGCAAAAGGCTCGATCAAGACGGCCTCTGACAATCACCTTGAAGCAGCGTTTTAGTCAGCCGCGCGGCTGTTGCTTCCTTATCAATAATCAACGGCCTGATAACACCAAAAACAATAAAAAGATTTGCGAGAGATGTTTCTGGGGAATGTTTGGTTATTTCTATTGCTAACAGAAGCACTTTCTTATAATATAAGGAAGATAAACAAACACTATGGAAGCAAAAGAAAAAGACAGCGAGCTGTTCAACAAGATTATTTCGTTTTGTAAAAGACGCGGATTCGTGTATCAATCAAGTGAAATTTATGGTGGAATGAGCGCCATTTACGATTACGGCCCTTATGGCGTCGAGGTGATTAACACGATCAAAGCACTTTGGTGGAAACATACCGTTCAGGCCCGCGAAGATGTTGTTGGGGTTGATTCGGCAATTTTTATGTCGCCCAAAGTTTGGGTTGCTTCGGGCCACGTCGCCGGATTTTCGGATCCGCTAACTGAATGTAAAAAATGCCACTTACGCTTTAGGGCCGATCATATGCTTGAAGAAATTGGGGTTCAGGCCGATGAAAAAATGAGCGAAGAGCAAATCTCGGAAATTTTTGCTGAAAATCGCGATAAGCTAAAATGTCCTTCGTGCGGCTCGCAAGATTTTACCGATATCAGCAAATTCAATCTATTAGTAAAGTCTAATTTGGGTAATTTTTCTGGCAAATGGGATAGTGAGCCGGTTTATTTGCGCGGTGAAACTTGTCAGGGAATCTACACCAACTATCTTAATATTTTGAATTCGATGAAAGTGCGAGTTCCGTTTGGCATTGCCCAAATCGGTAAGGCCTTCCGCAATGAAATTACCGCCCGCCAGTTTATCTTTAGAACGCGGGAATTTGAGCAAATGGAGCTGGAATATTTTACCAAGCCCGACGAAGAGATGTCTGAATATGAAAAGCTCAAGGAAACTCGCTGGAAGTTTTATACCGAGGTGATGGGAATAAAAGAGGAAAACCTCAAATGGTATCAACACGAAAATCTAGTGTTTTATGCTAAGGATGCCTACGACATATTGTATAAATTTCCATTTGGTTGGAATGAACTTGAGGGTCTGCACGCGCGGGGCGACTATGACCTATCACAGCATGCCAAATTTTCCCAAAAAGATATGAATTATACCGATCCGATGACAGGCGAAAAATACGTGCCCCACATTGTCGAAGCGTCATCTGGCGTTGGCCGAAATTTTTTAATGTTGTTATCTGAAGCTTACACCGAAGAAAAGTTGGAAAATGGTGAACAAAGAATCGTGATGAAATTCAATCCTAGGTTTGCACCGGTAAAAGTGGCCGTCTTCCCTCTTTTGCGCAATAAACCCGAACTCGTCAAAGCGGCCAAAGAAATTTTTAATCAACTGAAAATGGAATATAATTGCGAATACGACAACAGCGGCAATATTGGAAAATGTTATCGCCGACAAGATGAGATCGGCACGCCGTATTGTGTTACGGTTGATTTTGAAACGCTCGAAAAAGGAACCGTAACGGTGCGGGATCGCGACACGATGAAGCAAGAACGCATTGCCACCACAGAACTCAAACAATTCTTTTCGGATAAGGGGTTTAGGTAAAAATCACCGAGAACTCTTTTTGATTAAATCAAATGCGAGTTTGACCGCCTCTTTGTAGTCCTTCGCCGGAACGGCCTTGACTCTTTTTCGTTCGTCTAAAAATCTTCCCGAGAGTTCTTTGCTCCAGCCGCCAGTGCCGTCGACAACAATAATAGGAATATTTGCTTGATAAGCTATTGCGATTTCCGTTAAAGTTCCCGAACCCCCTCCAACTGTGATAATTGCATCGCAACTTAGAACCAAAACCAATTCTCTACCCCCTCCACGCTCTAAACCACTTGCGATTATGATATCGGCATTTTTTGACTCAAAAACTTTTTTACTCTTACCGTAAGTTACGCCAATTGTCATGCCTCCCGCCTTTTTAGCGCCACGGCAAGCAGCCGTTGACAATGAATCGTAATCTTTTTCAGCACCAAAAACTAAAGCGGCGCCTTTTTTCGCTACCAAATATCCTATATTTTCTGCGATTTTTTCGGTTTCTTTGCCATAGCCAAGGTCGGCCGCCGAACCCATAACACCAATTTGAACTTTTCTTCCCATAGTGTATCCTTTGATAAGGTAAATAAACCATAAAAACACAAAAATGAAAAGGGCTGAAAAGAAAATTTTATTTTTAAGCGAGGTGCATGGTGACGAAAAAATTGGCACAGAGGTACTAGACAACTTGAAGGAAGAATTTCCCGGGCGATTTGCTCATATCATTGCCAACGAAAAAGCATCTAAGAAAAATGTTAGATTTATCGACTGCGACCTGAATAGAAGCGCGCCGGGAGAAAAAACATCATATTTTTATGAAAAAAAACGCGCTTACGAGTTAACCGAAATTGCCAAACAATTCGATATTGTTATCGATATTCATGGTTCTACGTCAAACACAGGAATATTTTCTTTAGTAACTAATCCGACGATAAAAAATCTAGCACTGGCAAATACATTGCCAATTAAAAACATCGTTATTTGGCCTGGAGAAAAAGACGCAGAAACCGGCCCATTAACGGAGTTTATGGATTGTGCAATCGAAATAGAATGCGGCCCCAAAAGCCCTCCTAAAATCAAAAATGAACTTAAAGAAATTATAAAACAAATCATCAAATCCAAGTTTCAACTAAGAGATTTAGATTTTAAAAATAAAAAAATATTTAAAGTACAAAATAAAATTTTGAAAAAAGATGCGTCTGATTTAGATAATATAGAAGATTTCAAGCCCGTTATTTACAAAAACAAAAAAATAATTCCGCTGTTAGTTAACCAATATCCTGAAATTCTATGCTACAATTTGACCCCAGTTGATGATGGCAAAAGCGTCGCGGGCGATCCAAAGAGAGCATAAATAAAGTGAAATTAAAAATATCTTTGATTGCGATCTAATCCAAGATTGTCAAATTTGAATTATACTAGAGCAAAGTAATTATTGACTGTGTCTAAACGCACCTTTGCACCTAAAGGCAAGGGATAAAATTCTTGAACATTATGGCCAAAATAATCGACTTTAATAATTGGAAAATTGAACTCGGCAAATTCCGATTTAATAATTTCGATCGAATCTTCGTTACTATTTTTTGAAACCAAGTTGCCGATTACTATACCATTAACTTTATTGAAAATAGGACTTAATTTTAATCGTTTAATTTCTTGTTTGATATCCGAGGCTTCATCTTCGATTTCTTCAAAAAATAAAATTATATCTTCCAAATTATCTGCCGGATATTTTTCAATGATGTTGTTGAAAGCAAATAAATTTCCGCCAAATAGAATCCCCGTTGTCTTTCCGGGTTTAACAATATTCATTTTATTTGGATATTCGAATTTCTGCACATTCAGCGCGTAATCAATGCATCGGTCAATAGACTTTTTTTCTAAAGATGGCAAATTTACCACATTGGGAGCAAAAACAGTTTTAACCCCCGTTTTTAAATATATTGCCAGAAGGAGATGAGTGTTATCGCTTGAGCCGATCAACAGCTTATCTGATGCGGTCTCGTCGTAATTAATAAAATCTAGAATATCAATGCAACTGTCCCCACCCACTGCGCACCAAACAATCGATGAGTCACTTTTTAGTACGCGGTTAATTATTCCTACCCTATTTTTTAAATCAGAATAATTAGGTTTTTCGGTCTGATTAAATGCGATTTTTAAACCGGCAGAAACGAGGATCTTTAAACCTTCATTAAATTGAGTTTTAAACCCATCTACGCTCTTCGATGGGGTAATGATTGAAATAGAATTATCCATTTTTGTTTTATCAGTCCACTTTTTTGCCAGTAGGATCTCATTTTTTCATCTTTAGACACTTGCGATTTTAGTTGAACATGGAGTAAGATGCAAGCGATGATAAGTAAGTTCTAGAATTCAGCATGGCTGTCGTGGCCTTGATTTCGAATTACAAATTTGATTTTATGTAATAAAGCGATGAGGCGGATACCACCGCGGAGCTGGCGGAAGAAATCTCTAAGTAGAGAATAGAGAAACTAGAACCGCTCGTCAACACAGGCGTTAATTGTGAAAAATGAGTTCCTGCAAGATCAGGAAGCGAGGTGGAACCGTCGGCCAAACCCCGACCCTTGCAACAGCATCAGCTGTTGTTTTTTAGACTAATCAAAGGTAAATATGGCGATCGAGAGAAAAGAAATTGGGGTTGTTAGACATTCACTAAGTCATATCCTAGCGATGGCAGTTCTAGAGATGTTTCCAGAAGGAAAGCTCGGGATCGGTCCGGAAATCGAGAATGGATTTTATTATGATTTTGACCTGCCAAGAACTTTAATTCCTGAAGATTTGCCGATACTTGAGAAAAAAATGCGCGAGATTATCGCCAGAGAATTAAAGTTTGAAAAAATCAGGGTTTCGGCTGACGGGGCGCTTGAGAGATTAAAAAAGAGCGACGAAGTTTATAAGTGCGAGCTGGTTGAAGATTTAAAGAAGGAAGGTGATAACCAAATTACTCTTTATAAAACAGGAGAGTATGTCGACTTATGCAAGGGGCCACATATTGAGTCGACGACCGAACTCAAAGATATTGCCTTCAAATTGGATAAAATCGCTGGCGCTTATTGGAAGGGTGATGGGAAAAACAAAATGCTCCAGCGAATTTACGCCTTAGCATTTAAATCTAAAGAAGAACTGGATAAATTTGAGAAGATGCGCGAAGAAGCGGAAAAACGCGATCACAAAAAACTCGGGCGTGAGCTGGAGCTATTTATTTTTGACGATTCTGCCCCGGGTATGCCTTATTGGCTGCCAAAAGGATTGATCTTGTACAACAATTTGGTTAATTTTTGGCGCAAAGAACACGCTGAACGCGGATATCAGGAATTTAAGTCGCCGGTGATGAACAAAAAAGAGCTTTATGAGAGGTCAGGGCATTGGGATCATTATCGCGAAAATATGTTTATATCAGAGACAGAGGAGGGCGAAACATACGCAATGAAGGCAATGAGTTGCCCAAACGCAATCATTGTTTATAATCAACGGCCAAGAAGTTACCGTGAATTGCCACTAAGATTTTCCGATGTCGATTTGATCCACAGAAACGAATTGTCAGGAACTTTAAACGGACTTTTCAGAGTTAGAATGTTCTCGCAAGACGATTCGCATAATTTTATCGCTGAAGATAAAATCGAAGAAGAATATAAGGATATCTTCGAAATTGTCGAGGAATTTTATTCAGTTTTTAGTCTTGAATATTCATATCGGCTAGGCACAAGGCCGGATAACTTTATGGGAGATAAGAAAGTTTGGGATAAAGCCGAAAGAATTCTCAAAAATTTACTTGAGAAATCAGGAAAGAAGTATTTTATTGAAGAAGGTGACGGAGCATTTTATGGGCCGAAAGTTGACATCTTAATGAAAGATTCTTTGGGTCGCGAATGGCAAATGGGGACGATACAACTTGACTTCCAGTTGCCACTCAATTTCAACCTGAAATACGACGATCAAGATGGCAAAGAAAGAATGCCAGTAATAGTCCACAGAGTTATTTATGGATCACTCGAGCGTTTTATCGGGATTTTGACAGAGCACTTTGCCGGCGCCTTTCCCATTTGGCTTGCGCCTGTGCAGGCAATAGTTTTACCAATCTCCGATAAAGTCAATGATTATACAAAAAAAGTTTTGGATGAACTTAAGCGCGCAAATATTAGAGCTGAAATCGACTTGCGGACAGAATCGATCGGTAAAAAAATCCGTGATGCCGAGATGAAAAAAATCCCATATATGATAATTGTTGGTGAAAAAGAACTTAGATCCAAAAAGATCGCTGTGCGAAAATATGGCGAGGGAGACAAGGGGCAAGTTAGCATTGCTCATTTTATTAAAAATGTCGAGTCTGAAATAAACAACTGAAGCGATGTGAATCGTTGAATTTGGCTTCGACAATCATTACCGTTCGTGACCACAATAATCATTTCGGGATCGTTGTATTTTGCGGTTCCAGAATCGCCGTTATTTACTTCAGTACGCGCCATTACCGAAGTAATTGCAAAAATGGGTGCTTATTTCGACAAGATTTCATCAATCATCTTG
>CAZOJE010000019.1:0-7397 GCA_964580065.1 uncultured Candidatus Saccharibacteria bacterium
GTCAGCTTGTCGACTTTTATGACGGCTGGCATTTGTTTTATTTTAGCACAAATCTAAATCAAAGCTATTCAGTTAATTTAGTCGTTTTGTCAATTAATATTTATTAAACCAACGATTTATCCAGCCAAACAAACTAAAACCGCCCGCCTGTCCCTCTACTTGGTCTTTTAATTCTAGCTGGGTATTTTGCAGAACTATAATCTGGTTAGCGATCGCGATCTTTTCTTCATCACTACTTAGTTGAGCCATAATTTGCTCTAACTGTTTGATTTGATTTTGATTTTCAATCATCAACTGTTTAACCTGTTTCAATTGCTTATAATTAGATCCAATAAAAAATTTGACGACAGCACCCCTCTGCTCCGCTTTATCAAGAGATTGGCCAATTTTATCTTGGTTTTGATTTTGTGTTTTTGCTACTAGGCGTATTTGATCGCCAATTCCTGTGTTGGTGATTTGAGACGCCGTTCTAATTAATTCGGCCGCTGCATTCGCCACAATATTTTTATGTTCAATGTTTTTTTCGTTTTTCGGTGTGTATTCGGGCTTACTCTCTTCGATTTGTTCTTGAATCCTCGCTTCTAGTTGCTCTTGTGACATTGTCCCTACGCCGGGATTATTGGCTTGGTTTTGTGTTCTCGTTTCATTTTGTGATTGACCATTTGTTGATTGGGAACTAGGAGTAGCTGTTGCGCTCGTTTGGGAATCAGCTTGAGACGAATTAGCCGCTCCATTTCCATTTTGTCCGCTAACCGAACTTGGCGCTGCCAAAACAGCCGACGGTAAAGCAAGTAAGAAACATAATATTGTTAAAAAATGAGTTTTTTTCATTTTTCCTCCCTTATTAGTTATTTTATCACGACGGACAATGATTTTATAATTAAGGGCGTAAAATCTCTACTTTACAAAAAGAGTTAAAATGTTTTTTAAAAAAAACAACGGCCCGACGCCGTAAGATATTAATTTATCTTCGGCGTCGGGCCGGAAATCAGCGGCCTCGCGCTACTTTCTTACAAAGAGGTTCCCTTGGCTCACAGGCCTCTGTCTTCTTTGCCTGTGCATAGGCCTGAACGGCGAGCTGTAGGCCAGCGTGGGCATACATCTGTCGGGCCGCCGCCTGTTTGGCGGGCTTTTTTTCTTCCTTGCCCCTCCACTCCGCCGATGTAGTAAGTATGCCAAGGGCAGTTTTCAACGTGCAGACGCACTTACCCACACTATCATGACCGGCGAACTGAAAATCCGGCGCTGGTAGATGATTCTGGGCGCACGTCATGCAAAGCGCCGAGATATAGTCCCCATTTCTCACCTCGGCAAACCCCCCGACGCGCTTGAGGACTGCCCTCCCAGACGCTTTCTCTAACTGATCAAGAAGCATTCTGGCTACTTCCTGCTCGGCCCTCACCTGCTTTCCCAGTCCATTCGACTTGGCCTCGAGGGTAAGGTCTTCCCTTCCGGGGAGCCGGACCCTCAAGACGCCGATGCAAAGAAAAACCTTCTCCGCGCCTTGACGCCCGAGTTCCTCGACCCGCCAACGGACCTTGTTAATCCCATTGCCTGGCTTGTCGAACAAGCCAAACAACAAACTCTTGTAATCCTTTGTTACAACCGCCATGATATCCCTCCTAGCGCAGCTGTTTGTACTAAGAGCAGTGCAATGGTGACAAACTTCTCGTCAATAATAACCGCCGGCATCACCTCCGGTTTACATTTGCGATTTTTTGCTCAAGCAAATCGCAAATCTTAGGATTGTATAAATTTTTTCCCCTCAAGTCAATTCCAAAAAGAGCAAATCCAAATTTCATAAGTTGAATTTCAGTCAAATTTTAGTTGTTGCAAGCGTTCCTGTTATAATAAAAATAAGCACTTATTAATATAAGGAGGGGGATGAAAAAGGGCGCTTTGTTTTTTTTGGGGCTAATTGTCTGGCTGTCATTTAGTCCAAGAGTTCTAGCAGTCGATACGGTTTCAGTTGCTGAATGTACTAAGTACGAACATAAATGGCGTTCGGTCGTGGGAGTAACGCTTCGACAGGGTTTCAGACCGGAATATAACAGATTAAGCTCCATAAAACTTTGGCTCGGCGGCAAAGGCAGTGTCAACTGGGCAATTAAGGCCGCCGAAGAAGGATTCCGAGATATCGCCAGCGGCGTCATTACATACGACGCGCCGGGAGAATTAACAGCTTCTTTTGACCCTGTCACAGTGTATCCGGGCGATCATTATTATTTATATATCAGCAACCCCACCGAAAACGGCAGTTGGGCATATACAACTGATGCCACTTGCTACAGCGTAACTAACGCCGAAGAAAACGATGCCGCCATTGTGGGTGTGGGAGATTTCAACTTTGTGATTTACGGCTTTAATTACGTTGCCGAAGCCGCCGCCACTGATACCCCCGCCGAAACACAAATTGCCGCCACAGCGGCGCCGGCGTCGGCTGAAACGCCTTCCACCAACACCACTTCTTCGATTGAACCGCCTTCAGATCTTACCGCTGTTACACAAAACAGCACTGTCAATCTAACTTGGACCGCATCGAAAACCAGCGACATTGACGGCTATAAAATCTTCCGAAGCACCGCAAAAGGCGCCAGCTATAAATTGATAAGTTCAACAACCAAGAGTTTGCTGAAATACACCGACAGCAAAGTGGACGCAGGGACCAAATATTATTATTTTGTGCGCGCTTATAAAAACGATTCTGAATCAGCCAATTCTAACATCGCCTCCACGACAGTTGAAAAAAGTCTTAGCGCTAGCGCTACGCCTTCTACTACCGTGGCAACCTTTGCCGATACAACTACGCCAGCCAAAAAAGCTCCATTATATATTTATCTGATAATTAGCGTAGTGGTTATCGCGGCAGGCGGTGGGGTAGCATACTTCATCATCAAAAAACGCAAAACAAAATTAACCAATAGCAAACCAGCCGCCGAAAAGTAATTTTTGGCTTATAAAAAAAGGAAGGGCGAGCTCGAAGCGGCTGGTTCAGCCGTTCGAGCTCGCCCCGTTTGCTTGCGGTGCTATGCGGCCCCCGCGCGGCCGTCGTGCCTTGAGCACCTCTTGGACCGGCAAAGGCCTCAAGGTCTTAAGGGACAGTGCACCTTGACTTCCTGCCTTGGCAGACGGCAGGACAATTCGTGGGGTTTTAACTCACCGCATGTGCATTTCCCCGAAGACACGACTGGCATCTCCCCCGGCTTCCGCTTTTGGCCCGGTGCGCGTTCCGGCAGTGGCAAAACGCCGCCGAAATACCGGACATTTAAGCAGCAGTCGCAAGGAGACGGCCAGTAATACAGGTGGCCACAATGCGGACATATGACCAACATGTACTGTGGTCTAGCAAAGGGCGAGCGGCTCATCAACAATCCCTCCTTTTTTGGTCTCGCCTTCAACTAAAATTTAGCATTTTAACAAAAATAGAAAAGAGTCCATGTTTTCCAACGTGCATTACAACTTGTATATAGTTGGAAAAAAACGATTAGTAAAAAAAATTAGAGATTGATTTTTTTGAGAATTTGATCGATTTTTTCTTCGGTTGCCCGTTCGCCTTCAGCGATTAAATCTTCACGATTTTTTAAATTCTTAAGCCAACTGATGCTATTAAATTTAGGCGATATAACCACATCAGCATTTCGGCAATTCTCGGTTGCCAAATTTCTTAATAAAAGCAAAATATAATGGCGGATTGTCGATATCTTGCTTTTTGATTCATACTTTAAAATATCGTCTGTGAGGTTTACAGCTATAACTACGTCCGCCCCCATTTTTTTTACAATTTCAACCGGCACCTGTTGAGAAACTCCGCCGTCCAGTAATTTGTTATTAAGCCCCTCGAAAGATTCAAAAACAATTGGGATTGAAGAACTGGCGCGCATTGCGCTTGCAAGATCGCCATGATCGAGTGTTACCGGATCGCCCGTATCTTTATCCGTCGCAACCGCCGCAAAAGGTATTTCAAGATCTTCAATTTTTCTTTCGCCGATATAACTTTTTATCTTTTCAACTAATTTATCTCCCCTGATAAAACCGTCCATTCTGCCTAGATCGGCCAACGAATTAACGATTTCTTTATATTGCAACGTCAAAGCTATTTTTTCGATTTTATCAATATCTTTTTCTATGGCATAAGTGCCGCCAATAATCGCGCCGATGCTGCTACCAGCAATATAGTCGATATCAATTTCATATTTTTTCAAAACCTTCAGCACGCCTATTATTGTCAATCCACGCGCCCCGCCGCTGCCAAGCGCCAAGCCAATTTTTGGTTTATTATTATTCATTTTTGTTCCCAACAATATTATTATAACAACCGTAATCGTTTGCAATCGTTAAAAGGACGCAAAGTGATCATACGTTGCCAATAGACAGTGCTCAATTTTATAATTGCCAATCCAATATTTTCTCGCACATTCTGACATTGTGATAATCGCATTTCATAGCATATCCTTTGCTGCGGCTAGCCACTACCCCATCTTTAGTCACGTCAGAAAAAATGCCACCAAATTCCCTGTCTAGAAAATATTTATTATAAAATTCATACATCTTTTCAGCCCAATCGGCATACTGACTGTCGGCATAGTGTTTAGCGGCATATTTATAAGCCAAAATCGCTTCACTTTGAGCCCAAAAACTGGCTGAATAGATAGTTTTCTGTTCTTTAAGATAAAAATTATTTCCAAAACATCCGACATCAGTATATGAACGCGCCATGGCCGTATCAACCATTTTTTTAGCTTCACTAGTAAAGAAGGGCAAGTCAAGTTGAAGCGCCCAAATCGCCTCTAACCAAAAACCGTACCATTCAATTGGGTGGGCGTTGGTAATATAACCATATCGCTGCTCACGAGTAATATTCATCTCATCGTCAAATCCTTCTAAGGTAGCTGATAAATCGCTTTGGTATATTTTATTTTCAAACAGCGAATATATTTTTAATATTTCGTCTTTTATTTCATCTTTTTGTTTTTCTAAATCCGGCCCGTCAAATATTTTTTGCGCAGCAAAAATTAAATTATCACAGGCCTCAAGGCGATGGAGCATGGTGTTGCCGCTTTTAAGAAAACGGTTTCCATTCCTGGCGTCAAAATTAGTAAAACAACCCTTACTAGCAAAATCGCCATCATCAAAAACCGCGTTTATTTGATAAAATAATTGCTTGGCCGAGTAATATTTTTCGCTGTTATGCGATACCGCCGCATATTTTGCCAAGCCAATAACGACAAAATATAAGTCATAGGCGGATAATATCGCTTCCTCCTCTTCGTGTTCGGAGAAATTAACCGACTGGTATAAATCATTTCTTTTCGGAAAAATCTCGTCTAGCGAATTGCTAAGATGGTCGGCAACTTTTCTGGCATTTTCAATTCCTTTATCTGCACCAACCGAATAGTTATAGAGTTGCCTGACGTGAATAAGTAAGCATTTTCTATCCTGCTTGATAGCTCCTCCGTCAAAGTCGTCCCTAATATAATGAATCCCGCCCTTGTCCCAATCTACGGCTTGGCTCCAATAATCCAAAGTTTCTCTAATTCGAGTCAGCAAATCATCTCGATTCATCAAGTTCCCTCCTTTGATTATAGTTTACAACGATCGACTTTTTTCACAATGTTGCGAAATAAATCATCAGAAATGTTGCCAAAATGTTCTTTGCTTAAAGTGAAAAAAATAAAATGAGGGCTCTCTTTTAACCCTAACTTCAGGTGGTTGTGTCTTTTCGTGCCAGAAAGATTAAAAACCATCTCACGCAACAAAATCGTAGCACCTTACAGGTTCAAGACAAGAGAACAAGAAAATTTATAAATTACCGTTTTTTGAAAAGTTTAACGCCCCAAACAGTCAAAAGTATTAAAGGAGCAAATATAGCAATAGCTTGAACCCACAAAGGCCCAGAAGCATCGGCAGGCATATTCCCCCAGATTAAATTCATTAAAGCGAAAGCGATTAAGCTCATAAAATATAGAAATTTCATAATCGAATAATTAAAACACATTAGCAGAATAATGTCAACAATATAAGGAGAAAATATGGCTTGGTATGATAATCCAACGCAGAGTCAAATAAATGATGCAATCAAATTAAAAACTGGTAATTTGTGGCAAAAGGCTGCTGCCCTTGCTGGTTCCTTTGGATCACAAATTGGGGGTCCAGAGTGGCACGTTTCAGAAATGTTTGGTTCCCCTGCCCAAGTCGCTGATTCCTACGGCCAGTTACCTACATGGCAACAACTCGGTTATAGTTCGCTAGACGAATACAATGCAGATCAGAATGGCGCACCTGCTTCAAACACCTCTGACGGTACCCAAACCACCCGAACCACCCCAAGCGCGGGCACGGGTGGCACAAACTTTTCCCAATACTTCGGTGGCTCTCTATACACGGACGCGGCGCAATATACTAATGCAGTAAATTCAGCTGCTCAAACCGAATACGAAAGAGCAATCTCTTCCCTAAACAAACAATATCAGTCGGGACTTATCACTTACGATGAAAGAAATGCTGCCCTTGAACAGAACAGACAAAATATAAGAACCCAAGCGCAAACACTTCTAAGGGATTACGAACAAAACACCAAAGTTATCAACGAGAAGGAGGGAGAGCTCTCTTTTAATCTTAGCTTTAGGCGGTTGTGTCTTTTCGTGCCAGAAAAGTTAAAAGAGGATCATTCACTATATTCCAGTGTCGACCTAAAAATTTTAAGTTTTCGACAATCCCCAACTCTGCGTCAATAGCAGTGAGCACTTGCTATATAATAGACCTTCAAACGAAATGAGCGCCCCTGTAGGGGGCGCTCGTGTGCGTTTGCGGTTGTGCATTACGCGGAGGACAGGCCTAGAGCCGTCCGTAGAGGGTCTTCTGACCCTCGGCACATGGACCCCCGGGACGCTTGCAACGGCTGCGGCAGTCCACAGGGTTGATGTCCGGGTCATACTTGCAGTTGGCCATGTCCTTTCCAGAACACAGGGCGCACAAGTTATACCCGTCATCTGTCGAAAAAGCGTTCTCGCAGAGCTCGCGCCCGCGGCTGCAGACACCAGCGTTAAGCTCGTGGAACCCCTCGCAGTTGTCGCCCTTCGCCCCCATAGTGCCTTTGGCAAGACGTTTTCTGATCTCCTCCTCGGCAAACGTTCCCTTGCCGCAGACCACGCCGTCCTTCCCGGCAACGAGGAAGGCACAAGTTTCACTTCCCTGCCCAATCTTACACACGTTCCTGAGGCGATCGTCGGTCATCCTAGCCATACTCCCTTCTCTCGGCGAGTTGTAAGGAACAGCTGGCATGTCACACAGCTGCGCCATAATGTAGCACATTGTTATAGATGTGTCAATATTATGTACTTGATGCTGAATTCTAGAACCAATGCAACATCTCGGATATAATCTGTAGCTTGTAAAAG
>CAZOJE010000020.1:0-7117 GCA_964580065.1 uncultured Candidatus Saccharibacteria bacterium
AAATTCAAACCGAGAGCTTCAGGTTAGCACAGACCCTAGATTTTGCAATTATCCCTAAGTGAGCACCTAGAAATAAAACGCCAAGGGGGCACGACAGAAATGGAATTGCGCATGGCCAGGAAGATCCTGCAGGAGCTCAAGGAGGCAGTAAGGTTCCTCTCAACCAGAAAGGATCTGGGGGAGAGGCAATTGAGGTCTTCGGACCGCGATGGGGCAAGCGCCTACCCATCTTATCGCGAGGACCTCTTCATCGAGGTTTGCGTTGAGGATGATGGCTACAGGATTTTGGTAAAGGTTGGCGACCCTGACCACATCTACCGCCAGCATGCGGAAACCTCCGGGTGCTACCTCACGAGGCACACGACCTATGAATACGTGCCGCACATGATTGCGGAGCTGCGCGATGAGGAGTTGTTAGCTATCTACCTTGAGGTGGCAGCTCTGGCTATGAAGCTTCTCGACAAGCACTTGCCGGCTGCCGAAGAGGCAACGGTGCCAGCTGACAGCTAAACTCAAGACCTTACCGATGGAGAGAGCACCTAAAAACCAGATCTTTTGATCTGGCCAAGGGAGTGATGAAGACGAGCAAACGTTCAAGAGAGTGCAGGGGGGCTTTAGTCCAGTTGCTACCCGAGCTCTCCCAGAGGAACGATCTGGGCGAACAGCTGGGAGAATATCGGGACAGGTGCTTTGCGATAACCTACTACTTCGAGGATCAATACATTTCTCTGCCGTGGCCCCTCGCCGAGAATGCACCTGACCCGATCTACTATGTCAAGGTCGGCGACCCTGATCACCTCTACAAAGCCACCCTGCGGTATTGTGGTGAACGGGGGGTATTTGGAGGGGAATGGGGATTCGACCGTTCCCTCGCGCCCCGCAAGATATCCGATCTGCGTGGGAAGGAGGCAGAGGAAGTCTACAGGGCGGTTACCCACCTGTTGAAACAGCCGCGCCGAGAACCCGAGCCAGAAAACATGTGGGAAGTTTGAGGGGTTGAGGGGGCTGCAACTATCAAGACTGTTACGCGGGGTGGCGTCCGGATCATCCGGACGCCACCCTCCTTTTTTTATAAGGGGGAAAATGGTAAGATTACTTCAGTTATGAAATCATTTTTACAAACAGAACAATGGGCGGAATTTAAGAAAGCACAAGGTTTCGAAATCATCGAATTCGGTTCTTTATTTGTTCACAAACGCCCCCTGCCATTGGGACAAAATTTTCTCTACATTCCTGAAGCCAGTGGCGAAACAGTTACCAAAGACGAACTCGACAAGCTCAAAAAATTGGCCAAACAGCACGATTCGGTATTTTTACGGCTAGAGTTAATCGACCATTATTCCGATAACGCAGACGCGATTATGAAGGCCTTTAAGTTTCGCAAGGCCTTTGAAGAAGTTCAGCCGAAATGGCGCCAAATTATTGATTTGAAGGGAGATGAAGCGGAAATTCTTTCTCAAATGAAGCCCAAAGGGCGCTATAATATTCGTCTGGCCCAGCGCCATGGGGTAAAAATTGATCATTACAACAGTCGAGATTTGCCAAAGCTTAAGGACTGGCAAAAGATTTTAGCGAGTTTTTATAAAATGTACGAATCAACGGTGGAACGGGAAGATCTTGGCGGCCGCAATCAAAAATATTTCGAAGATATGGTTGACAAGTTTTCTCTAACGGATTATCTTGAAATCTACATTGCTCGGTATAACGAAGAACCGGTAGCGGCGGCGATAATCAGTTTTTTTGATTCTGTAGCAAGCTATCTATACGGTGGATCGTCAAGAGAGCATAAGGAGGTTATGGCTCCTTATTTGATGCACTGGCAAATCATCTGTGATGCCCGCTTGCGAGGAATGAAAATATACGATCTGATTGGTCGAACCGCCCCGGGCAAAACGGGCAAATGGGCGGGTGTTACAAAATTTAAAGAACAATTTGGCGGCCAAGCGGTTGAAATAATGGGCAGTTACGATTATGTTTTAAAGCCGGCTATTTATCGTACCTTCAAGCTTGCCGAAAAAATGAGAAGAAAAAGCGAATAATGTCATTAAAAAATAAAATCAAAACTCGTTTTCCCGCGCTCGTTCCGGCTTCGCACAAGGCCAGAGGTTTTTTGGCTCATTACTTGTATGGTCAGCCGTCGCGAAAAATGGAAGTGATTGGCATAACGGGAACAAATGGCAAAACAACAACTTGTCATTTAGCAGCTAGCATTTTGGAAGCGGCGGGCGCTAAAGTAGGCATGTCCACAACAACAACGCACAAGGTGGCCGACAAAATCTGGACTAATACGTCCAATATGACAACAATCAGTCCTTTTAAGTTGCAAGCGATTTTGCGACAAATGGCTAACGAATCGTGCCAGTATGCCATTATCGAAACAACCAGCCATGCCATTAGCCAATATCGTAATTTTGGAATTCAATATAAGGTGGCGGCGATGACCAATGTGACGCACGATCACCTAGATTATCACGGCACTTTTGAAAATTACCTTAGTGAAAAGCTAAAACTCTTTGCTAACGAACCTGATTTAGCGGTGATTAATCTAGATGATCCGGCGGCCGATCAATTTCTGGCGATGAAAGCCAAGTATCATCTAACCTACGCTATTAATAAGCGCGCTGACGTTGTGGCGCGAAAAATTTTACTTGATTCCAAGGGTTCTACTTTCACAATTGTTTTGCCAAGCGGTCAAATTACGGTTGAGCTTAAATTGCCGGGGAATTTTAATATTTACAACGCTTTGTCTGCCGCGGCAATTTGTTATGGTTTGGGCGTTTCTCCTGAAGCAATTAAAAAGGGTCTTGAAGCGGTGCCGGCGGTGCCGGGCCGCATGGAAAAAGTTGAAGCCGGTCAAGATTTTACGGTGATTATTGATTATGCTCACACTCCTGACGCGCTGGAAAAAGTTTATTCTGCTTTGCGAGACTCGGCTAAGGGAAAAATGATTGCTGTTTTGGGCGCTTGCGGCGATCGCGATAAAAGCAAACGACCGATAATGGGGGCGCTGGCGGCACGTTTTGCTGATGCGGTTATAGTCACCGACGAAGAGCCCTATGGCGAAGATCCGAACGAAATCATTGCTCAAGTGGCTTCGGGTGTTTTATCTGGCGCAAAAGCCGACAAAATGAAAGAAGGAGAAAACTTTTTCATCATTAAAAACCGCCGCGAGGGGATTAGAAAAGCGCTGGAGCTGGCCAGAAATGGTGATTTGGTTATAATTACTGGTATGGGAGCGCAAGAATTTCGCGTCGTGGCCGGCAAACATTTGCCGTGGGTTGAAAAAAAAGTTGTTGCCGACGAGCTCCAAAAATTAGGGTACATTAAGAAAAATTAAAATGAAATCAGGCACTTTGCATCCTACAACCCAAATTATCCGTCAAGCGGTGAGATTTTTTGAGCAATATGGCTTTGATATTTATGAAGGGCCGGAAGTTGACACGGAATGGTACAATTTTGACGCTCTCAATGTGCCTGGCGATCATCCTAGCCGCGATGTGCAAGATACCTTTTGGCTGAAAGACGGCCGCCTTTTGCGAACTCAAACTTCCAATTCACAAGTTCGCTATGGCGAAAACCATCAGCCGCCAATCAAGGTGATCGTGCCGGGGGTTTGCTATCGTAACGAAGCCACTGACGCTGGCCATGAGGCAAGTTTTTATCAGCTGGAAGGGCTTTATATTGATGAAAAAGTAAAAATGGGTCAGCTTTTTTGGGTGCTGGAGGAATTATATAAGGTTCTTTTTGGGCCAGAAACAAAAATGCGCTTTCGCCCACATCATTTTCCTTTTACCGAGCCATCGATCGAATTTGAAATGAAATTTAGAGGCAAATGGTTTGAATTAGGCGGGGCGGGCATGGTGCATCCTCAAGTGATTTCCAATATGGGGCTTGATCCGGAAAAATATTCCGGCTATGCCTTTGGCCCCGGCTTAGAACGCGCCGTAATGATTAAGCACGGTATTGGTGAAATCCGCTTATTCCGCTCCGGCGATTTAAGATTTTTAAAACAATTTTAAAATATGAAAGTATTAAAATCGTGGTTGCAAGATTATGTGAAAATCGATCAATCCGACGAACAGTTGGATGATCTTTTGACTTTTTCGGGAACGCTGGTTGAGGAGGTGACGGGCAAAATTGACGCGCTAGTGGTGGCGGCCAAGATTTTAGAAATTAACGATCATCCCAATGCTGACCGGTTGCACTTAGTTAAAGTCACTAACGGCAAGGAAGAAATTGATCTAGTCTGCGGGGCAAATAATATTGAAGTGGGCCAGATTGTCCCATTGGCTGGTTTGGGCGCTCAAATCGGTGAAATCGAGATTCAAGAAGCCGAAATACGGGGCGAAAAATCGCGCGGTATGCTTTGCAGTGCGCGCGAACTCGGTTTAAGTGACGATCACAGCGGCATTTATCTTTTACCTCAAGACTGCCAGTTGGGCCAGCCGGTGAGCGAAATCCTTACTTTGGACAGTGTTTTTGATCTAGAAATTACGCCCAATCGTGGTGATTGTTTGTCGCATCTCGGGGTGGCGCGGGAAATTGCCATTCTAACCGACCAAAAACTGAAAATTGACCCAAGCGAATATTCTAATCAAGAAAAAACGGCAAGCAAATTGCGTATCGAAATTAACAATCCTGACGCCTGCTTCCGCTACTGGGGCGGTTTGATTAAGGGCGTCAAAATAGCTCCTTCGCCCGATTGGCTGAAAGCACGCTTAGAAAAGGTCGGTCTTAAATCAATCAATAATATTGTGGATATTACCAACTTCATTATGATGGATTTGGGCCAGCCTCTACATGCTTTTGACAGAGAAAAAATTGCCGGAGAAACAATAATTGTTCGAAATGCCGTTGATGACGAAAAGATAACCACTATTGACGAGTTTTCCCGAGAGCTTGATGGTGAAATGCTGGTAATTGCCGATGAAGAAAAGGCCCTCGCGGTGGCTGGCGTGATGGGCGGGAAACAAAGCGCCATTTCTGACGCTACAACCGAAATAATTTTGGAATCCGCCGTATTTGAGCGAAAATCAATTCGTCGCACAGCTAAAATTTTGAAATTAACAACCGACGCCAGTTATCGTTACGAAAGGGGAATCGACGCCGAATTAACAGAATACGCTTTTCATAAAGCGGCGAAAATGATTTGTGAGATTGCCGGTGGCGAACTGGTCGAGGTGGCTTCTAATGTGGCGCGTGAGGAAAATAATGACTGGGTAAAAATCGAACCCGAAAAAATCAATCAGTTGCTAGGAACGGATTTGGCTTCAGCCAAAATCAATAAATATTTTGAATCGCTGGGCTTTCAAATCAAAGAAACCATGGCCTTGCCACCAAGCTGGCGGCATGACGTGACGATTTGGCAGGATCTGGCCGAAGAAATTGCCCGTCTTTACGGCTTTAGCAAAATTCCTCTCGTTGAAATGGAAAAATCTCCTGCCCCCAAGTCCGCCGACTTTTATTTTAAAGAAAACATTAAAGATATGTTGGTGGCGGCTGGCTTTAGTGAAGTTTTTACTTATCCGTTTTTGTCTGATGGAGATTTAAAAACGCTGGACTTGCCTTCGGAGGAACTGTTAGAAGTGGCTAATCCGGTGCAGTCGGAAAATAAATATATGCGCAATTCTCTAATTCCCGGGCTGATGCGTTCGATCGCCAAAAATCCAACCTTTGACCCCATTTTAATTTTTGAATTTGGTAATGTTTTTTCGCTGACAGAGGAATCGAACCATATGGGTATTGCCGCTTCGGGCAAGGGGGCAAAAAACAAAATTATCCAATGCCTTGAACTTTTAGTCGAAAAAACCGGTGTTGCAAAAGAAGAACTTTCCCTTAAAGAATTTTCCCGCGATGACTTAAGCCGATATAAAATCAAAAAATCAGTGGTTCATGCGGTTGAATTCAGGAGCAGTATTTTGGTCGATTCTTTAAAAAAGAACCAAGCGGAAGCCGATTTTATTTTAGCTGAAGCCGACAAAATCTACCGAGAAGTTTCTAAATTTCCCCCTGTTAATCGCGATTTGGCGTTTGTTGTTGACCGATCGGTAGCACCGACAGAGATTTCACAAAAAATTTACCAAACGAGCGAAAAGGTCTTTTTAGTTGAACCGTTTGACGAGTTTGCCGATGATCGCTTTGGCGAAAATAAAAAATCAGTTGCTTTTCATATTTGGCTACAGGATTTAAAAAGAACTCTTTCGGATCAGGAAGCTGACGAGGAAATTGCCAGAATTGTTGCGGCTGTTCAAGAAGGTTTTGCCGCTCAACTAAGACAATAATTTTTTTTAGCTTACTCGTCAGCTTGAGTGGGCGCTTTTTTATACAAAAAAACAGCCCCGCCAACCAATAGAGTCAATGGTTGGCGGGGCCTTGTATCTTGAGTCGCAGGCACTGGAGGGCGTCCGACAGCTCTGTAGTGCCTCTTACGTGGAGATGGAAACGGCGGAAAGTCTGGATTTCCGCCCTCAGCGGCTCGCCGCCCTTGGCAATGACGGTGGCCATGTGTTGCAAGGCCTCTCTGATTATGTGATCGGCCTTGCACCCTTCTGCCACCTTCTGCCAAAGGGGCTTCGGCGGTGGTTTACCAAAGTAATCCGGCAAAGTCGTTGTGATTTTCACAGCCATTCCTCCTTCAGCCCGATCAGGGCCGCAAGGTCACAGCCGCCAAAAAGCGGCTGGTACAGCTCGACCAGCACCGCGGCGACCTGGCGAACTTCTACCAAGTCAGGTGCCTCCCAACTTTTGAGTAAGCCCTGATGCCAGCGTGAGTCTGGCACCAAGGCCGCCACTGCTAGCCGCCGGCCCAAAGAACGACAAATGCGCTTACCGTATTCGCGTTCGAACGAGCGGCGTCGATTCCTTGGACGCTCGTTGAAAGCTAGCTCAAAGAGCGCGGCTGCCTTGCCGGCGACCGCTTTAGCGTCGAGCAAGTCGATTGAACGCGAACTCTCGACTTCAGCCGCGAATTTCGCGGCCTTTGATCGCTTGACAGCAGTGACAGGAACGGCGACAGCCAGATGAAGCTGCAGCGTGGACATGTCCTTTCTCCTGTTTGTCAAGATGCCCGCGATCGAACGTATTATAGTACAATTTTCTCACCAAACAATCAATATGT
>CAZOJE010000021.1:0-5293 GCA_964580065.1 uncultured Candidatus Saccharibacteria bacterium
CCGGTGGTACGATAACGGCCACTGCCCGTCGGGGAGCCCGACACACCACTGGGTCCACGACGGGGTGGAAGGTGAGTGGGACGGGGTAGAGACCGAGCTGCCGTCAGGGTACTTCGGCGGCGGCGGCTATGGGTCGTGCCCCGTCGAGAGGGCGACGTTTGCCCTCCGGATAGAGGGGGTCAAGTACGAAGGGCGAGAGCGAGGCGGCATCGGCCAGGTTGTTGTCTGGCCGGATTGTCAGCCCGAAACCCTCGGCGACGCGATCGCCGAGGAGATGTGGGGCAAGGGCGCGGACTACGCGTTCCTCGACGCCCTCGCCTCGGCGGAGGGTGCACGAGCGTGGCTCTCCGGGAAGTACGAGTTCCGGGAGAGCGCCAAAAACCTGGGCCGCACCGAGGCCACGACGGCTCGGATGGGATTCTGGCGTGAGGTGGGGTGCGATTGCAGTCCGATCGGCCCCGGCCTCGAGCCAGTATTTATCCTGGTCCGAAAGTGGGGAGGCGGTTTTCTTCCACTCCTCACCGGGAGGCAGAAGTCGTTCCTCTCGGCTCTCGAGTCCCCGGAGAAGGCGAGGGAGCACATCCGTAAGTACGGGATGTGCCTCAAGGTTCTTGCCTATCCGGAGCAGGACCCTTGGGGTGTCGAGATTACGGGGGCCGGAGGGACCGCCCGTCTGGAGTGCTCAATGCACTCTGGTGGGCGAGATGCATTCTCGGCATGTGGGGCCGATCGGGCCCTCGTGGTCGAGGATGCCACGGCGTTGTGGAATCACAACGCCGCGGTCGGCCAGCCCCTTGGTGAGGTCCTCCCTGCCTCTCTCTCTGCCTGACGCGCGAAGTCCCGAGCATGACTGTAAACTGCTCCGCTGGCACAGCGTAATGTGGGAACTCTGAGGTGTGCGAGTGGCAAAACAAGCCAACTCGCGCGTGAGCTACTCGCACACCTCTTACCACAGGGCGAACCCCGCAAAGGTTTGCCCTGTTTTGTTTTTTAGAATTTTTTAAAAAAACGCTCTAAAATGTTATAAAGTAATAAAAATAAAAGCTAAACAAAAGATAGTGGTGGTTGGGAGCATTGAATTGGCAGATAAACTAATTAAAATTGCCCAAAAACTAGAATCGGCTGGCTTTGAGGTGGGGCTTCCTCATACAGTGAACAGAATAAAAAATGGTGAGTTCACGCTAGAAGAATTTAGAAAGTTGAAGAAAGAAAACGGCGGGGATATTGCTTTCAGGAAAAAATCAAAACTTGATTATATAAAGAGATATTTTAATTTAATAAAAGAATCAGATGCGATTTTAGTGGCTAATTTTGACAAAAATGGAATTAAAAATTATATCGGTGGGAACGCATTGATGGAGTTGGGGTTTGCCTATGTTCTGGAAAAACCGATTTTCTTGTATAATCCAGTGCCAAAAATGCAATATACTGATGAAATTTTAGCTGTTAATCCGATAATCTTAAACGGAGATTTGGCAAAAATAGCTGCGAGTTTACTCCTTGATATTTAAGATGGTGGCCAGAACAGGCCATTTTTTTGTTGCTGCACAAATTGTCCAGGTCCAGACACATCGTGAACACATTTGACATTTAGGAAAATTTACTGTAAAACTTTTGGTTTTCATGATAGCTAAAGTAAGTAGCACACCCGTGTCGCAAAATAGTTGCGCGATGTCCGGCAACGAAATATTTTGGTCGGCATGGTCTTTTGACCAAAGCTGCGCTTGATAGTTTTCAAGAATAGTTTGGTCGAAAGACCGGTTATCGCATCTGCACTGGAAAGGAGGTGAATGCGATAACTAAGCAAGATTCGGCGTTGCTGGCGGTCTTTGGCCTGGCGATGGTGGTGTTTGCTAGTTACGGCTGCTTCACTCTCTACCGTGACTGCGCTCCACCGACGTTGGCCAACTTGGCCGCCGAAAGCGGATGGCTTTTCTGGATGGGGTACGTCCCGATGGTGGGAATGTACCTGCTCGGCCTTGGCATGACTCTCTTGGGGGTGATCGGGGGGTCGAAAAGGCCGTAACAGCCGGAAAAGCTGGCGCGGTGCCCTCGAATAGCCGCGCGAAGCTAAATTAAGAGGGGCCCCACGCGCGGTATCGCGCGGTGGGGTGTCGGGCCGGACAGAACTGGAGAAAACCGGCCAAGTGGAAGACACCACTAAAAAAACTTGCCACCCTAACCGGTGGCTCCCAGTCCCTCTTTCTTGTCACATGAGAGGGATTTTTTTTGTCTTCTTTTGACGGGGAAGCTTGAGTGGGGTAAAGTAGAAAACGAATTTAAGTAAAAGGGTTAGAAGATTAATAAAATACGAGAGGATTATGAAAAGTAAAAAAATAATTTTGGCCGTGGCTGTCATATCGCTAGCGCTTTTCGGCTGTTCGGCTAACAAGGAGGAAACAAAAGTGGATACTACTAGCAATGCACCAAGCGGCCCTCAAGCCATTGTTAAAACTGCTCGCGGAGAATTCAGCATTGCTCTCGACAGTGAAGCAGCGCCGAAAACGGTCGAAAATTTTATAAATAAATCCAAGGACGGTTTTTATAAAGACAAAATTTTTCATCGCGTGGAAAATTGGGTGGTCCAAGGCGGCGATCCGGCAGGAAACGGCACGGGTGGCGGCGACCAAGCGACTGAATTGTCAAAAAGAAATTTTGCCGAAGGATCGGTGGGGATTGCCCGAGGCCAAGATATTAAAGTTTCAAATGACAGCCAATTTTTCATCTGCACCGAAGATTGTTCCTTCTTAAATAATCAATATACATACTTTGGCAAAGTTATATCTGGAATGGATATTGTCAAAAAAATCCAAATTGGTGATAAAATCGAAGGAATAGAAATAAAATAATGTCTGCTGAAAATCCTACCCCACCGGATGGAAGTGAAACGCCAATTGACGTTCCTGATGGAGCTGGTCATGAGCTCGACAAAACTGGCCATGAGCCCGATGGCAGGAGAATTAGCGAGACCTCGTCGATTTTGCCTTCGGGGATTTATGATGATTTCCGAAACGAGTGGACGGATATTTTTACTTTTGGGCTGAACGCGGATCGGCTGATGCAAATGAAATTGCCTCCTTTTAAGCGCAAGCGACTTTACGAAGAATATTTGGCTGAAATAGCGATTAGATTTGCCGACGAAGAACTGGTCGATAAAGTTTTGCAAAATCCTCACACTAACCGCGAAAATATTCAGAAAATTAATGAAATTACCAATCAGTATAATGAGTTTGTTGACTCTCTCGAGAATAAGGAAGGGGAATATACTAAAGAGGACATCGAAAAAGCTATTGATTTTCACAATCAAATTATGGCTATAATTAGCTCAAGATGATAAATAAGCCGAAAGCAATCATTTTTGATATGGACGGAGTTCTAACCGATAATTTTAAAATTCACGAGATTGCTTGGATGGAGTTTGCTAAAAAAATTGGTGTCAAATCAAACCCCGAGGAAATCAGAACGATAATTTTTGGCCGACGAAATAAAGAGGCCTTGGACACGGCCTTCGGCCGCCATCTGGTTTCGGGGCAAATTGCCGAACTTTCTGAACAAAAAGAAGAGGCCTATATTAAAATGGCAAAAGGAAAAATTAAACCTCTCAAAGGGCTTAGGGATTTTCTTGAGAAGGCCAGAGAAAAAAATATCCCTATGGCGGTTGCGACTTCGTCGCCGCGAAATGTTTTAGAATTTACTTTAAATGAGCTGCAAGTAAATGATTATTTTCCTAAAGTAAAGCTTTCGGCCGAGGACGTTAAGGAAGGAAAGCCAGCGCCGGAAATTTTTCTGCTGGCGGCTTTGCGGCTTGGCTATAAACCCGAAGAATGTTTAGTTTTTGAGGATTCTATTCCGGGAATTCGAGCAGCTAAATCGGCTGGCTGCGCCGTGGCCGTTCCCCTGACAACTTTAAATAAAAAAGAAGCCAAAAACGAATCGCCCGATCTCATATTTAACGATTTTTCTGAAGGAAAAATCCAAAATCTACTCAAATGAAATTTGAACAGAAAATCTCCTGTATCATTCCGGCTTATAACGAGTCGAGCAATATTGGGCGCGTCCTTAAGGTGATTCAAAATATAAACTGGATCGATGAAATTATTATTGTTGATGACTGCTCCGAAGATGAAACCTTAGCGGAAGTGCAAAAGCATGGGCTTAAAAATTTGCGCACTTTTCGTCACAAACAAAATCTCGGCAAGGGGGCGGCAATGGCGACGGGTATCAAAGCGGCCAAGCACGATTTATTCCTTTTTCTTGATTCTGATCTTCTCAACCTTAAAGAAGAGCACATTTTAAAAATCCTTTCGCCGATAGTTTTTACTAAAGAAGCGGATTTGTCTTTGGGGGTTTTTGCTCTGAAAAAACTAAAAGAAAACACCAGCACCAAATTTGCCAACCGCATGTTTCCGGCCATTACTGGCCAGCGAGCTGTCTGGCGCGATAAGCTACCGCCTTTGGATAAAATTGCCAAAAGCCGTTATGGAGTTGACCTTTTAATTACTAAACACATACCTCGCGGCAGGCGGGCGGTGGTTAAATTAGATAATTTAGCCCAAGTGAAAAAAGAAGAAAAAACCGATGTTTTGTTTGAAGCGGTTAAGTCGAGAATCAAAATGTATCAAGAAGTTCTAAAAATCGCTAAAAAATTCGACTAGCTTTGGATGTAATCGTCGACTAAGGCCGTGTCGTCCGATTTGATCAATTTAATCGTCCAATCGCTTGATCCGGCATTGTCGCCGTTCAGCGTCCAATAAACAGTCACTTTGGCTTCAAAGGTGTCAGCGCCTGTGGCGTTGAGAGATTCGATTTTGTAGTTTCCTAATCCAGGGCTAGAAACTCCAGCAAATTCCCCTTGATCGTATTTACTCAAGAAATTTTTGCTAACATAGGGTTTGGCCTGCTCTAAATCGCGCTCAATCCGTGCCTGCATAAAAGATTCAGTTGTCTGGCGCGCCGCATTTAAAATATCTTGGGAGTTTTCGGCGGTCGCCGTAGCTGTTGCACCGGTTCCAAATGACTCGGTTTTAAGATAGGGGGAGGTCGAAGTGCTTGTTGGCGTGGCCGATTTTTGTAAACTAGCTTGGCGATTTTTACTCTGCAGGAAAATAATTGCCAGCAAAAGACCAATGACGATGATTAAAAGGGCGGCAGTTAGCCAGTTAGTTTTTGGCTTTTCTTCTTGCATTTTGATTTCCTCCAATTTACATTCTATCAATTTATTTTAATCTTTTGGCTTGGCCCGTCCAATCCGATCCAAGGTAAGTTGGACTTTGCCAAGGTCTTCGGGCCGGTT
>CAZOJE010000022.1:0-1696 GCA_964580065.1 uncultured Candidatus Saccharibacteria bacterium
CTACGTATCCTGCAAGCCGGAAAGTCTCGCGAGAGATCTTCCGTTCTTTACTGCGAGAGGCTACGAAGTGAAGCGGACACGAATCGTTGACATGTTCCCGAGAACGGGACATGTGGAGACGGTGACTTTGATAACGAGGGTTAAGTAGTGAGTGTGTAGAAAAGCCTTGAAATAAAGGCTTTCTGGGGTTTGAGAGTGAAAATTCGAAGTGATGAAAACGTGAAAATATCTGTTCGTGGAAACAGGTCCAAAGGCATGATTTTGAACGTGAAAGCGCGATTTAGATAACATGGGTTTGCGTGTGGTCGATTTAGATAACATGGGCTTGCAGTGGTCGATTTAGATGTTTAATGAAAAAAGATGTAGTTGTTCTGGATTTCATTTGGATACTCTCATTTACAACATAGAGTTTCTTAATTCAAATTTATAGCTTTAAAAAAGTGTTTATGAGGAGAGGAGTGGGATGCTAAATGAATAAAAAATCTGAAATGATTAAAGATGGAATACTTGTTACAATTGGCAGCTTTATTGCTGTAGTAGTAGCTTTTATGGTGTATTTCTTAGTTTTTATGTTATTTGAAACTATGGCTAATAAGGATGCTTCTTATAACTTTGTGTCATCTTTACGTATTGGATATGGGATTGTTTGGATCGTCCTCTGCTTCATAACATATCGCACTAGAGTACCGGAGTGGCTTAAAGCAAGCATTTTGGCTGGTTCACTTACCACATTCATGGCTGGAATCGGAGTTCAGTTAAATAAAACTCCGATTGTTATTGGCTTGATCATGTTTTTGGTTTCTGCTATTAGTATATTTTTACTTTATAAGATGAAAAAGAAGTGGTATCACTACTATGCTATTGCAATCTCTATAATTGCTGCATTATTTTACTTATGAAACGGACTGAATCGTAGATAGGAGGTGTAAGGAGTGGCTATTGTACAAGACGCTTATAATTTAACCGATGATATTTTGATGAAAATTCTCACAGGAGAATACAGAAGGATCGGAAGTGTAATCCGCTATGCAACTGGACCCAATAAAGGTCAAATAGTAAAGCACCTTAAGCCAATTCGATTGGAAGCTGCTCAACAGGCTCAAGGAGTGGGTGCAAAAGTTATTCAGTTTGCAAAAAACAACAAAAAGGCGCTTATTGTTGTAGGAATAAGCACTGGCATAGTCGCTGCAGGATTCGGTATTTACGAAAAAATTAAAAATCACGAGCCAGAGGTTGTAACGAATTTTCGAGCATCATTAAAGACATATATAAACGGAATACGTGAAGGGAATCTTAGTGTAGATTTGATAAATGATTTGATGACTTGTTTAGAGAATCTGAAAAAGCATAAAGACTATGAGAAAATCAGTATTCAACTATCAACCGAGGAATTAGACGTTCTTGTAAATCGAATTTTTGAATATACCGAAAAACTGGCAAGAGACAATTCTATCGGGCTTACAGAAGATGAGCTTAATGATCAAATGTCAGATGGCACAATTCCTAATCTGCAACGATATCTTAAGGCTCAGAAAAGAATTTTTGAAACTGCTGCATAAAGACAGTAAGAGAGCAAGTCACCCTATTTGGACTAAAAGATCCTTCAGGGCGACCTGCTCTCTTATTGGTTTATATCGATGCTGTCAATGCCGACTTCAAAACATTCAAAAATACCGATTGAAAAATGACTGCTGAT